>CAZMVM010000079.1:0-15361 GCA_964569785.1 uncultured Pigmentiphaga sp. | reverse complement strand
CCAGGTGCAGGCTTTCTCGTTGCAAAGGATCGCTGGCAGCACTACGAGCGATGACCCACGGCTGGGCGGTGTCGAACACCTGGTTGATCCGGTCGGCAAACGCCATGATCTCACGCATGGCACGGTTGTATTCGCGGGCTTCGTAGGCGCGGGCCACCGATGCCGCGACCTGTGTGGCTTCTTCCTGAAAGGCGGGATCGGCCGGTGCAAGCTCGCCATCAAAGTACTTGTTGATGAAATTCGCGGCACGGCTGGCAATATTCACATACTTCCCAACGAGATCGCTGTTGATGCGGGCAACGAAGTCGTCGGGATTGAAGTCGATATCTTCGACGTGCGCATTGAGCTTGGCCGCGATGTAGTAGCGCAGCCACTCGGGGTTCATGCCCAGCTCAAGATAACGTAGGGGCGAGATACCCGTCCCGCGGCTCTTGGACATTTTCGCGCCACTCACGGTGATAAAACCGTGCACATGCAGCCCATCGGGCACTTTGCGCCCCGAGAAGTGCAACATGGCGGGCCAGAATAGGGCATGGAAGTAGACGATGTCCTTGCCGATGAAATGGTATTGTTCGGTTGTGCCCGCGGGGTCAATCAAGGCGTCGAAGTCGATGCCGTGCTGACGGCAATAAGACAATAACGAAGCCAGGTAGCCAACGGGCGCGTCGAGCCAGACGTAGAAGTACTTGCCCGGGGCGTCGGGAATTTCGATGCCGAAGTACGGTGCATCACGTGAAATGTCCCAGTCGGCCAGTTTTCCTTCTTCGCCCAACCACTCCCGAGTTTTAGCCAGAACTTCGGGCTGTAGACGCGGTTGTCCCGTGGGGCCCTGGCCCGCCGTCCATTCGCGCAAAAAGGCTACACAGCGCGGATCCGACAGTCGGAAGAAAAAGTGTTCTGAACTCTTCATGACCGGCTTGGCGCCCGTCAGGGTGGAGTACGGATCGCCGAGCTCAGTCGCCGCATAGACGGCGCCGCAGACCTCGCACGAGTCGCCGTATTGATCGGGGGCTTTGCACCGCGGGCAGGTACCCTTGATGTAGCGATCCGGCAAAAACATATTCTTGACCGGATCGTAGAACTGTTCGATGACGCGGCTTTCAATAAATCCAGCGTCGCGAAGCTTGCGATAGATGTCTTGCGAGAGCTCGACGTTCTCCTCGCTGTGTGTGCTGTGCCAGTGGTCGAAGCGGATATGGAATCCGTTCAGGTAGCGGGGACGTTCGGCGGCGTAACGTGCAATCAGTTCCTCGGGCGACGCGCCTTCGCTTTCCGCCTTGAGCATAATGGGTGCACCGTGCGCATCATCGGCTCCCATGAAATACACGGTGTGGCCCTGTGAGCGCATGAAACGCACCCAGATGTCGGCCTGGATGTACTCCATGATGTGGCCGATATGAAACGATCCATTGGCGTAAGGGAGGGCGGTGGTGACAAACAGGGTGCGTGACATGAGCGTTATTTGGCAGTGAGAAATTCTGGTTCTTAGAGAATCGAGCACAAAGCCGACAAGCAATGCCAGCTGGGCCAGGCAGTGGCGCGCCGCTGCTGGTGCTGGCGGTCAGCTTCGGCGGTGTGGCTTGCGCTTGCGACGTATTCGCCACTGTATCAGCCGGTGGAGGCCAGTACCGGCTGCGTCATAAGTCGACGTGGTGGTCGCCTTACACTGACGCAGACATCACAAGAGGCGCGCCTGACGGGAAGCGGGCAGTGCTCGACGGGAGCATGTCGACCCCAGACGGCGGGTGTCGCCATGCCCAGGTTATTCCGGCATCTATTTTAGGCGCTTCGCTTAAGAAGCGGCTGGCTTGGCTTCCTTGCCAAGCCGAAGTCTGGTGTGAGCCAGGCACCGTCGCTGCAAGCACAGCAACATCCGCAAGATTGGCTTAGTGCCCGCGCTCAGGGGCTAAAGGCGGAATAGCAGGTCGCGGCGTCGTGATATGTTTCTGACCTTCCCGGTGAGCCTGGCAGAGCTGCGCCGCGTTGCCCGGCCTGACGTGAGCTTGCAGTACTGAAGCCGGGGCTAAAAGGCGACTGCGGCACTTGGCTGTGAGTCAAGCGAGAGCCTAAATAACGCTCCGAGCCTCCCCAAAACAGACGGGACGGAGAGAGTGGGAGTGGCCACTACGGCAGATCGCGTACTTCTACGTCAATAATTTGTTGCTCGGAAAGCGAGCGACGCGGTTTGAATCCACCGGTATCGTTGGATTCGTGGGGGTTGGTGCCCGACGAGTTTGCCGATGAGCGCTGAAAGCCCGAGCGGCCCCAGGCAAATTGCCACCCGGGGTTACGCGGCTGCCAGAAGCGCGCGGGTGCGAAGGGACGCCCACGGACGCGTGCCACGAGATAGAGCACACCCAGTGCGATTGCGGTGGAAATCATGAGTACGGCTGCCATGGCGATACCGACAACGGCAACGACCACAATAGCAACTGTACGCAGTAGGTTAGAAATGGCGTTCATTTGTTAAGTGTACCTCGAAGGGTCGGTTAATCCGCTATGCTTGGGGCATCCGAAATTACTTCTGCAGAGACGTAAAGCGCTATGTCATTGACATCAGAAAGTGTCCAGGCGGCCGTGCACAACGTAGTCGATCCGGCGATTGGACTGAAGCCACTCGAGGCTGGGAAAGTGCGTCTCCTTGACGTAAGCGGCGATCAAGTCAAGTTGGACATTGAGCTGGGCTATCCGGTTCAATCGCGTTTGGACGAGCTGCACCAGTTATTTGTAACAGCCGTTGAGCAAGCCGGTGCGAAGCAGGTCGACTTGACACTGTCCTGGTCGGTGCAGGCGCACAAGGTACAGGCAGGCGTCAAGCTGCTGCCCAACGTCAAGAACATTATTGCCGTGGCCTCCGGTAAGGGCGGCGTCGGGAAAAGCACCACCGCCGTTAACCTGGCACTGGCACTTGCGCGGGATGGAGCCAGCGTAGGCATTCTGGACGCGGACATCTACGGGCCCAGTCAACCCACTATGTTGGGCGTCACGGGACAGCAACCCAAAAGCACCGATGGTAAAACCATGCAGCCTCTGGAGAGTCACGGGGTGCAGGTGAACTCGATCGGCTTCCTGGTGGATCCCGAAGCGCCGATGGTTTGGCGTGGCCCCATGGTCACGCAGGCACTCGACCAACTCTTGCGGCAAACCCAGTGGCGTGACCTCGATTACCTAATCGTCGACATGCCGCCCGGCACAGGCGACATTCAATTGACGCTGGCACAGCGGGTACCTGTTACGGGCGCTGTCATCGTGACCACCCCTCAAGACATCGCCCTGATCGATGCACGACGCGGCTACAAAATGTTTGAGAAAGTCGGCATCCCGGTCCTGGGCATCGTGGAGAACATGGCGATGCACGTGTGTAGTCAGTGTGGTCACGTGGAGCACATTTTTGGGGAAGGTGGCGGCCAACGCATGGCGGACGAGTACAACGTGCCGTGGCTCGGTTCGTTACCCCTGGCCCTGTCCATCCGCGAGCTTACAGATGCGGGACGTCCCACGGTCGTCTCCGAGCCGGCCAGTGAGGCCGCACAGGCTTATATCGCGGTCGCGCGGCAGGTGGCCGCACGGGTAGCGATGCAGGCGCGCGACATGTCTTCACGCTTTCCCACGATTGTGGTTCAGAATACCTAGCTGCAGCGGTCGCACCCTTAGTGTGACACATTAGCAACAATGCACGGGTGTCGGCCCTACTTGCTTACGGCGGGGCTGTCGCCCAGAATTGCGGACACACGCCGCCGTTAGGGCCCAACTCACCCAGCGAGCCACATGTGCCTAGCCAGTTACCCTATTGTCGCTACTTTCAATTCGTCTTGATGCCGCTGTTGTGGCTGATGCTGCACAGTGCATTAGCTTCAGAAGCGACCGAAAGACCAGAGGTCACGGTCGATCCTGGCGGCGTGCCACCCACCGTTTTGCAGGCCATTACCGCGGCGGTCGACCATATCGTCGCTTTATCCGACGATCAGGACGGTGGCGAGCTGGAGCGTTTACGTCGCCGGGTACGAAACGTTGTCATAACGGCGCTCGCAACCGAAGGGTATTTCGCGCCCGATGTGACGCTTGAGGTGGGCGAGGATATTGGCGGTGAAACTTGGGATATCAGCATTAAGCCCGGCGAACGAACGGTGGTGAAAGAGGTCGAGCTCTCGTTCGAAGGAGCCGTCTCGTTGCCAAAATTCGAACAGCGAATACGGACAGCTCGAGAAAATTGGAGTTTGCCGGCGGGGCAGCCTTTTCGCAACGTGGAGTGGGAGCGCGCCAAGCGCGATCTGCTAGCCGCCATTGCCGAGAAGGATTTTGCCTATGCTCGCATCCAAGAGTCCCAGGCGCTGATTGACCCCGATGCTGCAACGGCACGTCTCACTGTGCGGATCGCCAGTGGGCCCGAAGTTCTCTTGGGCAGCACCGAGATCTCCGGTTTGCGTCGCGTGCCATCCAGCCTTGTGCACCGCTATGTCAGATATCAGCCGGGAGTGACCCCCTACGACCGCCGGCAATTGATTACCTGGCAGCAAGAGATGCAATCGACCTCATTTTTCTCTTCGGTCGACGTCGTGCTAGATACGGGAGCTCGGCGCCGCACGAACGTGCAACGCGCCGCCGAACAAGCTGCGTCGGATGCCGATCCCGACAAGATGCAGGCCGACGAGTCGGACGGGGTTGCGAAAGAAGACAATGCTGGCGTGCGCGACGACACACCGTCTGAACGTCGTGCCGCTGCCGAAAGCAGAATCACAGAACGTGAAGACGCGTCGCGTGCAACGCCGCCGGACAACAGCGGTGACAATGGACAAGAAGCCGCGGACGATCAACGTAGAGGCACGGGACTTCGCTTTTCGCAACTGATGGCGGAGGATTCCATCACCATACCTTTACGCGTCGATGTCGTTATCGCTGGGCGTCGACAGCGACGTCGGCTTACGTGGTGAAGCGCTCTACCAACAAAACGTCGTGGCCGGCCGTGCGGTCGAGCTCCGCACAGGCATTGGCCTGAACCGCAAGCAACAACGCGGGTTCGTTGATTTGTACATGCCGCCTGCGCCACGCGGTTATCGTAATCGCTTTGGACTGTTGGTCGAGCATTCCGACATTGAAGGCAAAAACGTTTCTCGCGCCGCAGTTGGGGCGATTCGCAGCCAGACCCGCCACGGTGCGGGCGATAGCCGGGTCGAGTACGAAACCAACATGGGGTTGATCGCTTCGCACGAGAAGGTTCGCTTTGGCACCCAATCGTATACCTTGCCGACGCTCATCAGCACCTTCGATTGGCTGCGGCGCGATGTGGACAACAAATACGATCCCCGCGAAGGGCATTTAATTGCGGCTGGCGTCGGTATTGGCACCGCGCTGAATGAATCGCGCCAGTTTGCGCGCAGTCAGGCGCGCGCCCAGATGTGGTGGACAGTCGGTCAGCGCGATCTCATCACGGTGCGCGGCGAGGTTGGGAAAGTGTGGGCAGCCAGCGACACACGTATACCCGCCGACTTCGGTTTTCGTACCGGGGGCGCCCGCACTATACGGGGGTATCGTTACCTGGGCATTGGGCACGAGAGCGAAGGGGCAATTCTGGGTGCACGGGCGCTCGCCGTGGCCAGCGTTGAATACCAACATTACTTCACCGAGATGCTGGGTATGGGGGTGTTCGTGGATGCAGGAGATGCCGCCCAATCGTTTCGCGATATGAGGGTTGCCGTTGGGGTGGGCGCTGGCTTGCGGGTACGGACACCGGCCGGACCCATTTTCTTTGATCTCGCCTATGCAGAGCGCGATAAGCGGTTGCGGTTGAACTTTTCATTAGGTATCGCATTTTGATAGTTGGCTCCGGTGTTTGTCGGTCTGTTTCGTCTGGGTCCAAGAGGCAATCGCAACACGGATTCATCGTTGGGCTGCTGCTTATCGCGCTGGTGGTTGTTAGCGCGGTTATCGGGCTATTGACGACAACTTCAGGCGCCATCTTGGCGTTGCGTGCCGGCATTGAACTGACGGGCAGCGGGTATGCGCGCGGCGTCCAGGGTTCGATACTGTCGGGATTGCGTATTGCAGAATTACGGTACAGCAACCCATCCATCGGCCTCGAAGCTGACGACCTGCAGCTACGTATCGACTGGAGGAGGCTGCGCGAGCGGCAAGTGCGCATTGATCTTGCCAGCGCGCAACGGCTGCATGTGGAGTTGCCAGGCGGCGCGGAAGACGACGACGGTGCCCAGAGTAAACCACTTGAACAGCCGTCCTGGCCCGAGCTACCGGTTGAAATCGTCGTTCAGCAGCTAAGAGTAGGTTCCTTCACCCTGGCTCGCGAGGGTGAGCCCGTTCCCGTCCAGCTCGAGTCGGTCGACGTAGCGCTACATGCCCATTCGAACGAGGCGCAATTAAACGTTGATCAGCTCGTTGTACACGCACCCGATGCTCAGGCGGCAATAACCGGAAGCATGAAGCTCAAGGGTGGCCCGATCATCGGCGTGGATGCGGCCTTGCACTTCGACCTGCAGCAGCATCAGCATCGCGCCGATATCCAATTGTTGGCACAAGGAACCGTCGAGCATGTCTTGTTGAGCTTGTCAGGATCCGGCGAAGGGCTGGATATCGATGCGCATGCGGCCTTAACACCGTTTTCCGATGGGCTACCTCTGCGGCATATCAGCGCCCGGGTGCATGGGCTGGATCCTTCGACGTGGCTGCCCGATGTGCCGCCCGCCCAATTGAACTTTCAACTTATGCTCGAGCTGGCGGGTGGTTTGAATCACCATGAGCAAGGCGAGTCGGGCACGCTGGCATTGTTCGAACAGCTGGAAGCTGACGGCCGGCTGACCTTCGACCCGGGCAGCCATTGGCAAAATCAACCTTTGGTGGGCAAAGCTGCGTTTCGCTTCGCGAACATGCGCTTGCCGAGTGTCGACGTCGATCTGGGCGTTGGCAAGAACCGCCTGCAGGCCCAGGGGGCGGCCGGCGCGTTAGACGACACATTGCATTTCGATCTGAAAGTGCCCCAACCAAGCGGGGTGTGGCCGGGGCTGGAGGGAAACTACGATCTTAAGGGCACCCTGCGCGGCATGCCTGAACGACATTCACTCTCGCTGACCGCTCGGGTTGCGTTGCCGATGCTGGAGGGTAAGTCCGCCCCACAGAAGGTAAAGCCAGCTGGCCCGGCGAAGGCCGGCGCGTCGAAGCCGCAAGCCAGTGAGGACACGGACGATGGAGGGGCAGTCGACTTGCCCGCGGCACTTCGGCAAGGGCCCATCAACATCGAGCTGTCTCTAGAGGGCGGATACCACCCGTTGGACGCGGCAAAGAAGGTTGTTGCTCACTGGACGGGAAGGCTTTCACGGCTGCAAGTGAATAATCCGGCGGTTACTTTGCAGTTGAGCACGCCAGTTGACCTGCGGGTTCAACCTCCCGCTGCGCCCGAACCCCTGCAATGGTCGGTTGGGCCCACCGTCGTGCAGCTTACTTTGCCAGCGAAGCGTCGAATCATGGTGCAGCACGTGGGGTCGAGCGGCAGTGGTTCTACGTGGCGCTCCGCGGGACGCATCGACGAGCTTGTGCCGGCCTGGCTGGTCGCGCAACTACCCCGGTCATCGAACCCATTACGCCTGGCCATCAGCTGGGATCTCGCGGCGGAGCCGGCGCTCGCGGGGTCGGTACACGTCACGCGCCGGGGGGGTGACCTTTCAATTCCGGGTGCCACGCCGCTTGCACTGGGGTTGCGGCAGCTTGAGCTCCAGTTACAAGCGCGAGCGGCCGCGGGTGATCGCTCCAATATCAGTGTCCGCGCTCTGATCGAGGGCGAGCGAGTTGGCCGACTGGCGGCACAGGGGAGCACCGTGGCGGTGATGCGGAACGGCGTGCCCGAGGTGACCGAACAACAGCCTGTAGAGCTCGAGGTCAACGTGGCGGTCAATGATCTGGGCTGGATCTCCATGATCATCGGTGATGAAACCGAAGTGGGTGGGCAGGTGCACGCTACGGCACGGTTCACTCGAGCGAACGGTGAATGGAGCGCAACCGGAACCGTCGCAGGGGACGAGCTGCGCGTTGTGCGGATCGACGATGGCATACGCTTGCTGGATGGCACATTACGCGGGCACTTTACCGACGAACGTTTGGTCGTGGATACCTTGCGCTTCCCGGGCGTCATTCGAACGACGCCGCACAGCAGTCAAGTAAGAGCGTGGATCGCAGAGTTCGGCGATAAGGGCTTTATTGAGGCTTCGGGGTCTTGGTCGCTGGCGGAAGCCAGCGGGTCGGCTGAGGTGCAGTTGGAGCGATTCCCGCTCGTGCAGCGCGCCGATCGGTTTATTGCTGGCTCCGGCCAGATTCAGGTCGAAGTCACTCCCCGGCGCATGCAAATCAGCGGACGCGTCAAAGCCGATGCCGGATGGATCAGTGTGGAACGTGTCGAGGATCTGCCCAGCCTGGCTTCCGACGTAGTTATCATGCAAGGGGGCCAAATGCCCGCCAATGATGAGAGTCTGCCGTTGCGCCTGAACCTGGACATCGATCTGGGCCAGAACGTCTACTTGACGGGCATGGGGTTAAGTACCGCGCTTGAAGGGCAGCTCCGCATTCGCAATACCCGCTCGGGGTTTCGCGCAAATGGTACGGTCAATACGCGCGGTGGCGCATTCAGCATTTACGGTCAAACGCTCGTGGTGGATCATGGCATCGTGACGTTTCAGGGGCCGCTCGATGATCCCTTGCTGGACATCGTGGCCGTACGCAAAGGGTTGCAGGTAGAGGCTGGCGTACAGATCAGCGGCACGGCGCGGGCGCCTGTTATTACGCTGGTCTCGTTTCCCGATGTCCCCGACGTCGAAAAGCTATCGTGGTTGTTGTTGGGTCGTGGGCCGGCGGCCAGCGGCGCCGATGCAGGCATGTTGCTATCCGCAGCAGCCTCCTTATTGCGGGATTCCGATAACGAGCCGCTAAGTCGACAGTTGGGGCTTGATGAGCTCGGGCTACGTTCAGGGGCCGCGCTTGGCGGGCGCGGCATTCTGCCCGAGCAGACCGTGATCGGCGACATCAAAAACCTCACCGACAGCGCCGGAGCGAATCAGTTTCTGGTGATCGGCAAACGGCTGACCGATGCGATTTACTTGACCTTCGAGCAGGCGTTAAGCGGACGAGAAACGATTGTCCGCGCTAGCTACCGCATTTCAGAGCGGTTGTCGGCGTCGCTGCGTCTGGGCACGATCAATGGGCTGGATCTGGTGTGGTCGTTTGTGTTCGACGATTGATCTCGTTGCAGCGCGGGCGGACGCCAAGAAGCCGCCTAATTAAATAGATAAATCAATGACAGCTGGCCGCTGACTTCGCTGTAGTCAAACAAATCGATATCTGCTCGCTGCCGTGCCGCCTGCACGTCGAACGAGATGCGCCAGTTGCGGTTCAGATTGATGCCGATCGCAGCGTTGGCATGGATACGGGTTCGCCGGTTGCGCGTATCGCCGAACAGAGGGCTGTAAGGTTCCTTGTCGCGAGCATGCAAGGCACCTAACCCGACGTTGAGGCGCGGCGTCCGGTCTCCTATTTGCGGCAGCGAGAAGCTACTGCGAAGGTCCACCCCGAAGCGTGATTGTGCCTCGCCCGCTCGTTGTTTTTGGGTGAAGTCATGCTCCAAGGTGAACTGCACAGAGGTAGCATCACCCACCGGGACACGGGTCAGCAGACGCGCGGTGGTCCAGCCGGCCTGGCTCTTGGGCTTACGTCGCTCGAGTGCGAAGCGCATGACGGTGCCGCCGGGGCCGAACTGGTGCTCTCCCCAAACACCCCCCGAGGTGATGGCTCCCAAATAGCCCTCATCGACGCCCAGTGCGAGAGCGCCCACGCGCGTGCGGGGGTGAATCGCATAGCCTAGCTCCGCGTAGCCAGAGACCAGATCGGGCAGTTTACGCTCGAAAGGGCGACGACCTAATAGCTCGACGCGTGCCCCAAGGTTATTCAAAGGCCATTGTGCAGCCCAACTGAAGCTGGCTTCCGAGTAGCCCCCGCCGCGGGCTCGATACCGGTCGTCCAAAAATGCGCGCACGGGGATACCGTCGAGCAAAATAGTCAGACTGTCGACACCCGTCGCGCGCACGAGATTAGTGCTCGCCCCCAAACCGACGCTCAGCTCGCCCCGTTGTACGCGCAAGGTCTGTCCCAATGTTTGGCGCAATGCCGGCGGCAGGCCAAATTGTTGGATCGCCGTGTCGAGAATGTTTTTGCAACCAACGGGATCGCCCAAGTCACAAAGAGAAATTCCGTAGTCGAACCACGCTCCGGCAAAATCCGGGTTCAGCATGAGCGCCTGCTCGAATGCCAAAGATGCCGTGACGAGGTCGCCGCGGGCTCGCGCATCCAGGCCATCTTCATAAACTTTGAGGGCCGTCGATAAAAGCGTTGTCGAGCGGGCAGGAGAATCGGCTTGGGCGAAGCGGCTGGCGTTGAGCGACACATCTCGTGCAGGCACCGAATGCGATGGCTGCAGACCCTGCACGCGCTGGCTCGCTTCTGCGGTCCATGCCGTGGTCGAGACGGCGATGAGCCCCATTGCACTCGCCCGCGCGAGCGTGCCTACATGGGTGCGGAGACGCCGCGGCTGAGTCAGAATGCGCGGAGACGTGAACGCGTCAGAAAAGATGTACGTGGACGGTGGAAAAGGCAATGCAACGGTCACTAGATTGTTGTGGCGGTGGATACAGTGGGCGCTACAGGCCAGCGATTGTCCGGTTCGTCGGCTAAGGTATACAGTGCCAAAGCCTCGCCACCAGAGGAGGATAGGTAAGCTACTTGTCGTGTCGTACTGGCAGGACTTAATCGGGCCAGCGTTTCGCTCAGCAAGACGGGCCAAGGATGCCGGCGTGTCTGTCGCTCGATATGAGCCGCCAAATTTGCGGCCTCGCTCACGACCGTATAGCGCTTTTGTCCCGTCCCCAGGGAAGCCAACAGGTAATCTCCTGCATGGAGTCCAAAACCGATGGCCAGAGGCGGTAACCCCATTTGTTCCAGTCGCTTGTTGAGATTGGGTAAGGTGGCAAGAATGGTGCGGACGCAATCAAGGGCAGCCCGTGCCTGTTGTTGTTTCGTACCTTCACGCCAGATGAGCAGTGCCCCGTCGCCGGCGACATTATCCAGCATAGCGCCGCGCGCAGTGGCGTGCCGAACCACGTGTTCCATGCCTAGCTCACTCCATTGTGCCAGCTCGTCCAGCGATAAACGGTGAGACTGACGCGTGTAGCCCAGAATGTCGGCCACCATGATCGTGCCCCAGCCCGTTTCTGAGGGCACGTCGCCGTTGGGGGTTTCGAGGAGTCGGCGCAGGGGCGGTGGTAAATAGCTGATTGCCCGACGCGCCATGTTGCGATGCTGGTTCAATAGACAGCGGACGACCAGCAGACTGCCCGCAAGCAAAGCAAATGCAGCAGGGCCAGCCGCCGGCACGAGCGCATGTTGCGACACCCACGCGGACACCGCCCATGCCAGGGGCAGTATCGAGCCGGCTACAGTCAGTGCCAGCAACGTACGCCAACGATTGGCTGTGCATACAAATAGCAAGGTAAGCAGCGCAATATACGCCCATGCAAGCGGTACGGCGTACCGGGGCACGAACGGCAAGCTGCCTTGAAGCCAACTGCGCAGGAGCTGGCCGTGAACTTCCACCCCGGGAACGGTACGTCCCAACGGTGTCGTGGCAATGTCGCCCAAGCCGATTGAAACGCCGCCAAAGAGAAGAATGTCTTGATCTAACAAACCAGGCGTCAGCCGATTGTGCCAAATGTCGGCAGCAGAGACGTGACGCAAGCCGCTAGGATGACGCCAGGGAATGATGGCTCGCAGGTTGTCGTCGACAGGTATGGCGAGGGGGGTGAGATCGCCCGGAATTAATACCCATCTTGCCTCTGACCAACGGCCTGGCCGGATCTGCCAGTAACGTGCTCCTGTCAGCTGTTGGATGGCAGCCTGCACAAAGCTCACGGTGCAGGTTTCTGAGGTGATGTCTGCGCACAGGACCGTGGGGGCGTGCCGCATAATTCCGTCAGCATCGATCTGTGCGTTGATATGCCCCACGTCGACCGAGGGGGCCGATACCAGCACGCTCTCACTGGCCAGAATTCCTGGCAGACGGCCATGCGGGAAGGACTCGACGTCTAATAAGTCTGGCGCGTCTCCGTCGGTGTCGAGTGTCGTAACGATCGACCAAGTCGGACGCCCCCGTACGCCGGGCTCGGTAATAAGAAGCTGCCCAATCACCGACAGCTGGGTGCTCAAGCTGCGGGCGAACTCGGCGTTGCCGTCGTGCTGGCGCGGATCGGGGGGAAAGACCACATCAAGGGCAATGACGGTTGGCCGATGATTGACGCGGAGGCGATCAAGCAGCTCGGCCCAGGTTGCGCGCGGCCATGGCCACGGGCCCAGGGCGTCGATGGATGCTTCATCGATGGCGACAATCGTGATGGGTGTCGTGGTGGGCGTAATGAAGCGGCCAGCACTGGCGAGCAAGGCCGCGTAAAGACGATTTTCCAAGCTCGAGCGAATACCGGGCAGCAACAGCGCGGCTGCCGCGAGCAAACAGACGACCACCGCGGCTTGGCTGTGTATTCTGGAGCGAAGGGCTATTATGGGAAGTGGCACAGGGTGACACTATTGCTGCACACCCCACGCGACGACGCCCGAAAGCAGGCCGTCATCGAAGTCGCGTTCCACTGCCGTAATCGCACTATCGAGATTCTCGCTCAGGGCGCCAGTAACCCGCGCGTTGGAAAGTGAAGGATCGGAGCGCAGGTACCCGCGCGCGTCAATTTGGCCCGCCGCCTGCGTATCGAAGTGCCGGTCGGCGCTGGCAAAACGTGCGTCGCTCTCGAAGCTGCGGTTGTCGAAGTTCACACTGAGGGATCCTCCGGCCACGGAAAGTGCCGTGATCTGCCCGTCGCTGACAAATACCCCCTCGCCGCCTGCGGCCGCGAAGTCGACGCGGCCCGAGCGCGGCAGCTCGGTGGCCATAGCGGTGATGCCGGCACCATAGTGCGAATTGACTACCTGTATGGGGAGGTTTTGTCGTACCAGATGGGCAACGCGGGTAAGCGAGGTATCTTCAACGTTGTCGGGGCGAGTCCAGCGGCCCCAATGCACATCGGCAGGCATTGCCACGAGCTCTGGGACCGCCTTGGGAACCGGCGCTTCTTCCGGTTGGAGGGGCAACCGGCGTTCGGTGATGTCGGTGGTCTTGATAGCAGACGTGACGTCTTCGGTTGACTCGTCGGCGACGATGGTGGGTTCATTCTTGTGGGGAGGCGAGATGCGGTCCGGGGTATTGTCCGGGTCGCGCACCAAGCGTGGGGCGGCTTCGCCTCGAACAACTTCTACATATTCGCCGTGAGGTCCGTCTGCCTTGCCCAGCAGCACCCCGTTGGCACTACAGGCCCCAAATCCCGCTGCCGAGCAGTTCGCCGAAAGCGGAGCAACCACGACAGCGCCGCTATTCACGGCGACACGAGAGGCGGTGGCGGTGGTTGCCACGACGAAGTCGGTGCCGCGGACGCCGACGGCGGCAACTGGCGTGTTCAGGCGGAAGGACTCTTTATTCGTCTCACCGACCGCTCCGGTGATCGAGCGGGCCACGCCTTCCTCGAGACGATAGCGTACGCGGTCGCTGTGAGCTTGGCGACGGTAGTCGAATACCTCGATCTCGAAGAGCGACAGCGGTCGCACCGCGACTAGGCCCCCGTCGGCCATTTTGACGTGCACGAACCCCCCTTCGCCGGTAACGATGGTGTCTCCCGGTTTGAGCTTGGTGCCTCGCGAAATTGGCGTTTCTCCGGTAGGCAGGCGCAGAAAGGCAGGGCCTGCGCTAAGTACGACCTCGCCGGCAACCGCTTCGGTGGAGGCTGTCGAGAGCGCATCGGAGGGTGCGGCAGAGGGAGGGCCCGCCAAGGAGACTGTGCTGAGGGTGGCCGCTATGGCGGTGAAGGTTCCCAGGCAGAGGCGCATTAAACCAGAGGGCATTGTTTGGCCTTGTGGGCTTGTCGTTCTTGCCATAGTTCATCTCCTTTGTGTAGGGCCGTAGCAATCGCGGCATTGCAGATGCTGCCCGAATGTATATGCCGGCGAATGCGAGCGACCGACGTTCGGAGTGAGGCTTAATCGAGGATGAGGCTAGATTGGAGCAGGCGTGTTAAGGGAGTATGAATTCCCTTACAGCTTTCCGCAACCGAAAGCTACACCCTAACGTCGTCGAGCCAATCGATTATAACGTTCAGTTGTGATCTGACAGAATCCGTGTCATAGATGTGTCAAAATGACACAGGCGTTTCTGTGAACGCCAAGGTGGGTGATTCACTGGGGAAGTTGACAAGCATGGCCTACTCTGCTGAAATGGTTGGCTTTGCATAAACTTGCAAACTCCTTTTCCCAGCCCGCGTTTTGTCAGCGCCCGACGCTTGTTTTTCATCTGGCCAAATAATCATTGAATGCAGGCTTATCCCTAGTGATTAGTTCTGTATTTTCCTTGCTGGGTGACAAGCGCAACTTAGGCAGCCTGAATTCGTTTCGTTTCTGGCTAGTCGTTGTCCGGGCTTGGCGGGGGCGTGCCGTTTTTTTGGGTTCCCGGTTATGAAACGTACTTTTCAGCCTTCTGTTATTAGCCGCAAGCGCACGCATGGGTTTCGCGCGCGCATGAAAACTGCCGGTGGTCGTGCTGTGCTTAATGCTCGGCGTGCCAAGGGACGTAAGCGCGTCGCCGTTGTATAAGCGTTCTTCCAACGCCTGCATACTCTTTCAAAGACTGCCGACGGCCCACGTCATTGCGTCGCTCTGCTTCCACGCCGCCCGGATACGGGTTGCCTCGGAGTGCTCGGCTGTTAAAGGCCGAGCAGTTTGATGCTGCCTTCGGGGGGCGGCGCGTTGGCCGCACGTCTTTACTCAGTTTGCATATGGCGCCGGCCGCCGAGCCGGCGTTGGGCATGGTCATCGGCCGCCGCATGGCACCGCGGGCGGTCACCCGTAACACGGTCAAGCGCGTGATACGGGAAGCGTTCCGTTTGAAGCGGCCTGATTTGCCGCCTGCCCATTATGTCTTCCGTTTGCACAGCAGGGTAGGGGATATCTCTCTGCGTGCCCTGCGACGCCAGGTTCGGTGCGAGGCCGACGATTTGTTGACGCGAGCAATGCGGCGTAAAGGCGCAGAATCGGGAGGCACAAGATCGGGCGTTGTGCCCGGTGGTGCGCCTATAAAATCCAGCGCTCGGCCTGCGTGCCGGGCTGTCTTCATTTGAATGAGTGCGTCATGCCTGCCATGCTGAGCATTCTCAGGAAGGTGGCAGTTCAGGTGCTGATGCTGCCGATTCGCTTTTACCGCTACTTCATCAGTCCCTGGTTGCCGCCG
>CAZMVM010000078.1:0-15383 GCA_964569785.1 uncultured Pigmentiphaga sp. | reverse complement strand
GTCAGTGCCGTGGCTTGTATTGGTGCTTCCTGCGAGCGTGTAAAGCGATTTCTCTGATAGTTTGTACACAATATGACCAAGAAGAGGGTTTGCGTGCAGCGAATGGAATAGTCCCATATTCGATTCGCGGGATGTTTATTAAAAGAGGAGACAAATCTCATGATACGTAGTCGTTCGATTTTGCATCGGTCAATGCTTGCAGGGGTCGTTGCTGCCGCGATGTCTACCGCTGCTGTACAGGCTCAGACCACACTGCGGTTCTCAAATTGGTTGCCCCCGACCCACCCCATTACCACCGAAATTCTCCAACCCTGGGCCGCCAATGTCGAAGAAGCGACAGAAGGGCGTGTAAAAATTCAATTGTTACCCGCACTTGGCCGGCCGCCTGCGCATTTTGATTTGGTGCGTGACGGCGTTGCAGATGTTGCATTGAGTGTTCACGCTTATACAGCCGACCGCTTTCCTTCAGCCTATGGTATGACGCTTCCCGGTTATGCAGACGATGCGGAAAGCGCTGCAGTTGCCTACTGGCGCACTCACCAAAAGCATTTCGCGCCGCTCAACGAATTCGACGGGGTGAAGTTGCTGGGGCTTTATACGCACGGGCCGGGGCACATCTTCACGCGCGATGGCAAGCCTGTCAATTCGCTCGACGACCTCAACGGCATGCGGCTGCGGGCCACTGGGGGGATTGTTCAGGACATTTCTAGCCGTCTGGGCATTGTTCCTCAATTTACGTCTGCCAGCGAGGCGTATGAGCAGCTGTCGCGGGGCGTCGTCGATGGCGTCATGTTCAACTCCGACTCGGTATATAGCTTTCGCATGGATGGGATACTTAAGAATGCATACCGCATTCCTGGCGGTCTCTACCGCGATACGCACTACCTCATCATGAACGCCGATAAGTACCAGGCGCTCGACGAGCGGGATCGCAAGGCCATCGATGAGGTCTCCGGTGAGGCGTTTGCGCGGCTGGCTGGTAAAGCGTGGGACCGGGTTGAGAACGATGCGTGGGACAAAATGAAGGCCGCCGGATACAACATTGTCGTGGCGACCGAAGACGAGCAGCGAACGATACGCAAACATGGCGAGGAGCTGGGGCGTGAGTGGGTCGAGCGTATGAAAAAGCTCGGCGTCGACGGTGAAGCGGCACTCGACACTTTCCGCGCCGAAATCGAGAAAGTGAAGTCCGAAAGCTAGGTACTAAGGGCTGATACGGGTTGCAGTAGCGGCCATTGCGCTTTACGCTACCTTCAATTTGCTTCAGTTCTGAAGCAAATTCGGGCGCTGCTGCACACCCGTGGCCCGCTCAAAGCAGGTAGGTGGCGCCTTCGTGACCCAGGAGGAGACGATGCAAAAACTACTCGGCCATGCTTTGGCTGTCGTGTGCGGGTTGGTCCTACTGGCAGGCTCTGCTACGCAGGCCGCCTATCCAGATCGGCCTATTACGATTGTCGTGCCGTTTCCCCCCGGCGGCGGGGCAGACACACTCTCGCGAGTGGTTGGTCAGGGCTTGTCGGAACACTTTGGGGTTCCAGTCCTGGTAGAGAATCGCCCCGGTGGTAATACCGTCATCGCCGCTCAGCACGTGGCCAAAGCCAAGTCCGATGGTTACACGGTATTCACGGCGATCGACTCCACCATCGTCATGAATCCTGCCTTGTACACCAATTTGCCTTACGACCCGGTGAAAGATTTTCGCCCGGTCACGCTGGCCACATCCATGCCCATGGTCTTGGCCGTGCATCCTGATTTCCCGGCTCGCACGCTGCAAGATTTCATTACCTATCTGCGCGAGCATAAAGATGAAGTCACCTACGCTCATGGGGCTGTTCCCGCACAAGTTGTGGGCGAGCTTTTCAAGATGCGGGCAGGGGTCGACATGACCGGGGTGCCCTATAACGGCAGTGCACCCGCGCAGCAAGATGTCATCGGGGGACACGTGCCGGTACTTATGGATGCGCTTTCGCCAGCGTTGCCGCAGATACGTGCCAACCGCTTGCGGCCGTTGGCGGTTACTACGGGTAAACGTGTGGCGAGTCTACCCGATGTACCGGCAGTCGCAGAGGCCGACATAAGCGGCGTCGACGCCGCTACATGGACAGGTTTTTTTGTTCCGGCGGGCACTCCGGATGATGTCGTCGCGACCTTGCATGATGCATTCACCAAAGTGCTTGCCTCACCCGAGGTGCAAGACCGTTTCGGCTCGATTGGTATGGATATCATCGGCGCACCGCCCGAGGAGTTCGCCCGTCTGATCAACGAAGAGCTGGATACCTATAAAACGGTCATCGAGAGCGCCGGTATTCGTATCGAATAAGTCTGTAGCCTGACGGCGTGCAGGCGTCGTGGGCTCGCTTCTGGAGAAATTTCATGGCACAGTCGTCGTTGGTAGCGTTCGCGAACGAGCTTGCTAACGGGTCCATTCGCATCATCGACCTTACGCATACACTATCGCCGGACTTTCCCGCTTTGCAGCTACCACCCGAGTTCGGTCAGGTATGGGCATTCAAGCAGGAAACCATTTCTCACTACGATGAAAAGGGGCCCGCCTGGTATTGGAACAATTTTTCTTGCGGGGAGCACACGGGTACACACTTTGACGCACCGGTTCACTGGGTGTCGGGCAAGGATCATCCCAACAACACCGTGGACACCATTCCGGTCACAAACTTCCTGGCGCCGGCAGTGGTAATAGATTGCTCCGCCGAGGTTGCAAAGAATGCCGACTTCATCTTGGAAGTCGAGCACTTGCAGCGTTGGGAAGAACAGCACGGTCGCATCCCTGCCGGCGCATGGCTGTTATTCCGCACCGATTGGTCCAAGCGCCCGCTACAAGACTATCTCAATATGCAGGAAGATGGGCCGCACACCCCCGGCCCTTCCCAAGAAGTCGTCGAGTGGATGATAAACGAACGCAATGTATTGGGCTTTGGCGTAGAAACTATTAACACGGATGCCGGCCAATCCATCAACTGGCCCATGCCGTTTCCTTGTCACACGCTGATGCACGGGGCCAATCGATATGGCCTGCAGTGCTTGAAGAACCTTGATCAGTTGCCGCCTACCGGAGCTTTGATTATCGCGGCTCCGCTGAAAATACAGCGAGGCTCGGGCAGCCCGCTCAGGGTGCTCGCGTTGGTGCCCAACGCATAAACGCACGGCGGTCTTGGCGAGCGTTGCGCTATTACCCAAGACCCAGGGTTCGATACGGTACGACAATAAGAAAACCGGAGCTCGTGATGAGGCTCCGGTTTTCTTTAAATGACGCTCCTAAGGCTTACGATCGGCCCTGATAAACCGAAGTAAGGCGTTACCCTTAGGCTTTGGCGAAGTTTTCTTCGGCGAACTTCCAGTTAACCAGGTTGTTCAGGAATACTTCGACAAACTTCGGTCGTGCGTTGCGGTGATCGATATAGTAGGCGTGCTCCCAAACGTCGACCGTGAGCAAGGGGACATCGTCGGTGGTTAGCGGAGTAGCAGCATTACTGGTGTTGACGATGTCGACCGAACCGTCCGACTTGCGCACCAACCAGGTCCAGCCCGAGCCAAAGTTACCGACAGCCTTGGCAGTGAACTCTTCCTTGAACTTCGCGTAATCACCCCACTTTTTGGCGATTGCCGCAGCCAGATCGCCACTGGGCTCACCACCGCCTTGGGGCGACAAACAGTTCCAGAAGAAAGTGTGGTTCCAGACCTGAGCGGCGTTGTTGAAGATACCGCCGTCAGACTCGCGGATGATGCTGACGAGGTCTTTGTTCTCGAAGGGAGTGCCCTGGATAAGCTTATTGAGGTTCGTAACGTACGCTTGATGGTGCTTACCGTAGTGATAATCCAGGGTCTCGGCGCTCATGTGCGGCTCGAGCGCGTTTTTAGCGAAAGGCAGAGGAGGTAATGTATGTTCCATGGATCTTCTTCAAAAAGGTAAGGGGCAGACGGAGGGGTTTTCCAAGACGGGCCCTCGTGTTGCCTGGCGTACTGCCACCTATGGTTTTCCAAGCCTACTCTTTGTAAATATTCGCCCTTCATATGTCAAGCCACCTTCCTTTAGCGTCCCACGAAGCGGTGACTTTGTTTGACGAAACACGACTGGTGAGTTCCGGACCGTGGGTCATCGTCGAGGAGGACGCGCGGCGCTATCTTGCTCGCATCCCCGAAGCCAGGCTACGCCTCTTCGTTGACGCTACTGGACAATGTTTTGACCATGAAGCACTCAGGCTAGCGGGTCTCTTCGAGGAAGCGCAGCCACCGCCCCTGCCCACGGAAAGTGCTGCGATGCGTCCGCCCGAAACTCCCGGTGAAACTCTTGTAGGCCAAACGGCTAATAAGGTCACTGTGCGCGGTGAGAACCTCGACGAAGATGCAGAACAGCAGGTGCACAAGGGGCACCCGTCGCCGCCGGGAAGCGCAGCTCTAAGTAACTCGACGAATGGGTACGCGAACAGTAAAGGGCCAGTTGTCTCCGGAGGACAGACACCCGCAGGGCAGCCACGAGCTCCACAAGGCCAACCGTCTCACTCGATTCAGGAGTACGGCACGGCGTCCGTATCGCCGAAGACAAGAGGACGGGGGCGCGGTGTTGAAGCCAGGGTGGGCACGGAGGAAGCTACTGACGATCCATCCGGCAGCGTTGACGCTAACGGAGGAACGTTGAGCGAGGGGCATAGCCAGCCGCGGCGCCCGGGACGGCCACGCCTCGGCGTCGTGGCCCGCGAAGTAACCCTCCTGCCGGAGCATTGGGAATGGCTGGCGGCGCAGCCCGGCGGAGCGTCAAAGACGCTGCGGAAACTCGTGGAGGAGGCGAGGGCTGCTGCAGCGTTGCGTGAGCGTCAACAGCAGGCGTATGAAGTGGCGTTTCGGGTGGCGCAGGCCATGGCACATTTTCTCCCTCCATTCGAGGAGGCGCTGCTAGCCATTTATGCGGGCGACCGCGAGCAGTTCGAGTTGAAGTCGGCCGACTGGCCAGAAGATATTCGCGCGTTTTTTATTAAGCTCGGCTTTGAAATGCCCGCTAGCGGCACCGCGTAATGTCGGAAAAATGCGACGAAGCCTGCAATCAGATGCACTATGTTTCATGGAGTCCGGAGCGTTGCCGGATATCATCAAATGGCATCATCTTAGCAACTCTCAAAAGGATAGCAATATGATGGACATTATCGTCATGATCATCGTCGGCTTCATTGTGGGCCTAATCGCTCGCGCACTGATGCCAGGTGAGCAAAAGATGGGTATTGCGATAACCACCATACTTGGAATCGTAGGGGCCGTCGTTTCCGGTTTTATTGGTCGTGGCTTGGGGTGGTATGGCGAAGGCGAGCCCGTGGGCTGGATTGCGTCGGTGATTGGCGCCATTATTGTTCTTGCTGTTGTCGGCTTCTTCCGCCGGGCTAATTAGAGGGAAAACACTGTTCCGGCGGGGCCCTTGAGCATCCGCACCCGTGATAGTCTTAGGAACGAAGGTGATTGAGGGTGTGGTACAGGCAAGGGTTGAGTAGAGTTTAGTGATGGTAGGCTTTCTGTGGTTAATGGTACAAAAAAATCAAGAAGTGCAATGGCACGACGATTGTGGGTTAGAAAAAGGGGCGTGAAGTAACGCCCCTTTTTTTCTTGGTCGTGCCGACCGGAAACCAGGGAGAAATCGGCTTCATGCTGGGCGTCCGGTCGCGGCTAGCGAAATAAGCAGTTCGGAAAGTACTGGCAATCCGATTAGGCGCGCAGCGGCGCAAGAGCACGCGACCAACGTATCAGTTCGTTGAGCATGGCAGCAGCAGCGTCTTCGTGTAGTTGCGAGGGCTTGAATGTTTTGTCTTCGCCTAGGTGCTGCATGAAGTTCGGAATGACCACTGCTTCGAGCATGGGAACGACTTTCATCGTCGTCAGCAAGAGCTTTTCGGCTTGTACAGCGCGAATCCCACCAGAAATGCCGCCGTAGCTGACAAAGCCGGCGGGTTTGTAATGCCACTCACGACTGAGGTAGTTCACCGCATTGACAAACGAAGGAGGGGGCCCATAGTTGTACTCGGGGGTTACGAACACAAACGCATCGGCACCGGCGACACTGGCCGACCATCTCTTCGTGTGCTCATGTTTGTAGTTTTGCAACCGCGGGTGTTCGGGCTCGTCGAATACTGGCAGATTCAACGCGGCGAGATCGACGAGTTCACAATCGAAGCCGCCGTGACTTTGAGCAAAGGAATGAAACCACTGAGCGATAGGTAAACCGTTGCGTGTAGGACGTGTACTGCAGGCGATGATGTTCAGCTTAGGCATGTTATTTCAGTAACCTCTCAAAAGCAGTAAGTTTAGTGCATGCGCGACCGTGTCGCGCGTACCCATGACAACCCGTGAGGGCACATGCGTTGCTATGCGCTGTGCTCTTCCTTTCTCCTGACGGAAAAGGCAAGCATGGAAGTGTCGGACAGAAATGTGGCGGGCAAGTCGTTGCCGCGGGCAGTGAAATGGCGTCGCTTGATCGGCATGATCATTCTGATCGCGGGCGGCATCGTCCTCTTGCACGACGCCTGGATGAAGTTGTGGGATGCGGATAGCGTCGTCCTGGAAGCACTGCTGGGCGGAATGATGGCCGCAGCTGCTACCGCGCTCGGCGGCGCGATTCCGGTTCTGTTCGCACATACACTGTCAGACCGTACACAGCATTTTTTGTTCGGGTTTGGTGCTGGAGTCATGGCGGCGGCCAGCGCGTTCTCCCTGGTGGTTCCTGGCATCGCCGCCTCAGAGGCGTTGGGCGCAACGCGTTTTGGGGCGGCACTCACCGTCGGCGCGGCCGTCTTGTTGGGCGCTGCTGTGCTGCTTGCCATGGAGCGTTACTTACCTCACGAACACTTCATCAAGGGCAAAGAAGGGCGGTCAGCGTCGCATATGCGCCGCATCTGGTTATTCGTCTTTGCGATAGCCCTGCATAACATACCCGAAGGCCTGGCCATCGGGGTGGCTTATGTGGGCACTGATATCGCGCGGGGTACCGCTCTTGCCACAGGAATTGCGCTGCAAGACATCCCGGAAGGGCTTGTCGTATCCGTCGCGTTGATGTCAGTGGGATATCGACGCCTTTGGGCGGTCATGGTGGCAGCCGCCACTGGACTGCTAGAGCCAGCTGGAGCCGTCCTCGGAGCCACGCTCGTCGAATACTCAGAGGTATTGCTGCCGTGGGGACTTGGCTTTGCGGCAGGTGCAATGCTGTTTGTGATCAGTCACGAAATCATTCCTGAATCGCACCGCAATGGCAAAGAAGTTAGTGCGACGACCGGTTTAATGTTGGGCTTCGTGATCATGATGGTGTTGGACACGGCCCTGGGTTAATCCGGGAGGTCGCGTCCTGATCAATGGCAGATATTGATGGGCTCAGCGACAGGAAGTGGCTGCGCGTACAGCCTCCTGCAATACATCGACGCTGTCGGCCACATCCCGGTAAGGCGGAGCGAAACAGCACCCATGCGCAACGTCGTGCAATTACGCATAAATCTTCGATACGGTAGCCGGTTTTAGTAGCCGGTAGTCGCGGCCCTCTTGTTGGCCCCGACGTAGCGGATTGCGCGTACAGTAACGGGCAAACTCGGCATCTACAAAACGTAGCAGAAGATGTTCATCGCGCCCTCGGGGAATTCCCAAGCGGGTCGTCTGTACAATGATGTCCGGGGTTTCTCCCACGTCTTCAACGTAAAAGTCGGCGGTGAAGTAACGCGCATTCCAATCGGGCACTTTTAAACCAAGCGACCGGCACAATAAGGTTTGACCTGCGCATAACGACTCTCTCGTCCGTGGCTCGCCTTTGACGCGTGGGTTGAGCTTTTTCATGCACACCAAAGCTTCGGGTCCCGAGATGTCGTCGAGCCAGGGGAACCCGGACTTGATCAACACCGCATTGCCGCTTCCTTTCGCGCTGAAATTTAATGAATCGCCGCCCCGTGCGTAGTACATGTAAATCACGCCGCCCACGGGTGAGAAAAGCGCAGCGCGCTTAGGCGTGTATCCCAATGAGGCATGGCTGCCCTTCTCATGAAGGTAATAGGCTTCGGTTTCGATGATACGGGCGGACAGCCAAAGGTCGCCCCAGCGACGACGAATGACCTTGCCCAGAAGTCGCTGCGCCAGTTCTTGTGCGTCGCGGTTGAAGAAGCTCTGCGGCAGCGCAGGCGGTCCGGGCCATTGGGTAGGAGGAGGCAAATCGAAGGTAGAAGGCAAAGCAGGTGAACCGTATTTCATAGAGACGGGGTGGCACCAGAAGGCGAAGCTTTTGGGGCCACTTGAAAGCAGGGTATAAGCGTGACAAGCCGCTTTAAAGGATATACCGTCGGCTGCAACGAAAACCAGCTATGGCAAATTGGCACGCCTATACAAGAAGAATACTCAAGCGATCGGTGAAGTGGCACATGTGAAGGATATCTGAGGCGACCTGTGAAGCGGCAGCCGTCAACCGAAGCGAAGGCTGAACTCCGCAATCGACAGGCTTCACCTTTAGCGGGTTGCGGGCGGAAGTGTGGGCCTGCCTTCGTTACACCCGTCTACACTTGCAACTGGACGGCCGGTTGTCGACTCGGCATGCTTGGGGCGCGGCCGTCCCGGCGCCGAGTGGGTCTTGCAGAATCAGTGCGAGAACTCCGATCCAACGAGCGGCTCACCCTATACGTAGACAGGTGTGCGGGCGGGACACGCAAGTACGGGACGTTTTTCTACGGAGCACTAACGAATTGCGCACGTCGCATAGCTGTTCATTTTTTTTGGCGGCGCTCGCCGCCATCCTTCTCGCCACTGCGTTGTCAACGAGCGCAGAAGCAGCCACCACGTATCGGTTTGAACAGGCCCAGGCCGGGCCGGGCGAAACCGTCGACATCGTTGCCGTGTATTACAACGACACCGATGTGGTCGCCGATTGGACACCCCCAAAACAGCTAGTTTTGCAGTGGCGGGCGCCAACGGGAGGGGGCGTTCGCTCGTTGGCTTACCTTTCCGGCGATCCGGTCGCGATGCGGGTGCCCGTAAACAACTTTGTCAAGGTGAGCTGGCGCGCAGTCGTGCCAGCGCACGTGTCCGGCCTACAAGCAGTGTCCATCGAGGGCACCCCGTCGCTATTGGCGCTCGACGTGAGCGGGCTCGAACACGGACCCGTTGCAGGAACGGCTGTGTCTGGGCCCATCGTGGATGTTGGAATCCCGGGAGGTGCACCGGGAACGGGCGATCCGCTACCCCCTCCAGCCATCCCCAGTGCAAGTGCGGCACGCGACGTCGGACCCGCGCCGAACGAGGCGGGCACTCAAGGGCCGGAGCAGTACACCACGAGCGTGTGGAATCACTTTCGTAATGCACTGTCGCCGTACGAGCCCGTGTATTTTGCCGTCGGGACTCGGGATGGACTGAATGCACGATTTCAGATCAGTCTTAAATACCGCCTATTTCAACCCCCCGCGGATGCGGTACCTGCGTTTCACGAGCGACTGTATATCGGCTATACGCAAAGATCGCTGTGGGATCTGGACAGCCCGTCCAAACCGTTTTATGACACGATCTACAATCCCAGCATATTCTGGATGAGCGACGCACTATGGCAATCGCGCGACAGCCGGTGGAACGTGGGCTTGACGGCCGGTGTCGATCACATGTCGAATGGGCGCGATGGTGAAGAGTCGCGTTCGCTCAATGCTGTGTACGCGCAGCCGGCCTTGCGGTACCGCTTCGACGGCGGCAGCACGTTAACCTTTGCGCCCAAGGTGCGAACATATTTTGGCGTCAGTTACCTGAATCGTGACATCGCCGATTACCGAGGCTACGTGGATTGGAACCTCGCCTGGGCGCGTGACGATGGGTTGCGGTTGGCTGGGCAGCTTCAATGGGGGCGCAGCGGCCGTAACGCGTGGCAGGTAGACCTGGCGTGGCCGCTACGGGGGACCTGGTTATCGAATCTCAATGGTTATCTGCATGTGCAGTATTTCAGGGGGTATGGAGAAACGCTGCTCAACTACAACGTGCGCTCACCCAGTCAATTCCGTGTCGGTTTGATGCTGGTGTATTAAAGGGGCGATCGGGTGGGTAGGTACTGACCTGTGCGAGCGAGTAGATCTTTTAGGTCGGCGGCCCTCAGTCGTCGCATCGTGTTCAGTCTGACGCTAGCGTTGCTCGGCGGTGTGACGGCTCTCGCGTTACACGACGCGAGCTCGTCCAACATCCTTGGCCATCGGTCGCCCCATGCGGCAGCCGCTGGCGGGGAGTCCTGGGCCGCGGTCTTACAGGGTAAAGTCGTGCGTGTCATCGACGGCGACACGGTGTCCCTGCAGGTGTCGTGGCGCCAGCGGGTGACGGTGCGACTCGCTAGCATTGACGCCCCCGAACTAGGCCGGGATGGCCTCCCGGGGCAGCCGTTTGCACAGAAGGCCCGGCAAGCCTTGCAGAGCATGGTCGAGGGGCGTAACGTTACGGCGCACTGTTACGAAGTCGACCATTACGAGCGGTATATCTGCGACCTTAAGCGAGAAAGCGGCGAAATCGTCAACCGCGAACTGGTGCGCGCCGGACTGGCATGGGCGAATCGGGAAAAGCGGGACATGTTCCTGCGCGATCACACGCTGCTCGAGCTCGAAGAGGCTGCGCGCAAGGCTCGCTCGGGCTTGTGGGTCGACAACCGCTCGATCGCCCCTTGGCAGTGGCGTTTTCAATGTTGGCGTCAGGGAGAATGTGGTCCCTGAGGCAATCAACTACGTGAGCGTCGCCATCTTACACGTATGACGCGACGGTTCAGAGTAGAATTTATTGTTTGTCCGACCGTGATTGTTTTTGCGCAGCGGGTTTCGCGCTAGAGTTTACCCGGGCTGCAATGGGAGTTTCATAATGAGTTCTGTCGCCGCGCCGTCCATTCGGGGCAGTATCGTGGCTATCGTAACGCCCATGTTGCCGGATGGCAGCCTGGATTTCGAGAGCTTTCGCCAGCTGATCGATTGGCATGTGGCGGAAGGAACGTCGGCTATCGTGGTTGTGGGTACCACGGGGGAGTCGCCCACCGTGTCCATGGAGGAGCACGGGGAGCTCATTCGGGTGGCGGTTGAGCACGCTGCCGGGCGCATTCCTATCATTGCCGGCGTGGGTGGAAACTCGACATCCGAGGCCATTCAGCTCGCGAGCCACGCCAAGAAAGTGGGGGCGGATGCCGGGCTGCAGGTTGTCCCGTATTACAACAAGCCGACACAAGAAGGGCTTTACCGGCATTTTCGGGCAGTCGTTGAGGCGGTCGACTTGCCGACCATCCTGTACAACGTTCCGGGCAGAACCGTAGCCGATCTGGCCAATGATACGGTGCTGCGCCTGGCGCAAATTCCGGGAATCATTGGCATCAAAGACGCTACGGGTAGCATTCCGCGTGGATGCGATCTGCTGCGTCGGGCGCCAGCCGGCTTTACTTGGTATAGCGGCGATGATCCTACAGCGGCGGCCATGATGCTCATGGGTGGGCAGGGCAATATCTCAGTCACTGCCAACGTTGCCCCCCGGTTAATGGCCGAACTTTGCAAGGCTGCGCTGGCCGGCGATGCTGCGCGCACTCGCGAGCTGGATGCGCGTCTGGCTGCGCTCAATCACGCGCTGTTCGTTGAAGCCAACCCGATCCCCGTCAAGTGGGCACTCGCGGAAATGGGCAAGACCCAGCTAGGTTACCGCTTGCCACTCTGCGAGCTCGACGCCCGCCATCACGATTTGATGAGGGCGGCGTTGCGCTCGGCTGGTGCACTTTGATGTGCTGGCCCCGTTCCTTGGCGCCCTGTGCGCAGGGTGTGACCCACTGGCCGTCTATACGAGATCGCATTCTGTTCGCGTCTCACGGCGGCTGCATTGTTGTGTCCGAGCCGCGTCCGCGTGCAGCTTGCGTGCCGCGGTTTGTCGCATGTTCCTGAGACCTTTGTCATGAAAAAAGAATTGCGCATTGGCGGTGCCCTGCTGACCTTGGTTGCCTTGGCTGGGTGCAGCACAGTAAATCAGTTCCTCGGTAAGGAAGAGTCGATCGACTATCGCAGTGCTTCGCCCCAACGTGATGGCGGCCTGGCGGTACCCCCCGACCTGACTCAGGTGGCCCCAAACTTGCGCTATCAGATACCTGGCTCGCCGGGCGGCACATCGTATTCTGAGTACGCGTCCGAGCAAGCCATGCGTGAAGCGTTGGCCCGCGGCCAGGACGCTTCACGGGTTCTGCCGCAGCGCGAGAATATGCGCATAGAGCGTGACGGCGCGAATCGTTGGCTCGTGGTCTATGACAAATCGGCCGAAGATGTATTCGAAGAGGCGCTCGAGTTCTGGCGTAGCGAGGGTTTCACGATCCGTTCGCAAAATGCGCAGGCGGGCTTGATCGAAACCGACTGGGCCGAGAATCGAGCCAAGATTCCACAAGACTTGCTGCGACGCACCTTGGGGCGTGTGATCGATCTAGCCTGGGATACGGGTGAACGCGAGTTCTTCCGCACGCGTCTTGAGCGCGCTCCCGATGGGGCGATCGAGGTGTATATCACGCACCAGAAGATGGTTGAGGAGGTTATCTCGGAAGCCCAAACCAAGTGGGTGCCGGGCGACCAGGATCCTGAGCTCGATGCCGCCATGCTCGCTCGCTTCATGGTATTTTTGGGCGCTCACGAGGATAGGGCCAAGCTGGAGCTGGAGCGGACGCAGCGCACGGAGGCCGTCAGTCAGTCCGGGCCATCGCTGGTTCAGGGCTCTGGGGCTGAAGGCCGATTGGAAATTGCCGAGCCTTTCGACCGTGCGTGGCGCCGTGTCGGTCTGGCACTTGATCGCGGTAACTTTACCGTCGAAGATCGAGATCGGACTGCAGGCGAATACTATGTTCGCTACTTCGACATCGACGCTGAGCAAGGCGAGCGAGCAGGCTGGTTGCGCCGCGTGTTTGGCGCGTCAACACCCAAGGAGCAGCCCCAGTATCGCGTGGTGCTGCGTGAATTGGGTGGGTCAACCCAGGTGACGGTGGTCAATGCCGAGGGGCAGCGCGATACCAGCCCTACGGCGGGCCGTATTCTTGATGTATTGCGCGAACAACTTCGCGACTAAGCTGATGAGCACCCAGATACGGGCAGCATCCAACAAGATGCAGCCCGTGTCCTCTTGATGTGCCTCCTTAACACCGCGGGTAGCGTGAGAGCCAAGCGGCTATCTGATCCGTGCAAAAGGGTATCGCGACGACGCTCAAGCGGGTGATGTGGCTTGAGAGTTGGAAAACCGTGCCCGATGGACGCGGGGATCGTAATGTATGGAACTCCCGGCGAGAATCCATTACGTTGGTTTAAGTGTTGGGGAGCAACTTTGTGGGCCCGTTTCGAGTACGCGCGCTGCCCACGAAGTAGTTAGAGCACTGAGACAGGCTGCGCCGGAGTGCACAGGTAGCATCTGAGGCCTGATTGACCAGCCTGTCGGTGAAATGGTTCGCTTAAGGCATCTCGTGCCTTGAGTGTAGTCGGTCTTACTTCTGTTCTTTTTGCTTATCGTCTTTCTTCTTTTCTTCCTTCACGCGGTACACCAGCACCGCCAGGGTCGACAAGGAAAGCACTTTGGCGGTGACGCTACCCAGCAGCAAACGTGATAAACCGCTGCGGCCGTGGCTGCCGATGAAAATCAAGTCGCACTCCTTGTCGACGGCAGCTTGCACAATACCGTCAGCAACGTTGAAGTTCGACACAGAAAGTGACTCTGCCTTTACGCCCTTGGCAGTGGCCATGTCGAGCACGGTTTGAAGGTACTCCTGTGCCTGTTCGGCTGCGGCTTTTTCGTAGGATTCGTCGGTGATGGCATAAGCGGCCGCCATGCCGTCAAAACCGATCGTGGCGGCAAACGGCTGCGTGACATGAAGTGCGACTACCTCTGCTCCGACAGAATGGGCGAACTCAATGCCGGCGGATGCGGATTGCACCGAGAGCGGCGAGCCGTCTGTGGGAATGAGGATTTTCTTGAACATGATTGACTCCATACATGCCGTGGTAAGCAAGCGCTACGTTACCACTATTCAACGTGTGGCCTAAGGGTTCCGAGTGGGGAGTATCCCTTAGGTTTTGTTCGATTTTTACGATCTAGGTCAATACTTTGCGTAAAAAGCGGCTGACGTCGCGAATTTCCTCTTGGCACACCGAATGCTGCATGCCATAAGTGCGCCACTCTACGTTGTATCCCGCCTTCTCCAGGCGCTGCTGTGATTCATATCCCCGACTAAGGGGTACGATGGGATCTTCGGTACCATGAGCCATGAAAATCAAGGTTTTGAGGTTGGCTTCATGGCGTTCCGCCTCCAAGGTATCGGCCAGCGGCAAATAGCCTGACAAACCTATTAAGCCAGCGAGCGGACGATCGTAGCGTAGTCCGGTATGCAGGGTCATTGCGCATCCCTGAGAAAACCCGGCCAGCACAATGTGATGACTTTCGATGCCCCGATCCTGTTCGCGTTGCAGCAGGGCTCGAATTAGTTGCTCAGACTTGCGGATTCCTTCTTCATCCTCTTGCCGGCCAATATCAGAGACGAGAATGTCATACCAGGCGCGCATGGCCATGCCTGCATTGATGCTGACGGGCTGCACATTGGCGTGAGGGAAGACGAAACGGGTCGGAGGCACCCCGGTCAGGTCAAGTTCGGGCACAATCGGGAAAAAATCGTAGCCGTCTGCTCCTAGGCCGTGTAACCAGATAACCGCCCGGGTTGGATTCGGTCCTGTCTCACGTTCAAGGCAGTCAAGAAGTTGCGGTGTACTCATAGCTTTGTCAATTGAAATTGGATGCAAAATTAATCGGTATCGGCAACGTCGGAAGTGTCCATGTTCGATGAATTGGCCGGGAGGTCGGCCTCGATAACTTGCCGAATTTCCTGGAACAAGGCTCGATAATGTCGCCGCTGCGGCTCACGCCCGGGGCTGAGGCTCGCATTCTGAGCCGCTTCTTTGCGTGCCGCCCGAATCAACGAGCGCATGTGCTGGATGTTGGCGGTTGGGAATTCGCGCAGGAACTGCGTCAGGGCGTCGTCCTGGTCGAGCAGCCTCGTGCGCCAACGCTCTACGGCGTGAAAGCGGGCCGTTGACTTGGCTGTGCCGCGGTCCCACTCACTTAACTGACTGGAGATTGCTTCCGCGTCTGCATCACGCATGAGTCGTCCGATGTACTGCAATTGGCGGCGCCGCGCCTCTCGCGACGTGATGCGCCCAGCTTCTAGTATGGCGTCGTGCATGCGTTCGCTGAGGGGTAGCTGGGCAAGTCGCGCGGCGGGTAGCCCGACCAAGCGTTCGCCAAGTTGTTGCAGGGCCGACATCTCGCGTTTGCGCCGCGTTTTACTGGGGCGGATGTCGTCGACGCTTACGGTACCCGGAACATCAGGCTCATCCGCATGGCGGTTACTTCGTGAA
>CAZMVM010000077.1:0-15561 GCA_964569785.1 uncultured Pigmentiphaga sp. | reverse complement strand
ACCGTGCCGACCAGGAAATTCCGAAAAATAAACCAGGTCGGCTTGCTGCTTGCCATCACCTCTACCACCCTTGGTTACCCCCCGTCACCGGGAGATGTTCGGGGCTCTGAGTTGCTGTCAAAGCAGCGAAGGAGGCGAACTATAGCAGGTTAAAAACAGAGTCGTCAAATCGGCCTGCTTCCTCGGACGACTTACTGACACCGGGAGTAACCTCGCTCACCTTGCCGAGCGCTTTGCAGCCACTGGTGCGATGCTTGTGCAGTAGATCCAACATCAAACGTGAGCGCCCCGTAAAGCCGACGCGGAGGGTAGGACGCCCACTCCAGCGACCTTGTAGCTGATCACCAGTTACTCACTTCCGCGTCGCCCCTGGCATGAAAGGTAGCGGCTGGCCCCCCTCTATTGGGGGACGAAGCCTGCTCGCTCAATCACGCCCGACCAATGTTTTGTGCCGTCGACCACCCATTCTCGCAACTCTTCCGACGTTGTCGTTGTGACCTCATTACCCATCTCGGCCAAACGTTCACGTATTTCCGGCTCTGCTAACACTTCCGCCAATGCCTTATTGAATTGCGCCACGAATTCCGGTGATAGCCCTTTGGGACCGAAAAAAGCCAGCCAAGGATTGCGATCGAGCCCCTCGATTCCAACTTCGGCAAATGTTGGAATCTCCGGCATGGTGTTATTGCGCGCCTGCCCCGAAGTGGCAAGAATGACGACACGTCCAGCTCGCTGGTGTTCGATGAGCTCCGTCATGGACGCCACCGCTCCTGGAATGTGTCCACCGATGAGATCTTGCACCAAGGGTGCGCCGCCCTTGTAAGGAACTGAACTCACCGGGACATCAAAATTTTCGCTAATGATATGAACCGCAAATTGCGGCACGCTACCGTACGCAGGAACACCGATATTGGCCTTGTCCGGATTATCGATCAGCCATTGCTTCAACTCTTCCATGTTCTTCACCCCAATGGTCGAGCTGACACCGAGCGCGTTGTAGTACTGAGCAACGCCCCCAATGGGCGTGAAGTCTTCCACCGGATCGTACCCTGCCGCAGCGATCGTCAACGGAACAATGATTTGACTATGATCAATTGTTAGCATAATTGTCGATCCGTCCGCCGGGGCATTCTTAAGAGCTTGAGTAGCGATTTGACCTCCAGCTCCGGGGCGATTTTCTACGAGGACAGTCCGATTCAGCCGATCCTTTAATTGTTCACTCAAAATACGAGCCACAATGTCGGTGGCGCCTCCTGGCGGAAAGCCGACGACAATACGAAGCGGGCCCGCTGATTCGTTAGCCACACTCGCTTGAGGTAGTCCAAGTCCGGCTACTACCGCTGAACCTACCAATATGCTGCTAAGCATTCTTCGCGCCTTATTCACAACCCCTCCTCCTGAAAAGTTACGAACGCTTTAAGCCAAGACGTGCCTGAATTAGCAACACCTCCACTTCATGAGAGCGAACCAGTTGCTCCCATCGCTCCTCGCTCATCTCACGATGGCGCCATGCGAGCAGATTGACCTGGCAGGTATCGGCGGGTCGGCCAATATCGGGGCCGCGAACTACGACGGCGGAAATCCGGGGGATCAAGCTGTCAATCTTCGAGCCCACGTGATATTCAACACGCAATGCTTGTGGATCACCTACTGGACGTACAAAGGTGATTGCATCGTCGAACAGTGAACGGCCTCGATAAACCCCAGGTCCCACTTTTTCGGTATTGAACGAGCCTAGGGCCCATGTACCTAATTGCAATCCATCGAGCAGAAACGCATAAGCTACCTCCGCCTGCACATTGCAAATGACAGACGAACAATGCGACAACGAGGCATGTACAACGGGTGTCACGGCGAATAGCTCATGAATGCTGTAGACGCGCCAGAGTGCTTAATGCACCTACAATCTCATCTACATTGTTATAAAAATGAGGAGCGACACGGATCACGTCATTGCGCGCAGACACAATGTAGCCTTCTTCGGCCATGCGTCGCTCCATATCGGCTGCATTTGCAACCCTGATGGCCGTGGTGGCCCCCTTCGACGCAACACGCGTTGGACTCACGACCTTCAGCCCTAAGCGCTCTGCCTCTTCAATAGCCACCTGCGACAAATGCTGCAGCCAAGGCTCAATAGCCTCCACGCCGATTTCATTCACCATCCCCAATGCGGCGCGCGCCATGTTGGCAGCCATCATCGGCGGCGTGCCCGTGTTGAACCGCTGCCCACCCTGTGCGAAGTCAAGTAGACGCGGATTAAAGGCAAATGGCTGGGTTCGCCCAAACCACCCGGTCACGGTGGGTTGTAGGCGCTCGGCCAGTTGCGGCGACACATAAAGAAAGGCGACACCGGGCGTACCCAGCAGGTACTTTTGAACACCTGTGGCAAGGAGATCGACTTGTTGTGCTTTCACATCGATGGCGACCGAGCCCGCGGACTGATACGCATCGACGAATTGAATAGCACCCATGCGACGTGCCGCCTTACCCGTCGCGGTAATATCGGTAATTTGACCGTCGTAGTAACACGCGTGCGACACCGACAGCAATACCGTGTCGTCACTAAGATGAGCAATCACGTGGCCGGCAGCATCGGGATTGCCGGGAATGGCCTCAACGAAACGCACCTGTGCGTTCCGCTGCTCCTGGGCTAGCCACACGTGACACACAGAGGGAAAGTCTAAGCTGGTCGTGACGATTTGGCGTCGGTGCGCCTGGAACTGCAGTGCGGATGCAACCGCAGAGGCAGCGTCTGATACGCTGCCGAGGACAGCAATATCTTCGAGCTGGGCATTGATCAAACGCGCAAACTCTGCGCGGGCCTCATCGACGCACTGCATCCAGTACCCCCAATCAGCTCCGCGCGTTTCCCAACTTTCCAGATAGTCCAGCGCAGCAGCACGCACAGGTTTACTCAAGGCGCTTTGTGAGCAACTAGACAATTGCACCGCGTGCTCCAGTATCGGGAACAGTTTGCGGTAGGAGGCGAAAGGATGCTTCATGAATGACTCGTTCCCTGATGAACGTTGTCAGGCAGATTTCCGCCAATGCCGCGAAGCCGGGCGGTCACCTCAACTTCGACTTTTGCCTCTTCCACGGCAAGTGGGCAACACACCGTCGTGTTGGTTGGACGCGTGGGGTGAAGCCGACGCTTGATGACGTCACTAACCGCAGCTATATCGGACCGATTAGGAACGTAGACCCGCATGCGCACCACATCGGCCCACCTTGCGGGGACTTGCTCGAGGGCTGCCTCGATGTGATCCAAAGCCAGCTCTGCTTGCTCGGCAGCCGTAGCGGGAAACTCAAGCGTAGAGAAATCTTGCCCCAGAGTGCCCGATACAAATACCCACTCGCCATCGACTACGGCGCGTGCATAACCTGCTAGGTCCTCCCAAGGAGAACCACCATCGATCTGGCGCCGCTTCGCTCGCTGCTGCATGTCTCCTCTGCCCCTGATGGTCGTTCATTATGGTTTCTAGTTCGTTCCCCGTGACACGGGGATGAGCAGCAGTCCACTTCAGAGGTCAAGCCCCCTCGTCGAGCCCGACTACGTCCGATTCACCACGCGACTCGTCACTGAAGTCAACCGTAGATCTGCTGAATGTGCGGTCTGCAAAAGCTGCAGGCGCGCGGTAGCGACAACGGTAACGAGAAACGCTCACTCTGGCAATAGACCTAGTACGCCTTACGTTGAAAATTAGTCGATGTACCCCCAGCTTAAGCGAATGCCGGCTAGCCCCTCCCCTCGGCTCTCGCGAGAGTGCACACACATCGGCGCCCCCTGCCAGGTCGGCTCACTCTGAATCCTCGCGCCGCGCCATGGGCCACTCGCCACTAAACTTGGGCGGCACTTTCGGAGCAGGCGCTTTTGGGGATGGTATAGACTTTCACTTTACCTCAGGCTGTAGGCTGCATTTCAGCCGACCGCACGTCGCCTTCCCGGATTCGGCCGGTCGCCTTGTCTCCCATTGCGGTCGCGGTCTGAAGTCGAGTACTTCCAAAGGAGTTCGACATGCTGCATAAAATGCGCTTACAGATGTTTGCCCGAATGGCAGCACAGAGGCGTCTGTACTTCTGGCAGACCATTTGGGATCAAGAACGAGTGGAGGCCGAGATTCCAACTTCGGGCAGCTTTGCGCCGCCACGTCCCGCCGCTGCTTGGGAAGATGAGCTGGCCCCCGATGAGGACGAGCTCCATTTCGGCCCGGAACCGGAGCCATAAGGCAGACAACAGCTTGTTCATACGGCGCGCCTGTCGACATAGACTTGTTAAGGAGTAATTATGAAATTCCACGTTCCCGACATGAGTTGTAACCACTGCGTGAACGCTATCACCGAGGCGGTGAAGTCGATCGACGCCGAAGCAACAGTCAGCGCTGATCTCGAGGCCAAAACAGTGGATGTGAAAACTAGTGCAAACCATAAACATGTCGCGCAAGCTCTGGCCGACGCAGGGTATGCGCCGAGCACAAACCCCGCCTAACTGGGAGTATTGCTCTTAGCAGCTACGACGCCGGCTTACAGCGTTCCACCCCTTTTTCAGCTAAATGCTGCCTCAACCGGGCTGTAGCGGTAGCGCTCGACCCATTTCCTTCTTCGACTCGTCCGGCAATCTCTTCGAACAGCAAAAAGCGCCGACTGTGTCAGTCGGCGCATTCAATCGTTACATCTAACTTCTCAAGCTTACGGGCAGCGTCACTCCGAACGCCGGGACCCTTGAACAATGCCGAAGACGACGCTGACTGCCTCGTCTTGCCGTGACGTGACGCGCGGGGCGGGCACTGAGTGCATCGCAGCACCATCTTTTATTCACCCCACGCTCAGTGTGGCTGTGTTTTTTATCTCTTCGGCAAAGCGTAGGCGACGACGTAGTCACCACGATCAGGAGACATACGCGCTCCGCTTGCACTTGTAACGACAAACTGTCGGCCACTCTCTGGTGAAATGTAGGTCATGGGCGTTGCCTGTGCCCCCACCGGGAGCCGACCTTTCCAGACCTCCTTCCCGGACGACAGATCGAAAGCGCGCAGATAATAATCTTGGGTGCCGGAGTAGAACACCAGGCCCCCGGCGGTAACAATGGGGCCGCCCAGTGTGGGCATGCCGATAGGAATGGGCGCGCGAACCCGAATGCCATTGAGCTCGACATCTTGAATAGTGCCCAGCGGCGTTTGCCACACGATTTCACGGCTCTTCAGATCAACTGCAGTGAGTGAACCCCACATAGGCATCTGGCATGGAATATCCAGGAACGAGTTGAAAGGCCCGCGAATGGCGGCGTACGGCGTGCCTTCCTGCATGTGGATGCCGAACCCTTCTGGCATGTTTTCGACAGCTTCCTCGACCTCGTCGCGCGGTACCAGCCATGCAATCTGCGCCTGGCGGATGTCGTTCACAACGAGAATCTTGTTCGTCTCGTCAATGGCGACACCACCCCAGTTCATGCCCCCGTAGTAACCAGGAAAAATCAGCGTCGGATCGGTAGTGATGGGGGTGTAAATTCCTTCATACCGCAGTTGACGGAACTTAATGCGGCAGTACAACTGATCGAAGAAGGTTGCGCCCCACATACGCTCCTCGGTTAAAGGTGCGTCGCCAATGGAGGGCATCCCGACCGAGAAGGGTTGCGTGGGAGAAACCCAATCGCCCGCCATCACGTCTTGAGGTACCGGTAGCTCTTCAATCTCGGCTAAGGGTTCACCTGTGCGACGATCGAGGAGATACAGTTGTGCAGTTTTGGTCGCCAACAACAGTGCGGGTACAGTGCCACCGTTACCATCGGGAAGGTCGATGAGCGCGGGCGGTGTACCGTTGTCATAGTCCCAAATATCGTGATGCGTGGTTTGGCGGTGCCACACTTCACGTCCAGTCGCCAGATCAAGCGCCACGACCGAGGTAGAGTACTCCTCCGTCGCTTCGCTACGGTGCGCACCCCAGAAATCGGGCGTACCGTTACCTAATGGCAAATAAACCATCCCCAGCTCTTCGTCGACCGCCGCGGTGCTCCAATAGTTGGGCGTACCCCGCGTGTAGGTCTCTCCTTCGGGCGGCAAATGCGTGATGTCCGGGTTGCCCAAATCCCACGCCCACGCCAACTCGCCGGTCATCGCATCGTATGCGCGGACAACGCCGGATGGCTCCTCGATTTCGCGCCCATCCCATACCCAGCCGCCAATGACAACCACACCGCCGGCGACTGTGGGCTGAGAAGTCGGCATGTAGTACCAGTCTTTGAGCTCGCCCAGGCCCACCGTGAGATCGACGCGCCCCTGCTCTCCAAAATCAGTGCATATCTCGCCAGTGCGCGCGTCGAGCGCGTAAAGCTCCGCCTTCGAGGTGGTAGTAAGGATTCGTGTGGCGCAAACCCCATCGGCTGCAACCGATTCAGCAGTGGCAGCGGGAGCTACAGCAGCGTTGGCGGTGGAAGCTTCGCTGGTATTCGGCTCACCCGCGGTCTCAGCGGCTGCACGCCGATTGACGGTATCGAAGTAGGCGACACCACGGCATCGATTCCAGAAGCGGTTACTTTCAACCTGAGGATCAAACATCCAACGCTGCTCTCCGGTTTCTGCGTTCAACGCAAACACCTTGTCGCGCGGCGTGCAGATGTACAAGGTATCACCGACTTGAACCGGTGTGTTCTGATCTTCCGACCCTTGTGTGGCGACTTCACCGGTGCGGAATACCCAGGCCACTTCCAGTTCGCTGACGTTGTCCCGATTAATCTGATCAAATGGGGCATACCGCGTACCGGCGAGCGTTCGTCCGTAATACTTCCATGTATTTTCGGGCGAATTGGGATCATTGATAATTTCTGGCGCCTGGGCCAGCTCGACTGTGTTCCATATACCGCCTTGCGGTTGGAACATTGCGACTCCGCCAATGATCAGCACAATTAGCTGAACCAAAGCTGCACCAAATCCCCAGAACGGGCGCCCCCCAAAACGTGGTGCCAGCAGTGCTGCAAAAAAACCCAGCACCAGAACCGGGGCCAAACGCGGGACAAGTCCCCAATACTCGGTACCGACTTCCGCAAATGTCCACAACAGGGTGCCTATGAATACTGCCAGGTAGATCCACGCGCCCAGCATGCGCTGCCTGACATAAAGCACTCCGGAAACCACCATCGCGGCACCTGCGATGAGGTAGTACCAAGACCCTCCTAGTGAGACGAGTCGAACCCCGCCTATCGCGAGGATGAGACCAATAATGGCCAAGATGACGCCAAATACCGTCGTTGGCCAGCTCCGCACTGCAACTGAACGATTAACATTATTATCCGGCATAGTTCCACCAAAGAAAAAGCATCTACCTGGTGATGCGACGCTAGGTTGAAACTGCGGTGCACGCAGCAGTTTCGCTGTAGCCAAACGAGATGCTTGGCAATTTGTTCAGCTCTTTTCGGGAGAGCGATGCAGCCCCTTACGCGATCCCGCTACGCTTAGGCTGGGGTAGCATCGCGAATGCCAAGGCCCCGACCGTAAGCAGAAGCGCTATGACTAAAAATACTGCATTGAAGGGGTCAAAGCTATGTATTTTGGCCTGTTCTGCCACCCATCCAGTCAGTGCTTGCATAATTGCCACCCCTAGAAACATAGCCATCGTAAACAAACCCAGCGCACTGCCTAACGCTTGTGGAGCATAAGCAGTGCGAACGTCCGCATACTGCCAAATTGTGTAACTTGACAGTACACCTACGGCCCACACCGTCATCATCGCAGCAGAGGCTGGCACCGGTTGCGCCAACACCACAAACAGCCCCGCCATCACTAATGTACAAACGACTAGAGCAATTCGACGCCAACGGTTGCCCGGGTCAAGGCGTCCCATGATCGGTGCGCTCGCCAGCATCAATATCGACATGACCAGCGCTACGTCCCCGCTTTGTACCAAACTAAACTCGTAGCGTTCCACCAATAGCGGACCCAACCACAAGCCGCGCAGGGCCATAATGGACGCATACACGACAAGAGCGAACAATACAATTCCCCACGTATGCGGCGTTGTAAACAATCGTACAAATCCTGTTAATACTGCACCCAACGAAGGTTCTCCGCCAACCTCGTGCGTATCCAATCGTAACCATCGCCACATCACAATCCACGCAATGAGCGACATAGCCGCTAGCGCGATGAACGCTGCTCTCCACGAGCTCCAGGCGATTAGCCACGCAAGTGGCGTAGCAGTAAGCAGCATTCCCAAACTTCCTAACCCCAGTGCAATGCCCGATAATGCCGCAAACCGCTGCGGTGAATACGCGTGAGCAATAAATATGGTGCACGCCACAAAAGCTGGAGCGCACCCCACACCGATGAGCCCTTGCCCGAGAAGCAACAGGCCGAAACTGGGAGTGAACGCTGATACGGCCGATCCGATGATGGCGCAGGGGAAAACCGCCAGCATGACCCGGCGTACGCCATAGACGTCGATGGCCGCCCCCATCACAATCTGTACCGCAGCAAACACCATGTGAAATACGGCGGCGAACCAACCCAACTGGCTCGCATCGAGTGCCAGGTCCAATTGGAGTGCGGGTGCCATCACACCGGCGATGGTTCTATATGCTTGACTAAGTCCGAAAGCGCTTATCAGTGCAAGCAACATGACGCGCAGCGACGCTTCCTGTTTCATTTTCTAAAACTTTTTGGCAGCGAAACCATGCTGCGGCCCATACTGGGACGCCGCTACCGCAGTGTCCGACCCTGGCTCATGGGAAGTCGTTACAAACGCCAAGCACTAGAATGAAACGCTCTGACGCACGGACAAGCAAAAGCAGCTGCGCATTATTCAGTACCCAAGCCGACTTCGTCGGCGCTCAATGGGCACGGGCAGCTGAGGGAGCAGGATCGGCAGAAATTAGAAAAGGTGATGTGGCGATCTCCCGGCCACGAAAGTGCTATATAACACCTACGGCCGGAAGCATACTGTATTGATCAGTTATGCCTGGTCACGGTGTACTGCCAACCAGATCGTAGGCCCTGTCGTGTCGGTTCGTGCAACGCGATGGCGTAGCCCCGCCGGCAACCAGCAGTGATCGCCCGGTTGAAGCACTCTGGTTCCAGCAGGCTCTTCAAGTTCGAGAACGGCGTAGCCTCGCAGTACCAGTACCCATTCATCCCAATCCTGGTCGTACCAGAAGTCGGGAGCGCTGGTCTGCCCACGTGAAACAATGCGCTCAATCCGTAGTCCCGGAACGCGCAGCAGGTCAGTGAATAACTCGTCCTCTAGCGAGTCCGGCACATTGTCGAATATGTTGGCATAATGAAACATGCGCCACCCTCCATAAGGTTGAGGTAATTCTAGTAATGTGTTGCCGCGTGCATCAATCACTCGGTAAAAGGTAATAGAAGTTCCGCACAGTTCGCTTGAGCCGTGTAATCCAAGGCAGCCAAGACCCGTTCACAGGCCCCGCGCGCAGCTGCGGCCAACGGTATCCCGTTTAGCCAACGAGCCGTCAATTCGGCACTGAATAAATCACCGGTGCCTTTCGGAGTCACGTCTAACCGACGATGACGAATCACTTCGATTTCAGTATCGGTTACGACGGACACATGCATCTCACCCGGTGGCCACCCTTCAGGTGCAGCACTGGTCACAATGACCCAGCGTAGGCGATCATTGTAGGCGAGCAAGCTCCGGGCAGCAGTAGCGACCTCGTCTAAGGTGTGCACAGGTAAGCCGGTGAGGTGCTCCAGTTCGAAACCATTGGGCGTCAGCCCTTGAGCCAGAGGCACGATGTGTTCGCGATACGCCTCGATCATTCCCGGATCGACGTAAACGCCATGGTCGTGATCACCAATGACAGGGTCAACGATGAAGTTTGCTTCTGGAAGCTGCGCCTGCACGGCACTGACCCACTCCGCCAGCACTCCCGCTTGTTCGGGCCCACCGAGAAAACCTGCCACCACGGCTCGTAGATGGTCTAAGGCTTGGCGCGCGGACAAATCATTGAGGTATCCGCTAAACCATTCGAGCGGCATAGCCCCGCCGTGGCAAGTAGGATAGTGCGGTGTATTGCTCAGGACAACCGTCGGTACAGCCGCGGCTTCCAACCCATGCTCACGAAACACCGGAAGCGCAACGTTATTGCCCACACGCCCGTACACCACCTGTGATTGCACCGAGACGATCTCGAGGGGCACGGGGGTTAAGCCCTTAGAAGCAGCCTGTCCCGTCATTTCGTGCTCGCTCCCTGAGGCCAGTAATGACTATCGGGCAAAGCTCGCGCTCCGAATATGGCTTGACCCACGCGTACTACCGTTGCTCCTTCCTCGACAGCAATCTCGAAGTCCCCGGACATACCCATCGATAACTCCTCGAGTACCACGCCGGCCGGAGCTTCCTGTTGCAAGCGATCACGCAGTGTTCGCAACTGCGAAAAACACGCGCGCACCCTCGCAGGATCGGATGAGAATGCTGCCAAGGTCATCAGGCCTCGAACGCGAAGCGACGAGTATGTGGGCAACTGCTTCAAAAACCCTTTCACCTCATCAGGAAGCAAACCATACTTCGTTGCTTCTCCCGAAGTATTCACCTGGATCAGAACATCAAGTGCACGCCCTTCAGCTTGTAAGCGACGATCGAGCGCCTCTGCAACGCGTAGCCGGTCGAGCGCTTGAAACTCGGACGCGAAGCGCGCCACATACCGCGCCTTGTTGGTCTGCAGATGCCCAATAATGCTCCAGCGCAAATCCGGAAGATCTTGTGTTGATTCCCACTTGCGCATCGCTTCCTGCACTTTGTTCTCACCCAACATGCGGCAGCCTGCCTCGTATGCGAGGCGAATTCGAGCATCTTCTACAGTTTTACTGACCGGTAGAAGACGAACCTCGGACGGATCGCGGCCGGCGCGTTGGCACGCGCTGGCGATTCTCGCGCGAATCGCAGCCAAGTTGTGTTTTATTTCTTCCAGGGTCACCGCCTTAGCATACGCGCCGTGCTGCTCATGACGGGTGGGCGTATCAAGCTCGTGTGGGGAGTCGGAAGGTGTCAAAGTAAAGCCTCTTGCAACATGAGGGATCAACGCTCGTGCAACATTTGCGAAAAGCGCTTCAGGAAGACTATATGGTGTTAGCGAAAAATTATACGACCGGGCCAGTAACATACCCCGACCGGATCGACCCTATGGCTTCGGCGCGCCAACGTGGATACACTCTGCAGCATAAGAATAGCAGGCCGGGACCACCTGCCGCCTCGGCGTGCCATCACTGCAGCTGCGTTCATTCCGCCCACCATGCGCTGAAGGAGGACACGTGAATCAACTACTAACAACCCTACGCAAGCTGGCCACCCTAACGGCCTTCCTGGGCCTACCCCTGACCGCACTCGCGACTCAACTCGACACGCCACTGCGCGTACTCGTCGGTTATCCGCCCGGAGGCTCTGCGGATCGCGTTGCGCGCGCCATCGCAGGCCCTCTCGAGAAGAAGCTGGGCGTTCAGGTCATCGTTGAAAACAAGTCGGGCGCCGGAGGACGCATTGCTGCACAAGCGTTACGCACCGTAGCAGCCACCGACAATACCCTGATGCTCGCGAACCCGGCAGTCATGGTCGTCGCCCCGGAAGTCTTTGACGACGTGGGTTACGATCCCGTTCAAGATATCAAGCCAGTGTCACTGGTGGCCGAGTTCCGATTCGGCTTGGCAGCATCGCGTCATACAAACATCGACTCAGTGAGCGACCTGCCTGAGTGGATTTCAGCAAACCCGTCCAGCTTCAACATCGGTGTACCGGGTACTGGCAGCCTTCCCCACTTTTTTGCGCTGATGTTGGCGAACAGTCTGGGAGCAGAGACCGAAGTGATTGGCTACCGCGGGTCTGCGCCCTTGGTTACCGATTTGATCGGCGGCCAGATCCCTCTTGCCGTCGATACCCTCGATTCACAAGTGCCGCAACATCACGCGGGCCGGCTGCAAATCCTGGCCAGCTCGGGCAGCCAGCGTGAGGCAGACTTACCTGATGTTCCGACCTTCAAGGAAGTGGGAATCGACGTCGAAGCCACCGGCTGGTTCGGCTATTTTTCTGCAGCTAGCATGCCCGCAGAAAAGCGTAACTACCTGGGAGAGGCCATTGCCCGTACCTTGAAAGACCCTGACTTGCGCCAAATCTTAAAAAACCTGGGCTATGAGCCGCTTAGCATGAATGCGGAGGAAAGCGAAGAAGCCATCGAGGCCTATCGGGCACAGTGGTTGCCCGTCGTGAAGGAGTCGGGCTACCGCGCGGAGCGCTAGTCCTTTGACGCTCGCCAGGTTGCGCCAGCAGGCGCGAGCATAACTCAACACAACAACAAATATTTCCGGTATAATTTTTGGCTTTGCCGGTGTAGCTCAGTTGGTAGAGCAGCGCATTCGTAATGCGAAGGTCGAGGGTTCAAATCCTTTCACCGGCACCAGAATACTTACGCCAACCTGCGGGTTGGCGTTTGCTTTTTTATGGCCTGGTTTACTACCCCGCCAACAATCTTAGGCGCCAGCTGAACGCTCTTTCTAGCTAGGCGCTTGGTAGAGCGGCCAGCAGCAAAGCGAGCGGATAACCGCCCTTCTACCGCTCCGCACTGAACTTGAAATACAAAAACCAGATCTTGGAGAGAGTGGCCTTGCGCAGCCGGTATCGTGCTTAAGCCTCGGCTTCGCGCCGCCCAAGCCCTTTCGGCAACGGAAACGCCACGCCTTCGGGCTCGCCAGGCATAGACCGAACCGACACCGCCCCCAACTCCTTGAGCCTCTGCACGACCTGCTGTACCAGCACTTCAGGAGCGGAAGCGCCTGCCGTAACCCCCACCCGCCGCGCGGTTTGCATCCACTCCGGTCGAATATCAGCCGGCCCATCAATTAAGTAGGCGACGACACCTCGACGCTCGGCTACTTCGCGTAACCGGTTAGAGTTCGAACTGTTCGCACTGCCGACCACCAGGACCAAGTCGCAATCAGCGGCCATGACTTTGACCGCATCTTGGCGGTTTTGGGTGGCATAGCAAATGTCGGCCTTCTTAGGTTCGACGATAGTGGGGAAGCGCTCCTTGAGCGCTTGCACGATGACAGCCGCATCATCGACCGAAAGCGTGGTTTGGGTCACATACGCCAAGTTGTCGGGATCGGAGACCTTCAAGCGGGCAACGTCTTCGACGGTTTCAACCAGGTAAATGCCGTCATCCGCCTGCCCCAGCGTGCCTTCCACTTCTGGGTGCCCCCGGTGTCCGACCATGACGATTTCGCGCTTCGCCGCCCGCATCTTGGCGACCTCCACATGCACCTTCGTGACGAGTGGGCATGTGGCATCAAACACACGCAAACCGCGCTCTTGGGCTTCACGGCGAACGGCTTTCGATACCCCGTGCGCAGAGAACACAACAATAGCGCCGGCAGGCGCCTTGTCGAGTTCGTCAATGAAAATAGCCCCCTTGGCCCTCAGCTCGCTAACGACGTGTCGGTTATGCACGATTTCATGACGCACATAAATGGGAGCTCCATAGATTTCTAGAGCACGTTCAACAATCTCTATGGCGCGGTCGACGCCCGCACAAAACCCGCGCGGTTGTGCCAGTATGACCTCGGGCGCGGACAAATGGGAATCGTCTTCATGAGACACGCTCTGCAGCTTTACCTGAGAGACGAGCCGAGAAGTCTGGATATCAGTGGGAAACGGTTCCGTCATAAAACCCCAAGTATGGTAACGTCGACCTTAACGGCATTACCGGCCAGCGGATGGTTGAAATCGAATAAAGCGTAGTCGTTATGCAGCTCTTTGAGTACGCCCGCATAACTTCCACCGTTGGGCGCCGCAAACTCTACTGTGTCACCCGGCGCAAATTCCTGTCCTGGCGCTGCATATTGCTCGAACGCTGCCCGCGTCAATTTCTGGATGAGCTCCGGGTTGCGTTCACCATACGCTTCCGCTGGCGGCAGAACGTAGGTGAAACGCTCACCTTCCGTGCGCCCTACCAATGGAGCCTCGAGGCCCGGCGCCCACTGCCCTGTACCCAGCAGCAGGGTGGCCGGCCGCCCCGTGAAGGTGTCTACCACGACCCGCTCTTGGGTGTCCTCTGCCAGCACGCTAATACGATAGTGCAGCGTGACGTAGGAATCGGGACGAACGCGGGCCGGCAAACTGCCGGACTGTGTGTTTTCTCGCGCAGTAGCCAAATGTGTGCTCACAGTAGTGTCAAGATTAGGAGAACGAGCCACCATTTTAGAGGGTATCCGTGATTTCCCGAAGTTCCGCAGCTCGCCTCGCCGATCTACCTGCAACCAGCCGCCCGCGCGAGCGTTTGTTACGTCTTGGCCCAGCGGCACTTACCGATGCCGAGCTCCTCGCCATCGTACTACGTACGGGCATACGAGGATGTAACGTTCTCGCACTCGCCCAGCGTCTTCTCGATCACTTTGGCGGCTTACGCGCCTTGCTAGGCGCAGAACGCGAACAGCTGTCCACTGCTCCGGGAGTCGGGCCCGCTAAAGCTGCCCAGCTGATCGCAACTCTGGAACTTGCACGTCGCTCGATGGCCGAAGACCTCAGTCGCGGGCGCACCTTAGACAGGCCGGAGCTCATGGAGGCCTATTGTGCCGCCGTGCTGGGACACCACCGCGTCGAGGTGTGCATTGCCCTGTACTTCGACAATCAGCTACGCCTGATCACCACTGAAGAGGTCAGTCGCGGAACACTTTCGCAAGCCACCGTATACCCTCGTGAAATCGTACGAGCTGCATTGCGGCATCATGCTGCAAGCGTGGTTCTAGCCCATAACCACCCATCTGGTTTGGCCGAACCCAGCCGCGCCGATTGCGAGCTGACGCGCCACTTGCGCAAAGCCCTGGCTCTGGTCGACGTTCGGCTTGTCGACCATATTATCGTCGCCGGTAAAGAAACAGTGTCGCTGGCCCGGCTGGGGAAGTTATAAGACCGAGGTTGCAAGATCTTAAAACAAAGAAAGGGTCACTCACTGCATTGGGCCGCCCTCTCAAAAAACATAAGGTGCACGCACTCAGCCTTGCGTTGCGTGTGGTTGGGCTGCATGTTAGAATTTAACGCTTTACTAAGCACCAGTGCATAGCGAGAACGGCTTTGATCGTTGCGGCTGCCGCTAGTTTCAGTGGCAGGCGGGTCATCAATGATGCGGCTTTGATTCTTGCGCGGCTTTGTGTACGTGGGGTGGCAACCCTTCGTTTGGAAGAAAGGCGAATTCTAGCCTTTGCGCGCTTTGAGCGTGGGCTTACATGTCCCTTTATTTAAGCTTTACGAAGCGCTCACAAAAGCGAAAACAAGACATTGGGGCGAAGGATACGTGTTGTTTTTGCCTGTCACCCCCAGGGGATAGTGCTCAGGTAGCAACGCGAACCTTTTTCTCGACCCGTTAACGGGTATGTCTGTCTCGACACTAGCCGCCCAAGCGTAAGCCTGCACAGCAGCAAAGCCCCATCGATCGTCGCGCAGCCCTGATCGCGTTGCTCTGGCTCTCGGTCTGAATTCAATCGTGGTTGCGATATTCGAACGCAGCCGCCAAGGTTAATTTACGGAAAAGAGGTTTGGTCATGGCGCGTGTATGCCAGGTAACCGGCAAGA
>CAZMVM010000076.1:0-15661 GCA_964569785.1 uncultured Pigmentiphaga sp. | reverse complement strand
TAAAAGTTGCCCTTTGTTGCTCATCGGAGTAACTCCTGATTGTTGTGTTTTGATGGAAAGCAGTGATTAGATGGAGACGAACCCAATAGGTTCAATCCACATAAGGATTGTGCGACGAGCGAAACTCGATGCGCAGCGGCGTTCCTTGCAATTTGAATGCCGCCCGGAAACGCGCCTCGAGATATCGTCGGTATGTATCGGAAATCGCGTCGAGCGCGTTCCCGTGAATAATAATGCGCGGAGGGTTTTGCCCCCCCTGGTGCGCATAGCGCAGCTTGGGACGAATGATACCCTTACGCGGCGGAGGCTGCTGCTCAACGGCATTATGCAGTTCGCGCGTAAGACGTGGGGTTGGCAGTTTGGCGAACGCGGCTGCATACGCCTTGTTCACCGCGCTCATCAATTGACCGATCCCTCGTTTATGTAGAGCAGAAATATTGACAACGGGCGCAAACGATAGAAAGCGAAGCTTACGGGCGTATTCGCGCTTCACCCATTCGCGGCGCCCGGCGTCGAGACCGTCCCACTTATTGATGGCAACGACCAACGCACGCCCCGTTTCGACAATGAAGCCAGCGATATTGGCGTCTTGCTCTGAGATCTCGGCCTGGGCGTCAAGTACCAGCACGACAACATTGGCCGCTTCTATCGCTTGCAGTGTCTTAATCACCGAGAACTTTTCGACCGCTTCGAAAACACGTCCTCGACGACGCAAACCTGCAGTATCGATTAAAACGTAGCGGCGATTCTGGCGCTCGAACTCGACTTCAATAGCATCGCGCGTAGTGCCCGGTTGATCGAACACAATAACACGCTCTTCGCCCAAAAGTGCGTTCACGAGGGTAGATTTGCCTACGTTCGGACGCCCTACGACGGCGAGTCGAATAGGATGTTCCGGCTTGTCTTCCGAGGGATCGCGTTCCTCAACCGCCTCTTGCTCGTCAGCTAAAGCATTGACATTTGCGTCTACCTCGAGCGCAATTGCTGCAGCCGGTTCCGACTTAGCACCTTGGCCAGCGTCGGCACGAGCGGCAGCTCCAGGTTCAGCAGCATCGTCAGGCTCTTCGCGTACACTTCCTGCCACTTCGCCCAGGGCTTCCTCGATGAGTTCGACCACACCGTCGCCATGAGCCGCTGAAATTGGTCGGGGTGTACCCAGTCCGAGCTCGTAGAATTCTGCGACCGACGCCGGCTCCCGCATTCCCTCGAGCTTGTTGACCGCAAGGATGGTTCGGGCGCCGGAACGACGCAATAGATCCGCGATATCGCGATCTTGTGCTGTGAGTCCCGCGCGTCCGTCCGCAATAAAAATGACCACATCGGCTTCATCGATGGCGGCCCGTGTCTGCCTTGCCATTTCAGCGACAATGCCGTCTTTCGCCACTGGCTCGAAGCCACCGGTATCAACAACGATATAAGGGTACTTGCCGATCCGGCCTTCTCCGTAGTGCCGGTCGCGGGTCAGCCCCGGAAAGTCGGCGACCAGGGCGGCGCGCGATCGCGTCAAGCGGTTGAATAGCGTCGATTTGCCAACATTGGGACGTCCAACAAGGACGACAACCGGCTTGAGCTGAACTCCTGTTGTCACGTTATCCGCCCACCCCTAGCATGCGCACTGAACCACCGCTAGTCTGCACGAGGGCGCCGTATGGGGTTGAAATAATCGGTGCCAGAATGGCGGAGCCGTCGGTGGCGACACGCGCCATCAGCCTCCCGTCCTCCCGAGCCAGGAAGTGGACATAGCCCTGGTAGTCACCCACTGCGATTACCTGCCCAAGCGATGCAGGAGCCGACAGACGCCGATTGCGCAGTGCATCTTGACGCCAAATATTGCTACCCCCCGATAGCAAGAAGGCGTGTACAACGCTGTTAACGTCGGGCGCGAAAGCCGTACTAAAGTCGGCTGTCATCCCTGAAGCACTCGAAAAATCACGCGTCCACACGGTTTCACCGCCGCCCATAATGTCGAAACATGCGATCCGCCCCTGGTAGGCAACGGCGCAGAGCAAGTTCTCGACGAGAACCGGCCCACCGACGACATCCGCTACACGCTCGAGTTCACTGGCTCCTCGCGGCATACCCACAGTGCCTTCCCACTGAACCACGCCGTTATCCGTATCGATAGCCACCATTTTGCCGCCTGGCAGGCCGGTGAACACAAAGCCACCAGCCACTACCATTTGGCTAGGTGCGCGCAGCGCGAGCGCGGGCCCGGGACGCTGAAAACTCCAGACACGCGCGCCAGTATTCGCATCAAAGGCCTGCACGCGGTAGTCGCCGCTGCGCACGACAACCAGCCCTTCGCCCACCGCCGGCGGTACCAATACTTCGCTGGTTGCCTGCGCGCGCCACTTTTCGCGCCCGGTGTCATCGAGGGCGATGACTTCCCCCGAAGGAGTGACAACGGCGGTGGTGAAACCGTCGCTTCCGGCTCCGGCTTGAAGCGCACTGCCCACGTTCGCTCGCCACCAGACGCGGCCATCTGACAAGCTGATCTTGGCGACACTACCATTGCCCGAGGCAACGTATGCAGCGTCATTAACGACAGTGGGCGAAAACCCCAAGCCTGCTCGTCCACCCAAGTCTACGCTCCACACCGTGCTTGCTTGCACTTCGGGCGAAAACTCTACGAGTGGCACTGGCTCGTAACGCTTGTCGGAGGACGAGAACAGCGAGCAACCAGCAAGGCTGGCCATGGCAAGGATTAGACCGAGCCGCGTGAAACCACGGGCAAAGAATCTGGATTGCATTTTCATACTTGCGCGCTCCCTAGGCGATTGCCTGAGTGGCCAGAGCCTCTAACTTCAGTTGGATGACCGAAGCGAGAGCGTCTGACGGGCCGAGGTCGCGCAGCGCGGCTTCCCAAGCCGCCCGAGCTTCTTTCACTTTCCCTTGAGCAAACAAGATATCGCCCCGACGGTCTGAGAATAGAGCCTCAAACCCAGCGGGAACGTCCGGCTCTAATTGAGCGAGCGCCTGGTCGTACTCCCCAGCGTCGAGAAGCAGGCCTGCTAGCCTCAAGCGCGCCACGGGTGCCAACGCCGAACCACCCTTGCTCTTTACCCACTCGAGCAGTTCTCGTGCGCCGGTCGTGTCGCCCTGATTCTCTAGCGCTTGGGCGGCAATCAATGCACCCCGCGGTGCGAATGCCGTGTTGGGGTAGTTGTCGCGCAACTGGGTGCTGGCGTCACGCACTTGATTCAAATTGCCGGTACGAACCGCATTTTGCAGCGCCTCGAAGTAGCCCCCAGCTTTGGCGGCCTGATTGTTCTGATACCAGTTCCAAGCTTGCCAGCCACTAATTGCCAGCAGTACGACGATGAGTACTGTTAGTACAAGATTGCCGTAGCGTTGCCACCAAGCCTTGATCGCTTCTAGTTGTTCCTGTTCGTCGAGATCGTACGTCATGCATCAACCCTTCAGGTGCGCGCGGCTACGATCCCGCGCTATACAGTGAAAAGGTGCAGGAGTGATAGCGGTGTTTGACACGCCCTGCACCGAGCTGCATTGTAAACATCCGGGGCGCACTGTACACAGCCTTGTCACATCGAACGACACGACCTTCGCTGCAGGCCCCACTGAAACTAGTGAATAGCTTCGCCAGCCGTCAGGCATGTTGCTGCAGCGCGTCGACCAGATAATCTGAGAGCGCGTCGAAACCTATGGTCTCTTGACTGCCGTCGCTCAGACGCTTGACGGTCGCCGCACCCGCTGCCAGCTCGTTGTCGCCCACAATGACAGCGAAAGCTGCACCACTCGCATCGGCGCGTTTCATTTGTGAGCGGAAACTTGCTGGACCGCCATGCACAATGATATCCAACCCCGCATCCCGGAGTTTTTCGCCGAGCTGTAGCGCCCGTCGCGCGGCGCTTTCTCCCTGATGAACGACATAGACGTCGCACTCCGGCTCTCGACGCGCTCCATCATGTTGCTGCCAGAGGTCGAGCAGACGCTCAACGCCAATCGCGAAACCCACCGCCGGGGCAGGCTTACCGCCCAGCAATTGGATCAACCCATCGTAGCGGCCGCCACCACATACGGTTCCCTGAGCTCCGAGGCGGTCTGTCACCCATTCGAAAACCGTCAAATTGTAATAGTCGAGCCCGCGCACGAGTCGGGGGTTGATTCGATAAGGGATGCCCGCGTCTTCCAGTCGCGCCAGCACCCCGTCGAAGTGGGCGCGTGACTCTAAACCGAGGAAGTCGAGCAGACGCGGCGCGGACTCGGCCATTTCCTGCAACGCCGGATTCTTAGTATCGAGGACGCGCAAAGGGTTGGTGTGCATTCTACGCAGGCCATCCTCGTCGAGAATGTCCTTGTGCTTTTGCAGATGCTCGATTAGGGCGGCACGATGTGCAGCACGTTCCTCACCGGCGCCAAGAGAGTTTATCTCGAGACGAATATCGCTGAGGCCCAGAATCTTCCAAAGACGCGCAAGCATCAGGATTTGCTCAGCGTCCACGTCGGGACCGGCGAAGCCAAGTGCTTCGACGTCAATTTGATGGAATTGCCGGTAGCGGCCACGTTGAGGCCGCTCATGCCGAAACACCGGTCCCATGGCGTAGACGCGCCTGGGCCGATCGTATAACAGGTTATGCTCGATAGTTGCCCGCACAATGCCGGCGGTGAATTCAGGCCGCAACGTAAGCGATTCACCGTTTAGGGAATCGATGAAGGTATACATCTCCTTTTCAACGATATCGGTCACTTCTCCGATTCCGCGCGCGAACAAGGCGGTATGCTCAAGAACCGGGGTGCGCATATTCAAATAACCATAGCTGCGCAGCCAATCGCGCACGAGACGCTCCAGCTCTTCCCAACGGGATGAAGCGTCGGGCAACACATCGTTCATGCCGCGCACCGCGGCGAGTTTCTTAAAAGAGTCGCTCATAATTGAAGAGTTCGTCTCGTCCGGTACGCGGCCCTGGGCGAGACGGTACACGTTCTTAAGTTGTACGGGAAGCTTGACCGCCGTATCGTTGCTTAACGTAATTTTCGACGATGGCCTTGAACTCGTCGGCGATGTGCTCACCCTTGAGAGTCACGGTACGTTCACCGTCAATATACACAGGAGCGGTGGGGAGTTCGCCGGTACCCGGCAGGCTAATACCGATATCAGCATGCCGGCTCTCTCCAGGCCCGTTCACCACGCAACCCATGACCGCGACACTCATGGTTTCCACGCCCGGGTAGAGTCGCCGCCATTCCGGCATCTGGGCGCGCAAGTAGGTTTGAATGCTGTCGGCCAGCTCTTGGAAGAATGTGCTGCTGGTACGACCGCATCCCGGACAGGCTACCACCAAGGGCGCGAAGGCCCGCAATCCCATCGTCTGCAGAATTTGCTGCGCTACAGTGACCTCTCGCGTGCGATCTCCGCCAGGCTCTGGCGTGAGCGACACGCGGATTGTATCCCCGATGCCTTCCTGCAGTAGCACCGAGAGCGCGGCAGTAGAGGCCACGATGCCCTTGCTACCCATGCCGGCTTCAGTCAGCCCAAGATGCAACGGGTAGTCGCAACGGGCCGCCAGATCCCGGTACACCGCGATGAGATCCTGAACGTGACTTACCTTGCAAGACAGAACGATGGCATCGCTTGCAAGCCCCAGCTCCTCGGCGCGTCGAGCGCTGGTAATGGCGGATGTCACCAGTGCCTTCCGTAGAACGGCTTCGGGAGCCAGCGGGCTCGACAGCTGGCCGTTCTCGTCCATCATGCGGGCGAGCAGGTCTTGATCAAGGCTGCCCCAGTTGACTCCGATGCGTACTGGCTTGCTGTAACGGCAGGCCGCCTCGATCATCTGGGCAAAGTTATCGTCGCGGCGCATTCCCGCCCCTAGGTTTCCGGGGTTGATGCGGTACTTGGACAGTGCTTGGGCACACTCGGGAAACTGGGTGAGTAGCTTATGTCCGTTGTAATGGAAATCTCCAACGAGCGGCGTGCTTATACCCATACGGTCGAGCTGCTCCCGAATCGCCGGGACCTCGCGTGCAGCTTCAGCCGTATTCACCGTGATGCGCACCAATTCGGAACCAGCCTGGGCTAGCTCCTTGACCTGGATTGCCGTAGCAATCGCATCGGCTGTATCGGTGTTGGTCATGGACTGCACCACGATGGGTGCGCCCCCGCCCACTCGAACCTGCTGGTTCCGCCATTGCACGACGGCCTGACGCGTCATACGACGAGGGGCCGGCCCAACCGGGTGAGAAGCTTGGGTCAAATGTGACGTCATTTATTCGAGTGTGAATCGCGCAACGTTACCCCGTTGGTACTGCCGGAGGTCGATGTCCATCCCGCGCCACTGCAAGTTAACGCCGTTGACATTGCCGATGACAACGCGGGCTGGAGGGACAGCTTCAACCAGACGCTCCGTGCCACCCGTGAGGGTGGTGTAAAGGACGGCGTTGCCCTGACCGTCATGCACTTCGACCCAGCTGTCTTCGGATACCTGCAGCAAGAGCTGACTCTGAACAGTGTCCGACACCTGAGCTGCCGTGGCAGTAGGTGACCCACTGGAAGGTGCTACTACCGCCACGGTATCACTTGCCCCCACCGCCAACGGCGCGCCAGCGCCACCCCCAACTCCACCTAAAGACGGTGGACTCGCGGGGCCGGGTTGGCCAGAACTGCCACTGGACTCCAACGCGACGCTCGCACGGTCAGTCGATGCCCCGCCTACACCTTGACTTGATTGCGCAATTGCGTCGTTGGCTGCCACACCGGCGGCAGCAGTCAAAGCAACGTCGCCTGACTGTTGATTCTCCGGGCTCGCACTAGAGTCAGCCCCCGCGGCCGCGGAAGATCCGGCGCTCGTGTCGCTCTCGGCCCTACTGTCGGAAGCCGTCCCTGCCAAGATAGGCCCACCGGACTCGGAAGCGGGTGCGGCCTCGGTGTCGCCTAGAGCCGTACTGGGAGCGCCCGGATTAATGGGCAGGATTTCTTGCGACCCTGCGGCATAAGGCAGGTTGAGCGGCGACCTCTCGTTGGTACCCGACATGCGCGGCAACCACCAGGTAAAGGTCACGTAGGCAGCAAGCGCGATCAGACTGATGAGCACCAGAATCATGAATCCAACCAGCCACACGCGCCCCTGCCGAGCGGGATCGCCACCGTGCCGCTTCAACGGCGATGGCTGCATGTTCCGGGAAGGTTGCCCCAGTCCTGCGACGGGGATCGGCGCCGGCATCAAGTGCGCAGGCACCGCTTGCAACAGTTCTTCGGCGTCGAGCCCCAGCAGCCTCGCGTAATTGCGCACCAAGCCGCGCAACGATGGCCCTTTCGGCAGCTCGTCCCAGCGTTCATGTTCGAGGGCGTCTAACTGCCTGACTCCGAACTTCAAGCGCGCGGAAATGTCAGACAATGTAAGCCCGCGTTCTTCACGAGCTGCCCGTAAAGTGGCACCGACCGAGCTCAACCCAGCTTCAGTTGCCACCGGACTTTGGGATACCTCTCCTTCACGGTCGGCCCGTTGCAGAAAGGGGTCGACCTTTGCATGCTCTTGAATCATGCTGACGTCTCAACGACAGGAATGGCGAGGCGCCTGCCAGGCACCACTTGAGACAAGCGGGTACGGTCTCGCACCTCGCCGGCCAGCTGACCACACGCGGCGTCGATATCGTCCCCCCTTGTTTTGCGCACCGTAGTAATGACTCCTGAGTCCATCAAACGTTGGGCAAACAGCTTGACGCGCGAAGGGGAAGAACGCTTCAACCCAGACTGCGGAAAGGGATTGAAGGGAATCAAATTAAGCTTGCACGGCACTTCGCGGGCGATCTCAAGCAATTGATGTGCATGCTCTTCAGCATCGTTGACCCCGTCGAGCATGACATACTCAAACGTAATGAAATCGCGCGGCGCATATTCGAGATATCGCAAACAGGCGTCGAGAAGCTCTCGCAGGGGATACTTTTTGTTCAGCGGAACGAGACGGTTGCGAAGATCATCGTTAGGCGCGTGCAACGAGACTGCGAGCGCCACCGGACAATCGTGAGCCAATCGATCCATCATGGGCACAACGCCCGAGGTCGAAACCGTGACGCGGCGACGTGAGAGCCCGTAGGCGAGGTCATCGAGCAACAGGCGCAATGCGGGCAGCAGCGCTGAGTAATTCAGCAGGGGCTCGCCCATACCCATAAACACAATATTGCTAATGACACGATGATCTGCGCCAGGGCTTACCTCGCCCAGACGCCCACTGTCGCCCGCCGCTTCGAGAGCATGGCGAGCCCACCACACTTGACCTATGATTTCGTGGGTGGACAGATTGCGATTGAAGCCCTGGTGACCCGTAGAACAAAACGGACAACCCACCGTGCAGCCACCTTGCGTGGACACACACAAGGTGCCGCGATCATCTTCTGGAATGAAAACCGTTTCGACGGCGTTGCCATTGCCTACATCGAACAACCACTTACGCGTACCGTCACGCGAGCGATGTTCGCTTGAGACGGCGGGCGGACGCACTTCACAACGCTCTTGCAATCTGGCACGGAACTCTCGCGCCAGATCGGTCATAACGGAAAAATCGGCAACGCCTCGCTGATGCACCCAGCGCAACAACTGCCGCGCACGAAACGGCTTGTCGCCCCATGCCTGAACCTGTTCAGAGAGCGCACCAGCATCCAATCCCAAAAGATTGAGACGGGTATCGACAGAGGGGCTTAATGTGTCACGGGGCATGAAGCGTTATGGCCACAAGCCGTTCGGCTTAGCGGTTGTATATTTCGATTTCAGGAAAAAAGAACGCGATTTCCTGACGTGCCGTATCGGGACCATCGGAACCATGCACGGCGTTAGCGTCTATACTTTCGGCAAAATCAGCACGAATTGTGCCAGGATCGGCCTTTTTCGGGTCGGTAGCACCCATTAGGTCGCGGTTTTTCTGGATGGCGTTTTCGCCCTCGAGCACCTGCACGAACACGGGACCCGAAACCATGAAACCGACCAAATCCTTGAAAAAAGGACGCTCTTTGTGAACCGCGTAAAAGCGCTCGGCCTCATCGCGGGAGAGCTGCGTAAGACGGGCAGCAACCACCTTCAAACCCGCACCCTCGAAGCGCGAAATAATCTGGCCGATAACGTTTTTGGCCACCGCGTCGGGCTTAATGATGGACAGCGTGCGTTCGATGGGCATCGAAAACTCCAATAAAACAGGCGTTTTGCTGAAAAATTCTGAATATGAGATTGTATCATGCGGGCTTGGCCCGACGCGGCATTAAAACGCCGGAGAAGCCCCCCTAATTGCCCAGAATGATCGCGCCTGATCGCGGCGAGGCTATCGATGTGCTAGGCCGCCTCCCCGGACAACCGCCACTTGCGACCCAACTCAATCCTGCGCAAAATGCCTTCAGCGCCATAGGAGGTACGTCAATTCGCTACGAACGCAGTTCCGGTCAGAAGGCCTTACGGAAACCAAGGCATAATCGGCAAGATCGGGAACCGCTCGGCCGGCACCAGGTCTTATGTTAGTTCGATGCAACTGGCGCGCCTCGATGGGCGCAGCAACAGCAACATCAAATCAGGAGCCATCATCCAAATGAATGATTTACGCACTTCGCCTCTTGGCACCGTTAGCACGGCCAGCCAGACACAGCGCAATATCGTCTTGCGCAATACCTATTGGTTGCTGGCCCTTTCGTTGATTCCTACTGTTATCGGCGCCGCGGTTGGCTTGTACTCCGGGCTCGCCCAAGTCATGGGTCAAAGCCCCGGGCTGACGGCCATTTTATTCCTCGCAGGGGCCTTTGGCCTCATGTTTGCCATCGAACGGAATAAGAATAGCGGTGTGGGGGTGGCCCTGCTGCTTGCCTTCACTTTCTTCATGGGCGTCATGCTGTCGCGTCTGATCGGGTTTGTGCTGGGGATGAACAACGGCGCGTCACTGATCATGCTGGCATTTGGCGGTACCGCGGCGGTATTTGCCACCATGGCGACACTTGCGAGCACCGTCAAGCGCGATCTCTCGGGGCTGCAAAAGTGGTTGCTCGTGGGTGCTGTGGTCATCATCGTGGCAGCACTTGCCAACATTTTTCTGCAAGTGCCAGCCCTGATGCTGACCATCTCGGTACTCGCCATTGTCATCTTCTCCGCCTTCATGCTGGTTGATCTGCAGCGCATTATTAATGGCGGCGAAACCAATTACATCAGCGCCACCCTCGCCCTTTATCTTGACGTTTACAACGTGTTCGCAAACCTTCTCATGCTCTTGGGCATCTTCGGTGGCGACCGCGACTAATCTCACTGCCTCAGGCCGCCATGCGCCCTGCCATTCCTACGCATCGCGTCGTCATAGCCGGTGGCGGCGCGGGCGGCCTCGAGCTGGCTTCTCGCCTGGGCCGTAGCTTCGGCCCAAACTTCGTCACACTTATCGACCAACAGCCGTTTCACATTTGGAAGCCGTCGCTGCATGAGGTTGCCGCCGGCACCCTCGATATCCACCAAGAGGGGCTCTCCTACCCCATGCTGGCGCATTTGAACGGCTTCACTTTTGCACGCGGCGAAATCGTCCAATTCGATCGTCATACCCGGCACGTGCACCTCGCTGCAGTCAGCGGCCCTGACGACGAAGTTGTTCTCCCCAGACGCCAGATCCCGTACGATACCCTGGTGGTCGCCCTGGGATCCCTTGGCAACTTCTTTGATACGCCAGGGGCAGAAGAGCACGCCATCGCGCTGGACACCACCGCCTCCGCAGAAGCGTTTCGCATGTCCCTTCTCAGGGCGCTCGCTCAAGATGACGTCGAGCGGCGGCAGGGTCGCGGAAGCCATGCGTTGCACCTGATTATTGTGGGCGGCGGCGCTACCTGAGTCGAACTGGCCGCCGAGTTGAATTCGGCAGGCGCTTTATTGGCCGATTACGTTCCAACCGGCTTCGATCCCTCACAGCACATCCGTATCACTTTGGTGGAGTCAGGACCACGGCTACTCGCCGCCCTACCCGAGCGGGTAGCCGAATCAGCTTGCGAAACCCTCCAGCGACGCGGCATCAACGTTGAACTGAACTGTCGAGTTACCCAGGTAACAAACGATGCCATCGAGTTCGCCGACGGCCGACGCTTACCCTGCGATTTATGCATTTGGGCTGCGGGAATCCGCGGGCCCGCCGTACTGGAGACACTCGACCTTCCGCTCTCGCGGTCCAATCAACTCATCGTTAACGCCTTCCTGCAAACGCCTGACCCTCACGTTTTTGCGCTGGGTGATTGCGCTGCCGCACCCTCAGTGAAAGGTCCGGGCGAAATTGTCCCGGCCCGAGCCCAAGCGGCGCACCAGCAGGCGCGGTACTTGGCGCATCAGCTCCTGGCACGCCTGCACGAAGCCCCGCTTGAAGCCGAGCCATTCGTGTACCGGGATCGCGGGTCACTGGTTTCGTTAGGTACAAAATCAGGCGTCGGAAGCCTCATGGGAGGGCTGATCAGCCGAGGCATGTTTGTTAGCGGGTTGGTCGCCCGCGTCATGTATGCCAGCCTTCACCTCATGCATCACTGGGTAGTCCTTGGTCCAGGACGCACGTTCAGCGTGGCTCTCGGACGCCTGCTCCTGCGCCGAAGCCAACCACGGGTGAAGCTGCATTAAGCGCGGCGCGCTATGCTTTGGCGCGCGCGAAACCCACTTGATTAAAAACGGCCATCGACTCCACATGTGCCGTGTGTGGAAACATATTGATGATACCGGCACTGTCGAGCCGGTATCCCGCTTGATGCACCAGGATGGCAGCATCACGGGCTAGCGTGGCCGGATTGCAAGAGACATAGACGATGCGGTGCGGTCGCTGCGATGGCTCAATGCCGGCTAAAGCCTGAGCCAGCGCCGCGGCGCCCTCACGAGGTGGGTCAATGAGTAAGCGCTCGAAACGCCCGAGCTCGCGTAGCCAGCTGGCGTCGATCTCGAAAAGGTTGGCACAAATAAACCGGGTCTGCTCTGCTACGTCATGCCGTTCCGCCGCCTCCATGGCTCTAGAGGTCAGGGCTTCACTGCCCTCCACGCCCAACACCTCCGCACCGCGTTTTGCCAAAGGTAGGGTGAAATTCCCTAACCCACAAAACATGTCGGCGACCCGTTCCCCGGGTTGTGGATCGAGCAGTGCCACTGCCCGACTCACCATCACGCGGTTCACCGCATGATTCACCTGCGTGAAATCCGTGGGAAGAAACGGCATCCGTAACCCCCACTCGGGTAACGCGTACGAGAGTTCAAGCTGCGAACTCTCGTTCAAAGGATGAATCGAATCGGGCCCCTTGGGCTGCAGCCACCATTGAATGGCGTGTCGACTTGCGAACGCTTCGAGCTGCGCCAAGTCATCGTCGGTCAACGGCTCGAGATGACGCAGTACGAATGCGGTGACGGCATCGCCAACGGCCACCTCAATCTGCGGGATACGATCTGGGATAGAAAGCGAGCCGATCAAATCACGGAGCGGTACCAGCAGTTCTGCCACATGGGCCGGCAGGACGTAGCACGTACGCATGTCGGCAACATAGCTGCTCTTTCGCTCACGAAATCCGACCAGCACGCCCCCCTTCTTCGGTACTAGGCGTACTGTTAGGCGCGCTCGAAACCGATAGTGCCATGTAGGGCCATGAATCGCGGGCAGGATCTGCACTGGACGCAGCTTGCCCACGTGCCAGAACGCGTCTTCCAGGGCTCGCTGCTTAATCGCAACCTGCGCTGCCGGGGCCAAGTGCTGCATGATACATCCGCCACAGACCCCGAAGTGCGGACAGCGCGGTTCCACCCGTTGTGACGACGCGCGAAAAAGCTGATCGATACGTGCAATTTCGTATGAGGGCTTGCGCCGTACTACGTGCACCGACACCTCTTCACCTGGGAGTGCGCCTTCCACGAAGACTACCTTGCCGTCGCGATGGGTGACACCGCGCGCCTCGAGGTCAAGCGACTCGATAACCAATCTGTCCTGCATTCTGATACCTGAAGTTACGCACTGGCCCAGGGAGCATCCTCGGCTCGCTGCAGTGGTAGATGTGTGACTACATTAGAGTAACGTGATGAGTCCGATGCGCGGCTTAATCGACGTCCGTGATGCCTCGCTCTGCCGCCGCCCAGGCGCTCAAGTATTCACGCCAATGAGGCGCCTCCTGTGCTTCGAGGGTATCTCGCACCAAGGCCACTTCGGCTTCGTACTGGTCGGGTAGGAGCTCACCCCGCATCAGTTGAAAACGGCAGTACAACAACCAGGTATTGATAACGTCAGTTTCGCAATAGGCGCGAATCTCGTCGTGCCGTCCATCGCGCCATGCCGGCCACACTTGACCGCCATCCATTCCCAACTTTCCGGCAAACCCGCAGAGTTGTGCGAGTTCGTCCATAGGCGCGTTAGCTCTCGCGTTGTATTTCGCCAGAAGGTCCATTAAGTCGATGTGACGCGTGTGGTAGCGGCTAATGTAGTTGCTGAAGCGAAAGTCTCGATCTTCGTCGCCGAGTTCCCAATAGCGAGACGCCACGATGCCGTGAATCAAGGCTCGGTAATGGAGCACGGGTAAATCGAAGCCCGACCCATTCCAGCTAACCAAGCGAGGTGTGTAATGCTCGACCGTTTTGAAGAACTGCTGAATGAGCGTGGCCTCTCCGTCACCCGGTTTGCCCAGGGTGCGCACGCGCAAGCCCTGCGCATCGCGAAACACGCACCCGATCACCACCACCTTTTGCAAGTGCAAGGGGAAGAAGTCGTGGCCTACCGCTTCCACGCGCGCCGCGCGGGCACGCTCGACCACATCATTGTCTGAAACATCAGGCCCCCATCCGTTGAGACGCCGTAAGCCATCGACGTCAGGGATGGTTTCCAAATCGAAGACCAGGGTAGGCGTCATGCGTTCGAGTGACTCGCCCTAGCGTGAGGGTAAATACTTCATGGGATCTTCCGGCGTACCGCCACGGCGGATTTCGAAATGCAGTCGCGGTGATGGCGCATCGGTTTGGCCCAACTCGGCAATCTGTTGTCCGCGCCGAACATTCTCGCCCTCTTTGACCAGCAGCGCACGGTTATGCGCATAGGCTGAAAGGTACGAAGCATCATGTCGCACAATGAGCAAGTTGCCGTAGCCTCGCAACCCGTCGCCAGCATAGACGACAACCCCGTCGGCAGCAGCGTAGACCGGATCGCCTTCCGTACCCTCGATAGCGATCCCCTTGTTCAAGGCCTGATTGAATGGAGCAATGACACGGCCTCGAGCAGGCCAACCCCATTCGATGCCACTGACTGTGGCGGTAGTGTCGGTTGAGGCAGGCGCTGTTCCGGTGGCAGGAGATTCAGCTTCCCCGTCCAGCGGGCGTTGTTGCACGCTACCCGTTGTAATGGGCTCGGCTTGCGCCACCATGCCCGCCCCGCCAGCATCAGGTGCACTGTCGGCACCCGGTGCACTCACTTGCAGCGTTGCTCCCACCCGCAGCTGCGATGGATCAGTAATGTTATTCCACAGGGCGATGTCCTGCCACGTGACATTGTGGGCGCGCGCAATGGAGTACAAGGTGTCACCGGGACGAACGACGTAAGTGGCTACCGGAGCCGGGGCGGCAGTTTCCACTCCGGCGGTAGTGTCCGAAAGATCGACCACCGGTGCCTGGGTTGGCGTCGTACACGCGGCCAGTAACCAGGCACTCAAGGCACACAGGCTGGAGAAACGCAACGCTCGCCGAGTTTGTCCGGAGGGAAATCCTGCTCTCACCATCGATGATCTCCTAACGTAAACCTGCGTAATTCTGCCACTTATCACTGTATCCCGCTTTTAAGCGGTACAAAACGCACCGCTTCCAGCTCTGTTTGCCTCCAGCGATCGCGGGCAGGCCGATCGATGACCACCAAACGCTGCTCATCGGCTCCGACTGGGGCCACCAGTCGCCCTCCCACGGCCAGTTGCTCGCAAAGGGACGGGGGCAGGGACATACCGGCTGCCGCAACGATGATTGCGTCAAAGGGAGCTGCGCTCCGCCAACCCTGTGCCCCGTCACCGTGGAGAATGCGAACCCGAGAGTGTCCCAGTCCGCGTAAGCGTACGCGCGCCTGATCGTACAACGCCTTAATTCGTTCGATGGTATAGACTTCGTGCGCCACCTCGGCCAGAACTGCTGCTTGATAGCCGCAGCCGGCGCCAACTTCCAACACCCGTCCGAGCGTACGTCCATTACGCGCGAGCGCAATCATGTGCGCCACGATTCTCGGTTGCGAGATGGTCTGCCCCGCCCCAATCGGCAGCGCTTCATTCTCGTAGGCCCGGCTCGCCAGCGCCTCGTCGACAAACCGGTGCCGCGGAATGCGCAACATCGCCTCCAGCACCTGCGTGTCGCGTATGCCCGAATGCCAAAGACGCTCGACCATGCGCTCACGTTGGCGCGTCGCCCAGTTTTCGGATGCAGCAGACGCTGCTGGCGATGCCGTCTCGGTGGGAGGTACCACGGGCATCAGGCCAACGCTAACACGCGTATTGCTATTCAAGGGGCGGGGCTGTCGCTCAGGGGGCTGAACGGGACGCGGTGCAACGGCGCGCGTAGGCCCGCTGAATACCTTCGTGTTGCTATTGGCCGGAGTAACCGGAAGCTGCCACTGCTTGCGCGTGCTCATTGTGTTTGTCAGTGATCGATCCACTCCTTGAGCGGAGCAATTTGGTCGTTGTTTGTCAGGTCGAGTCGCAGTGGGGTAATGGACACAGCCCC
>CAZMVM010000075.1:0-15669 GCA_964569785.1 uncultured Pigmentiphaga sp. | reverse complement strand
AAGGGCTTCGTGCGGGGTCAGATCGAGCATGGGGTGCCAGCTTTTGCGAGGGGTGGACGGGGACCAGTTGTGACGGGGGGCGTCAGGCCAATCCCGTCACGCTCCAGCGTTAATTCGCCGTTGCAGCTTCAGCAGCGGGCTCCTCGGCTCCTGGTTGGCGCGGCAGTACCAGCGCTTCCTCCAGAGGAGTCCATTGCTTGGTGGGCTTGCCATCGCGGATGAGGTCAAGCTCACGCCAGAAGACCTTCCGGAGGGTCACAATGCCCAGGTCGGAACGGCCCAGAATTTCATTGTCGCGATCGGCGATCACTCCTTGTCCGCGAATCGACAGGTAATCCTGGGCGGCAGTCAAACCGACATAAATGTCTTCCGGGTTCTTCCAGACCCGAGATGAGAAAAGCTCCTCATGGTGTTGCGCAGGGTCGTACTTGCCATACTTGGCGAAGTAGTCCCGAAAACGACGGCGCGACACATCATTGGCTTCAGGGGGCAGGCAGTAAATCATGAAGCGCGTGGTGTGGAAGTCGTCGTTAGGTACCACCCACACAAAGGTATCGATCCACGGATCTTCTGGGGTCAGGCCCGGCACACAAATATGGTTATTGTTAGGGAAGGTCCAGTCGCTAACGCGTACGTTGTTCTCAGAGCGCCGTGCGGTCTGCCGAATACCCGCCGAGGTTTCTTCATAGCTCAATTCAGGGATGGCAGGCGTAACTGCGGCGCCAAAGGGACCAACGGTGAGCGCCTGATGCACAAAGCTTACGTGCGTTGCATCGAGCGAGTTTTCTACTTGCTGGAACCAGTTGTTGTCCCAACGCTCCATGCCGTTGGCAACGAGGGCACCTTCTTTCTCGGTCAGCTCTTTACGTGGCAGTGCGAACTCGGGTGCTTCGCCCTCGCCTAAGTAGGCAAATACGAGCCCCTGATACTCCTTGACAGGGTAGCCGGGGATCTTGGTGCGGGGCATACCGGTGTCCAATTCTGCGGGCCGGTTCACACAGGCTCCCGTCCCATTGAATTGCCAGCCGTGATACATGCAGCGAATTTCTTCGCCGATAACCCAGCCGGTGTGAAGAAGCGTGCGGCGATGCGCGCAATGGCCGCCAACAAGGTAAACCGAGCCGCTGGCGCCACGATATAAAGTGAGCTCTTCGCCCAGTACTTTCACCGGGATAGCGGCGTTCAGAGGTACGCTTTCCGAGAGCGCGATCGGGTGCCAGAATTGGCGCAACAAGCGCCCCATGTCGGTGTCCTTACCGCATTGTGTCAAACGCTGAAACTGACGCGACCGCTCCTGGAGTCGCTCGTCCATCTTGCTCATACATGTCTCCTGCGAGAGAAAAATCCGGGTACTGCAGCATTCTCGGGAAGGCAGTCGGTATGAGCAACAAGAGAATCTCAAAGGCTGTTATGTGAAATTTGTATTGCTTTGTCCGACTCGTTATACTGCCGCGCTTGGCTTGAACGTGATGCTGACTTTTTTCGGTGAATAGTGCCGCGTCTTGGCATCATTTTTTGAGCGATGACTCGCCAACGACGAAGGCCGCCCAGCCTCAGCGTGTTGGCCCTCCCACAGGTCGTAAGTAGAACGACGGCGCAGGAATTTATGGATATTGCACAATTACGCAGCTTTGTGGTGGTTGCGGAGGTTGGAAGCTATGTAAAGGCATCGGACGTTTTGTCCATTCCACAGCCGACATTAAGCCGTCAGGTGCGGGCGCTCGAGGTCGAACTACGCGCCAGCCTTTTTCATCGTCACGGCCGCGGGGTGCGTCTTACTGACAAGGGAAAAAAATTCATCGAGTACGCCCGTTCAGTGTTGCATACGGTTGATGCCGCTGTGCTGTCGGTGCGCGATGACGACGCCGTTTTCATGGGCCACTTAATTATCGGCCTGACGCCGGGTATTGGTCGTTTGCTGATTCCGGCCTTGGCCCGGCGGCTGCGGGCCCAGCTGCCTCGAGCCACTATCAGCTTGACCGAAGGGCTATCGGGAGCACTGTACGAGCAAGCTTTGCTGGGACAATTGGATTTCGCGGTTCTGCTGAATCCCGCCAGCTCGCCCCAACTTACCATCGAGCCTTTGGCGACGGAGCAGCTGTATTTGGTTGCGCCACACGATTGGGAAGAAAGCAAAACGGAACTGACTCTAGAAGAGCTGTCGCGCTTACCGCTGATCATGCCACACAGCAATCAATGGACGCGACCTGCACTGGAGACGGCTGCCGCTCGTCAGGGCCTGCGGCCGACGATCGCGCTGGAGGTCGACGCAACCTTCTCCGCCCTGGAGCTGGTCGCTGAAGGGTTTGGGTATTCCATTGTTCCCGGCAGCTGGCGACGCATCAAACTCGTTCCCCAATTGTCGTGGAAAAAAATCGTGCGGCCGCATCTGCAAGCGACGGTCAGCATGATTACTCCTGAACGCCGTCCGCGTAGTCAATTGACGGAAGCTGCTGCGAGTATCGTGAAGGACTTGGTGGCCGAGGCGATGGGAGGTAGCAAACGGGTGGGAGCCAGTTGGGCATAAACCGATGCGGGCGGTGCCGGGTTTTGCCAGGGCCTTTTGAATCAGCCTGGGAGCTGGCGTCCCCGGTTTTCAAGTTGCGTATATCTGTAATCGCGTTTTTGTTATTGAATGGCCGTGCTTCCGGCCCTGATAATCCCCGGCTGTTTTAACTGCTTGATAGGGTAAGGATCTATGGGACGGAGACACGTAACACGTTTTCTCGCTGCATTCTGTACGATGGCGGTGTCGTACGCCGCGGCTGCTTCGGACTATCTCACGGTCGTGGTCCCATTTGCTCCGGGGGCAAGTGCAGATGTAACGACGCGCTTGGTCGCGCAGCAAGTGGCAGAAAAGACAGGGCGTAACATCGTCATCGAAAATCGGCCCGGCGGAAATGGCATCATTGCGGCTGATTTCGTCAAGCGCGCGTCCAATGATGGCCGCACATTGCTTTTGGCAAATATTGGTACAAATGCTATGAATCAGGCATTGTATGAAGAGATTTCATACAGCGCCGACGATTTTGCTCCGGTCGCCACCCTATGGCGTTTCCCGAGCATTTTGGTGGTTCCCGCATCGAGCCCTGCTCAGTCAGTAGCGGATCTCGTCGCTATCGCCAATGACTCCGCCAAAGGCTTGAACTTCGGCTCGGCAGGATCCGGCTCGGGCGGCCATATATTGGGAGAAATGCTGCGGTTGGCCAGTGGCGCAAACATGGTGCACGTGCCCTATCGTGGTCTTGCCCCCGCGTTGATCGACTTGATGGCCTCGCGTCTCGACTTTATGTTTTCGTCGTACGCTTCCGTCGAGAAACAAATTGAAGCGGGTCAGCTGCGTGCATTGGCGGTGGCATCCGATGAGCGCCTGCCTGCGTTGCCAAACGTTCCCACGCTGAAGGAGTTGGACCCGAAGCACGACATCGTTCTGCAGCAGTGGTTCGGATTGGCTGCTCCCGCGGGTACCGACGCTAACACCATCGCCCAGTTACACGAAGCATTTACCACTGCCGTCCAAACCCCCGACATTCAAGAAACATTCACCCGGCAAGGGTTGGAGGCTTATGTGATCAGCCCCGAGGAGTTCAGAGAGCTGATTGCGGCGGATACTGAGCGGCTCGGCAAGATTGTCGCCGCCGTAGGCGCGAAAGCCGACTAGGCTGCGCAACAGGGGCGAGGGAAGGACACTCGCCCTTCATGACTGTCAGCGAAATCACAGGTCGTAGGTTTAGCGAATGGGCAAAGCTGTAGCCCATGTGCCGATGGAGTCCTTGACGCTCTGAAGCCGTTAATTCGCTGCCTGTTAGCACGCTTGACAGACCTTTGAACCATGGCAAGACGGCAAGTGTATGAAATGTGCCACATTTGCGTGACGCATAGCACCCGAAAATTTGAGATCGCTTTTGCTGCATGATAGGCTTTCGCCCCTATTTGACGGGTCGACTAAGGAGTCCGCGAAACGCGGATTCCTTTTCAGTACGTCAATTGTTTTTCGGTACGGCGAGCTGGCCAGGTCAAGGCTTCCGTGCTCAACCCCCAAGCGGCACTTGCCTGGTTTGCAGGTCACGCATACTGGTTAGCCGGCGTTCGGAGACGACGCTGTAAATTGGCCGGCGCGACAAAAGAGGCGGGTGTCAAGTGGGGTAGATAATGTTGGCAATATCGAAAAAGTTCGGTAACAATCAGTGTACGAACAGTAGAGCGCTACCCCAAGACGTTAGTCGCGGCAAGTGCTCGTTTGTGGCGATATTCCAACTTTTACATCGAGTACGGGTCGTCGCGCTGTTCGGCTTTGTATAGGCAGTGCGGCAGTGTGATGTTGCCGCCCACCGGTACTTGGCACGAAACACTTGTGTGCTGTACAGCCGCAGGTGGCGATTCAAGTTTGCGACGCCGAAGGGTGCGCAAATTGAAGTAGAACTCCACCCTTCTTCAGGAGATCATTTAAATGAAGTTCAGAAGTACAGTTCTGGCTGCGTCTCTGGCAGCGGCAGGTTTGGCTGCCGGTGCAGCTCATGCGCAAAGCAAGGTTGAGCTATACGGCATCGTTGATGTTGGCGTGAAAATCTATAACAACGCACCCGACGGTCAGGGCGGTAGCAAGACCGTTTCCGGCCTTAGCTCCGGCGGTAATTCTCCCTCTCGCTGGGGCCTGCGCGGTAGCGAAGATCTGGGTAATGGCTTGAAGGCCGTATTCCAGCTCGAGGGTGGTTTCAACGTCGCCAATGGTCGCCTCGGTGACTCGGGCCGCCTCTTCAACCGCGTGTCGATGGTTGGTTTGGCTGGCAGCTGGGGGCAAGTGGGCTTAGGCCGCCAATACGCTTCCTCGCACTCGATGATTGTTTCGGTGTTGCCGCTGGGCACCATCGAGTACGAGATGCCGCCGTACTTCAGCGTTGTTCGCTCGGATAACAGCATCACCTATCGCGGCTCGTTCGAAGGTCTCACCGTTGGTGCCTACTACTCGTTCCGCGATGTGGCTGAGCAGACCACTTTTGACGAGAGCACGACAGGCCGCTACGGCTTTGCTGCTAGCTACGACATCGGCAAAGAGTACCGCATCATCGCGGGCTACGATCGCATCGAGCATGCTGTTGGTTACCCTGCAGCGGGCACAACGGGCGAGGTCGACAACTTTGTGGTGGGTGGTAAGGCACACTTCGGCGACTTCCGTGTCAGCGGTATCTATCGCTATCGCAAGACGGAAGTCGGTGGCCAGCCTAATGTCAAGAGCAACCTCTTCGCCATCGGTGGGGGCTACCAGGTCAATCCGCAAACTTACCTGGGCATTGCGTACTACTACGACAAGCTGAAGGGCGCTAACGACGTCACCCGCACCACGGTTGGCCGCACCCGGACCAGCGACAAGTGGCAGCAATTCGCCTTCCTGGCAAGCTACAAGATGAGCAAGCGCACCAACCTGTACTTCCAGGTCGCACATGCACGCAATGGTGCTGTTGCCCTGGGTCTGGGCGCCGATGGCAGCTCCTTCAATCTGGCGAACAACAAGACCCGTCAGACTGCCGGCATGGTGGGTATCCGTCACTACTTCTAATTTAGAAGCGTAAGGACGTTCGCACTAGCGGCGTGAATATTCTCCACGCCCGCACGTCGCCGAACGACAGCTTGGTGGTTCGGCGACAGCTCAAACGCCTGGTCTGTGCATGTTCACTGCACAGGATCGGGCGTTTTTCGATTGGGTGCGCCGTGTTTGCGCGTGCCTCCGGAACGGATCGGATGAGCAACGTTGTGATGATGATCACGGCACGTTTCTTGTTGGCCTCCTCCAACGGGCTTAAGCCCGCCGAGGTCGGAGCAGGGTCACTAGCGCTCGGAGTTCGCTGTCAGCGATCTCATTTCGTGGCAAATTAACCACGATCCGTGCGAATCAAGGTGACAACTGGTTCGACGCGCAAACTGCGATTTTGACGGAGGTGTCGAACCATGGCGAAGGTGTTGGTACTGTACTACTCTTCATACGGCCATATCGAGACGATGGCTAACGCCGTTGCGGAAGGTGTTCGCGAGGCAGGAGCCGAAGCCATAATTAAACGTGTCCCCGAGCTCGTCCCCCATGATATAGCGCAAAAATCCGGCTACAAGCTGGACCAGCCAGCCCCGATTGCCACGGTTCAGGAGTTGCCCGAGTATGACGCAATCATTTTTGGCACGGGAACGCGCTATGGCAACATGACCGCCCAGATGAAAAACTTCATTGACCAAACGGGGTCATTGTGGGCCAGTGGGGCGCTGGTAGGTAAAGTGGGTTCTGTCTTTTCTTCTAGCGCTACCCAGCATGGCGGACAGGAATCGACCATTCTCACATTCCTGCCCGTACTGCTTCATTTAGGGTTCATTGTGGTCGGACTCCCCTATAGTTTTCAGGGGCAGATGGGGGTCAAAGAAGTGATGGGAAACTCACCGTACGGCGCTTCGACCATTGCAGGCGGGGATGGATCACGCCAACCCAGCGCGGTCGAACGGGACGGCGCCCGCTATCAGGGCCGGCACGTAGCGCAGATCGCAACCAAGCTCCATGGGTAGCGTTTAGACGTACCCAGCAATACGCAAGCTGCCCCCTCTCTTGCCTTCGGGTATGTGGTTGGGGGCAGGTCCGCGCTATTCAACCATTGCTTCAATCGCAATGTCAAGGGTCACTTCGTCGCCCACAGCAGGAGCAAACTTACCTGCGTTGAACTCACTGCGTTTAATGATGGCCGTAGCGTTGGCGCCAATGGCATCTTTCTTCATCATGGGATGTGGGCCCTCGAAAAATGAGGTAACCGTGAGCGTTACTGGACGGGTAATGCCTTTAATGGTGAGTTCCCCTTCGATGGCCACGGGCTTGCCATCTTTGAATTTCACGTCGGTAGACTTAAAGGTAGCGCTGGGGTAGGTGGCCGTGTCTAGAAAGTCGGCACCTTGGATGTGTTCGTTGAAGGGGACAAACCCGGTGTCGATGGACGTGGTGTCAACGGTGATGTTGACCTGGGCAGCGGGTTCGTCCTTGTCGTACACGACGGTACCGGACGTTTTATTAAATCGCAAAATCTGTTTAGACATTCCCATGTGATCATAGGAAAAGCGCGGGAATGTATGAGCGGGGTCGACGGTATAGGTTTGTGGTGCAGCCACAGCAACTCCGCAGAACATGGCGGTACAAAGAACGCTGGCGAATAGTCTTTTCATGGGTAACTCCGTAAAAGGTTGATAATGGATGGAAAATGCTGGTGATGCACTGAGGGGGCGCTGGCGACCGCCACTATGCTGCGCTACAGATAGGGCCTAATTAATAATGAATACGTGTGCCTGAAAGCCCGAAGGATAGCGGCACTGCTCGTACTGATGTGCTCAACCCTGTGCTCCGAGCAGTAAAGTTGCTCTCGCCCGCTCATCCCGCCTATGGCGACGCGATGATTTCAAACTGAATCTGAATGTCGTCCGCCACAATGCTCGTGTCGGCCCATGCCCCCGTGCCGATTGCGAAGTCAGAACGGTTAAAACTCAATTTTCCGTTGAAACGCGCCCGGTCTGCTTCCTGAGTGAATTTCACCGGAGTGCTGATCTCTTTTGAGACGCCCTTGATGCTTAATATGCCGGTAACCTCGTATTCGTTTTCTTCTAAAGCCTCAATGCGATGAGCTTCAAAACGTGCAAATGGGTGCTGCGCCAAGTTTAACCATTCTGACTTTTTAAGCTCATCATTGGCATCGGGATAACCCGCGTCGATGCTGATTAAGGGAATCTCTAAGGTAATTTGTGCGGATTCTGGCTGGGCAGGGTCGAATTGGAAATTATCGGCTTTGAGATCGGTGAAGCGGCCGTCCATGACCACGTTCATTTGACGGTATTTAAAGGTGATCTCACTCGCGTCGGCATCGATCGTTGTATATACCGCGCTGTGCGCCGCTGAAAAAAAACCAAGCGCGAGTGCTGCCGCAATCGCACTGCGACGAATCGGTAAAACAAACCAAGCTTGCATAAATTCTCCTAACGGTACTGCACAGACTGCGGGGCGGGATGGAAGTTTCATACGTGTGGTGTCGTACACCTTCCGGTTCCCGCACGGTCAGTCAAAAGATTGGGGCGAAAGATTGGGGAATCTAGTTTCAGGTGTCAGGTGCGCGCGCTGGTCGGCCCGGCATCGTGGTGGCCTAACAGGGGTAGCATGCGTACTAAAACACCATCCTTCTTGATGAAGTGGTGCACGAGGGCGGCTGCCACATGCCCTACAACCGCGATGGCTAACGCGATATTGAGGGCAAAGTGAACGTTAGTCAGTTGTTCGCCTAAAGCAGGATCGCGTGCAACCAGGTCTGGCAAGGGAATGACGCCAAACCACACAATGGGAACCCCTTGGGCAGAACTCATCAGCCACCCGCTGATGGGTACCGCAAGCATCAATATGTACAGCAATGCATGCCCTGCCCGCGCCACTCGTTGCGCAAGTTTGCTCATTCCGGACGGTAAAGCGGGTGCGGGATGCATCAACCGCCAACCGAGCCGCAGTATGACCGCAAGTAGTAGGCTGATGCCGGCCCATTTGTGCCAAGAATATAATTTGAGCTTGGTGGGCGACAGAGTCAGGTCCTGCATATACAGGCCTAACGCAAATGTGCCAATGAGGCTAAGAGCGATTAACCAATGAAGGGCGATCGCCGTGCGGGTGTAAGCTTGTTGCATTTGAGGGGCTCGTTTTGATGCACACGCATATATTTTATTGCGACGCGCAATAACGAAATATATATAAAATGTGTTAGCATCGTTCCGAAAATGGAACAATAGGAGGGGGCGTGAGCGTTCCGCTGTTCGCCAACGATTTACTTTTGTTTGCCCACATTGTCGATGCGGGAAGTTTTACGCGGGCATCCGACATGACGGGTTTGCCCAAATCGACCTTGTCGCGTCGGCTCAGTGATTTGGAGAGTCAGCTTGGCGAGCGCTTGTTGCAGCGAAGCACACGACGTCTCGTGTTGACCGAGTTCGGGGAGACGGTACTGGAAAGCGCGCGCAATCTGGTGGACGAGGTGGAGGCAGTGGCAGCATTTGCCGCCCATCGTCAGGTAACGCCGCAAGGAACATTGCGCGTTTCGCTACCGCCGGAGTATCGCGAGCTTTCTTTGGTCGAGTTCTTATCGGAGTTTTCGAAGCGTTATCCGCTGGTGCGGCTAGAGTTGGACTTGTCTGCCCGTCGTGTGGATTTGCTGGCCGACCGCTTCGATGTTGCAATTCGAGCCGCCAGCCACTTGCCCGACGATAGCACCTTAGTCGCCCGGCATATCACCACGTTCTACAACGGTTTGTACGCCAGCCCCAGCTATCTCCGCCAACATGGCGTCCCCACAGAGCCGGCGGACTTGCTCGGCCATACCGGGTTAGTACTCGTGACCAGTGGCGGTGATCACCAGCTTTGGCGTTTAACCTGTGGCTCGGAGCGCTGGGAGGGTTTGCCGGCAAACATTTTGGCGGCTAATTCTTTGGGTTTGCAGCAGGCCCTGGCGGTTGAAGGCATGGGCATTGTCGGCTTGTCCACGCGTTTTGCGGAACCGCTGGTGGCGCAAGGCCAGTTGACGCGTGTCTTACCGGAATGGAAATTGCCGTCAACCCCCATCTGGTGTGTGACTGCCGGGCGCAAGCTACTTCCGCAGCGCACCATCGCCTTTATCGAAATGTTCAAGGAAACGCTGCAAGACAGGCACGGCGCTTCCTCTGAGCGCAAGTAGCTGAATCTCTCCCCGAGCAACGCATTGACCGCGGTGGAACGCGAGGACACCATGCGCACCGCGGCGGCAGTCGGCGGGATGTCTTGTCTCTTCATACGACGCTCGCCAATTAAATTGAAACAAAGTGAAACAATCGGGATGAAATCTTTGTCCTCAGCGTCTACCTCTTCATGAACCCGAAGCAGCCACCCCTCCGCGTGCTGGATCAACTGGGCGCATTGCGGCGTTATGCCCTTAGCCTTACTCGGAATCCCCACGACGCAGAGGATTTAGTGCAAGAAGCCTTGACGCGTGCATACGCGCAGCGGCATCAGTTGCGGTCCTCTGCAAGCTTGCGCGGATGGCTGATGTCCATTTTGCACAACGTCTTTATCAGCGATTGGCGGCACCGCCAGGCGTCGGGCGGCGAGGTGGTCTCGCTCGACGAGGCGATCGATGCGCGGGTGAATGCCGGGCAGGAGCATGCGGTGCGTCTCGCGCAAATCCAACAAGCTTTCATGCGCCTGCCGGCCGAACAGCGTTCGGCTCTGCACCTGGTTACCATTGAGGGCATGTCGTATCAGGAAGCCGCCGCGTCACTCAATGTGCCGATCGGCACGCTGATGTCCCGCCTAGGGCGGGCCCGCGCGGCTTTGCGTGAGTTCGAAAATCGGCCGCCGCGTCCCAGCCCTGTCGAGTCCAGCCCTCGACGACGCTTCAAAGTAGTGGGAGGACACGATGTCGACGACTAAGGCCATTTCCCATGCCGTCAGCGAAATAGACTTGAACGCATACGTTGATGGGCAGCTGGATCCGGCACGACGTCTTGAGGTTGAAGAGTACCTGTCGCATCATGCTGCAGATGCTATGCGCGTCATGGCCGATCTGCGGATTCGAGATGCACTCCAGTGGACCCAGGGCGGTATTCATCAAATCGAGTATGAGTCGGCGCACACGGTAGAGCTAGCACGGCGGCTTGATCAGGCGTTAACGCGTGCGCGTCTCCTGACCCGTTTCCAACGCCTGGCTGCCTGTGTCGTGCTGATCGCCCTGGGATGGGCAGGCCACGTGGCGTTTTCTACATGGTCGAAGCAGGCCACGGGCACGGTCAGCGCTGCTCCCAGCTTTGTTGACGATGCGATGCGCGCCCATCGATCGGCCGCCCTGCGGTCGTCGTTGTCACCTCGACAAGGCATATTCACGTTTGACCCGGTTGCGGTTTACCTGCAGACGGGTATAGCATTACCCGATTTTCCGACCGATTGGGTAGTGAAGGATATGCGAGTGCTGCCCGCTACTCAGGGCTATGGGGTCGAGGTTGTTCTCGATGCCGGGCCGTCTGGCCGGGTGTCCTTATTTGCTACGCATGCCGTGGATCCAGGGGTGTCGCACAAGCCGGTCGCCCTGAGCGACGGAGAAGCGGCGGTGGTTTACTGGCAGCACGATACTTGGGCCTATGCCCTGACCGGGGAGCTTTCCACGGTCGAGCTTGACCATCTGGCCAAGGGATTGGTCATGCGTAGTCCGGCGTCTTGAGCTTGTGCTAAAACGACGCCGTGTTTAACTGAGGCACTCCACCCATTCCCGCGTAGCACGTTGGCCGTGCGGGAGGATGAGGTGCTGTTCCGGCGGGTCGCCTTCGTTGCGGCGGCTTGTTTTCAACCATTGGGGTGACAAGTGTTAGAGTTTTTTCAAACGCTAAGTTGGGCAGCAGTATTTCAGATCATTCTGATCGACATACTCTTGGGTGGAGACAATGCGGTCGTGATCGCGTTGGCGTGCCGCGGCCTGCCAAAGCAACAACGAATGCAGGGCATCTTGTGGGGAACTGCGGGTGCCATCTTCCTGCGCGTGGTGTTAATAGCCTTCGCTCTCACCCTGTTGATGATTCCGTTCCTGAAGGTCGTCGGTGCACTCCTTCTGGTATGGATCGGTATTAAGCTGCTGATTCCCGAGGATGACGAGCATGGCAACATTCAGGGCGCGACAACGTTATGGTCGGCGGTAAAGACCATTATCATCGCTGACTTTGTCATGAGCCTGGATAACGTTATCGCCATTGCTGGCGCTGCGCAGAACGCTAACCCCGATCACCAAATCGGATTGGTCATCTTCGGTCTGCTGGTCAGTGTGCCCATTATTATCTGGGGCAGCACGCTGGTATTGAAGCTTATCGACCGTTTCCCCGTCGTGGTGACGTTTGGTGCAGGTCTGCTGGGCTGGATTGCCGGGGGCATGTTGATTACCGACGTTGTCATCGTCAATCAGTTCGGCGAGCCAACCACCATGGTGAAGATTGCTGCCGAAATCATTGGTGCAGCCATCGTTATCATCTGGGGCAAAGCGATCGCCAACCGCAAGATGCGGCAAGCGCAGGAAGCTTCTAGCGAGACGGCATAAAAGTGCCGCGGGGCCCTGAAAAGGGTGCCTTCCTGAACCGTTCGATTCCTCGTCCATACTGTTAAACAGGCGGCTCAAAGGTGGGCCGCCTGTTTGCGTTCCGGCCTGCAGTGAACAGGGCAGATCCCTAGGGGCGCGTGTTCAGTCGTGTGAAGGCAAGGGAACTGAGCTCAATGATTGGCTAAAGTTGCTGCGCTGCGGCGAGACCCCTCCGCGCAAGCCATAGGTTTCGGAATGAAGGGGCAGCAGCAGGCGTGGGGCGCCCCTACGCGATATTGCTGCGGTGGTGAGCGGGGCGGTGTGTGAGCGGGGCGACCGACTCCGCATCGAATGATGTAAGGTCTAAGGTCGTAGCTCGCGGGCTGCAGTCACCTTCCCTTCGCTGTTGACTTCCTCCAGACGTACCTTGAAGCCCCACAGCCGCGCCAGATGCTTCATGACGGCATCAGTGTCGTCGGGATGCAGCGGGCGGTTTCGGGTTTGTTGGTGCCGCAGCACCAGGGATCGATCCGAGTCGCGGTAGTAGCGCCACACCTCGATGTCGGGGGTCATCGCGTCGCGGTTGTACTGATTGGCCAGCAGTGAGCGTACGCGGCGATACCCTTCCTCGTCGTGAATCGAATCGATGAAGAGCTTGGGCTCTTCCTCGTGGTCGGCGACCGCGAAGAAGCGGAACTCTCGTATGAGCCGGGGCGACAAGTATTGCGAGATAAACGACTCGTCCTTGAAGTTGCGCATCGCAAAGTCAAGGGTAGTCAGCCAATTGGAGCCGGCAAAGTCGGGGAACCAGGCACGGTCTTCATCGGTAGGGTTTTCGCAGATGCGCCGAATATCCTGCATCATGGCGAATCCAAGTGCATAGGGGTTGATGCCTCGATAGGCGGGGTGGTCAAACCCCGGTTGCGCAACCACTGCGGTGTGATTCTGCAGGAACTCGAGCATGAATCCGTCGTCTACCAGCCCTTTTTCATGCATGCGATTCAGGATGGTGTAATGCCAAAAGGTGGCCCACCCCTCGTTCATGATCTTGGTTTGGGTTTGCGGGTAAAAATACTGGGCCAGCTTGCGCACAATGCGCACGAGCTCGCGTTGCCATGTTTCCAGTTTGGGCGAGTGTTTCTCGATGAAGTAGAGAAGATTCTCCTCGGGCTCGGGCGGAAAGACCTTTTCGCGTCGGTTTTGGGCGGGCTCGGGATTGGGCTCGGGCACGGGCAGTGTCCGCCATAGATCGTCATACTGTTTGCGTTCGTGCTCTTCGCGTTCCAGGCGCCGCTCTTCTTCTTCTTTGGGGGAAACACGGGGCGGACGCGGATAGCGATCGATGCCGTGAGACATCAACGCATGGCAAGAATCCAGAATGGCCTCGACGGCGGGAATGCCGTAGCGCTCTTCACACTGCAGCACGTAACGGCGCGCGAAGACGAGGTAATCAAGCACGCCTTCGGCGTCAGTCCATTGCCGGAAGAGGTAGTTGCCCTTGAAAAAGGAATTGTGACCGTAGCATGCGTGGGCAATGACGAGCGCCTGCATCGCCATGGTGTTTTCTTCCATCAGATAGGCAATGCAGGGATCGGAATTGATAACTATCTCGTAAGCGAGGCCTTGATAGCCCTTGCGGTATGCCTGCTCGTTACGGATGAACTCCTTACCGTACGACCAGTGTGGGTAGCCAATGGGTAACCCAGCCGAGGCGTACGCGTCCAGCATTTGCTCCGAGGTAATAACTTCGATCTGACTGCGATAGGTGTCGAGGCCGAACTCTGCCGCCACTTCACCGATCGCATCGTCGTAGCGCTTAAGCAGCTCGAACGTCCATTCCGGCCCGGAAGAAAGGGGTTGGCGACGATGCACGAATGGAGCAGCTATCGTATTCATGCCGTCTCCTTTTTGAAAAGCTCGTGGAACACCGGATAAATTTCGCTGCGATCCTGTACCCGACGCATGGCGAAGTGGGGTGCCGTCTCACGTTCGTACTCGGCCCATAAGCTGCTGCGGCGGATGTCCTCCGGATCGACGACCTCGATGTAGGCGAAATACCTGGTGAGTGGCAAGATCTGCTCGGACAGAAACCGCGCGCTCTTGCCGGCGTCAGCGCCGAACGCATCGCCATCGGAAGCCTGCGCGCCATAGATATTCCACGACGTTGAAGGGTAGCGGGCAAGCAGGATGTCGCGCATGAGTTCGAGCGCGGATAAAACTACGGTGCCCCCGCTTTTTGGGTCGTGGAAGAACGTTTCTTCATCGACTTCTTCAGCGTTATCGGTGTGTCTGATGAACACGAGGTCGACGTGTTCGTAATTGCGGGTTAGAAAAAGATAGAGGAGGGTGAAAAAGCGTTTGGCCAGATCTTTCTTGTTTTCATCCATCGACCCCGACACGTCCATCAAACAGAACATAACGGCCTTGGCGACGGGCGCCGGTACCGCTACGCGATGGCGGTAACGCAGGTCGATATCTTCCAGGAAGGGCACCCGTGCAAGACGACGCCTGCAGTCTTCCACCTGTTCGCGCAGCGCCTCGATCTCGCTAACCGGCGCGCCGCGTTGTACGGCTTGATCGAGGCTTTCTTGCGCTTCGTTAAGCTGCGCCCGAATACTTGAACCCAACGCAATACGACGCAGTAACGAGGTTTGCAGGGTACGGCGCACACTTAACTGGCTAGGCGGGCCACTGGTGGTGTATCCCGAGCGCTGCATTTTCTGTTGATTGACGTCGCCCAGCTCGGTGCGTACCAAATTAGGCAATTCGAGGTCATCAAAAAACAGATCGAGGAACTCCGCGCGCGACAGGCTAAAGGTGAATTGATCGACCAATTCGCCTTCGCCCGGTTCGCGGCCGCGCCCGCCGCCACCACCGCGCGGGCGCTCGATAGTGTCCCCTTTCTTGAACTCACGGTTGCCGGGGTGAACAATTTCGCGATCACCACCAACCCCGTGGCGCAGGGTAGGTTCGGAGATATCGCGCGCAGGAAGGTTGATATCGCCTCCCTGGTCGATCTCTCCGATGGGGCGCTCGTTGATCAGATTGCGAACGGCCTTGCGAATCTGGTCTTTGTACCGTCTGATAAAGCGGGCCCGGTTGACCGCGCTTTTATTGCGTCCGTTCAGACGACGATCGATGAGCGAATTCATTTGTGCCTTGTTACGATGATTTGCGAACCCTGAGATACCATTCGCATAACAGGCGTACCTGCTTCTCGGTGTAACCCTTTTCCACCATGCGCGATACAAAGCTTTGGTGTTTGTTCATGTCTTCGGCGGATGCCTTGACATTGAATGAGATGACGGGAAGAAGGTCTTCGGTGTTTGAGAACATCTTCTTCTCGATCACTTCGCGCAGCTTTTCGTAGCTTGTCCAGGACGGGTTTTTACCGCCGCTGTTCGCCCTTGCGCGCAACACGAAGTTGACGATTTCGTTTCGGAAATCTTTGGGGTTGACAATCCCTGCTGGTTTCTCGATTTTCTCGAGCTCAGCGTTCAGCGCCGCCCGATCGAAGATTTCCCCAGTTTCGGGATCGCGGAAATCTTCATCTTGAATCCAGCAATCAGCGTAAGTGACGTAACGG
>CAZMVM010000074.1:0-16004 GCA_964569785.1 uncultured Pigmentiphaga sp. | reverse complement strand
AGGGCTTAAGCGTTCTTTCGTGACAAGGGTGTCCAGTAGGGCTGCACTACGCGCTTTGCCTTCTTCCGCAGCCGGCAGATTCATATCCAGTAAGACTACGTCGAGACCAGCGAGCGCGCTCACATGTGCTAAGCCCGACCCCATCATCCCCGCACCAAGGATGCCGACGCGTGTGTAGCGCCGCGTCGGGATGCCATGGGGCCGATTGACCAGCCGGTTCGCCTCGCCAACCGAAAAAAACAGTGTACGAATCATATTCTTCGTGCCGGAGGAAGTGGCGAGCTTGGCAAACTGCCGCAGCTCGATCTTCAGACCGGTGTCGAGGTCGACCTGACATCCATCGTAGATGCAGCTGAGGATGGCCTCGGGCGCAGGATATAAGCCCTGAGTTTTGCGTAGCAGAGCGGCGGAGGCGCCAAAATAGACTTCACGTGGCCCCGAACTTTGCGGCGTGCCGCCCGGAAAGCGAAAGCCCTTCGTGTCCCACGGCTTAATCGCAGCATTGGCATCGGCCTGACGCAACCAGGCATGTGCATAATTGAGGAGCTCTGCAGGAGGGACGACGGCGTCGACGATGCCGGCCTCTAGCGCATGGGTTGGTCGAACTTTACGCCCCTCGACGAGATACGGTAGCGCATTGCGGATGCCTATCATGCGTGTCAGGCGTTGTGTTCCTCCAGCGGCGGGCAGCAACCCGAGCGTCACTTCAGGCAGTCCGAGCTGGATCGCCGGGTTGTCGGCAACTGCGCGGTAATGGCACGCCAGACAGATTTCCAGCCCGCCGCCCAGCGCGGTGCCGTTGATGGCGGCAACAAACGGCTTGCCCGAGGTTTCCAGCAAGCGCAAGGTTTGACTGAACAAACCTGCGTGCGTCATGGCCTCTTCAGCCGTTGTGATTTGCAGAATCAGGTTAAGGTCGCCGCCAGCAACAAATTCGGGCCGTGCCGAGGTAATCACGACGCCCTTTACGTGTTCGTCAGTAATTGCGCGCTTCACGGCGTCGTCGAAGGCAGCAATGGAAGCCTGATTCAGTACATTCATGTGGCCGTCGCGTGCATTCCAGGTAATGGTTGCGATGCCGTCCGAATCCGTGGTGTAGTCGATCATGCGTTATGTCTCCAGGCTGGCTGCTAGGCAAGTCGAGGTCCCATGTGCTGCCGTCATTCGAGAAACCGTACTCTCGGGCTGGGAGTGCCGGCATTGAGCGCTGATGGGCGAGAGCGTGCAAGGTGGGGTCGGCTTGTCAAGCGGTGTAGCTTTATGCCGGTGTCACAGTGGTTTAGACGCGCTCTATGATCATGACCGAACCCATGCCACCTCCCACACATAAGGTGACGAGTCCGGTGGCAAGATCGCGCCGCTCGAGCTCGTCGATAAGCGTGCCCAATAACATGGCACCGGTTGCACCTAGCGGATGTCCCATGGCGATCGCGCCCCCATTGACGTTGACTTTGTCATGAGGAATATTTAACGCTTGCATGAAACGCAATACGACGGCAGCGAACGCCTCGTTGCATTCGAAAAGGTCGATATCTCGTACCGACATGCCTGCGCGTTTCAAAGCGCGTTCGGCGGCCGGTGCTGGCCCCGTAAGCATGATGGTGGGTTCGCTGCCTACGGTGCCAAACGAAACCACTCGTGCCCTGGGTTTGACACCTAGGGAGTCGGCCATTGTTTTCGTGCCAATTAATACTGCAGCCGCGCCGTCGACAATGCCCGAAGAGTTGCCCGCGTGATGCACGTGGTTGATCTTTTCTAGCTGGGGGTAGCGGTGCAGGGCCACGGCGTCAAACCCGAACTTCTCTCCCTGTACGGCAAATGAGGGCTCTAGCTTAGCTAGACTTTCCATGCTGGTGTCTGGACGCAGGTGCTCGTCGCGCTCGAGTATGGCGAGGCCGTTGTCATCGCGCACGGGAATGACTGAGCGATTAAACCATCCGTGATTCCAGGCTTGCGCTGCACGTCGTTGGCTTTCAACTGCATAGGCATCGACATCGGAGCGCGTGAACCCATATAGGGTTGCGATTAAGTCCGCAGAAATACCTTGTGGGACGATTCGATTGGGTATGGTGAGGCGCGGATCCGTGATCCAGGGGCCGCCCGAGACAAACATGGGGACGCGTGACATGCTTTCGACACCCCCACCGACGACGAGGTCGGCTTGCCCGGATTTGATCAGGGCCGCAGCAAAATTACAGGCCTCTAGGCCCGAGCCGCAGAACCGATTGATTTGAATGCCGGGAACGGAATAATCGTATCCGGCCGCGAAGGCAACCGCCTTGGCAATGTCGGCGGCTTGTTCAAGTGCAGGCTCGGCACAACCCAGGATAATGTCGTCGACCAGCGAGGTGTCAAGGCTGTTACGCTCGCGCAGCTGTTGTAAAACCTGCGCTCCGAGCCGTACGGGTGCAACCTCGTGCAGACTCCCGCTTGCCCGGCCACGGCCGCGGGGGGTGCGCACTGCATCAAGAATGTAGGCTTCGGTCATGCTGGATGTCTCCCGTTTCGGTGGAATCGTTAGCGACCGGCAAAAGCGGGTGGACGACGCTCCTGAAAAGCTCTGAGGCCCTCGTGGAAGTCGTGTGTATGAAATACCGTGTTGAGGTATTCCGCCTCGTATGCCAGCATGGTGGCGAAATCGCCGCCCTGTAGCAGGATCTGTTTGGATAACCGGAACGCTTGTGTCGGCCCATTGGCAATTTGCGTGGCCAACGTTTGCGCATCGTGAAGTAGCTGGGCGCCTGGTACGGAGCGATTGATCAGCCGCATATTGCATGCCTCGGTGCCGCTGACTAAGCGACCCGTATAGATGAGCTCTGCCGCGAGCGGGTAACCTAGCCGGTGCAATAGAAAATAATGCGTGGCGCTATCGGGCAGCATGCCGATGTTGCGGAATGGACTGCCAAACAGGGCGTCGTCCGCTGCAAGGGTTATGTCACAGCTGAGGGCAATACCCAGCCCAAACCCCAGCGCCGGCCCGGCAACCGCCGCAATGGTTGGTACCGGCAACGTGCGCAAGTGCGTCAGCGCGGGCGCCACAATGTGGGTAATGACGTCGGACGGCTTGTCGGTGGCCGGGTTGACTGACGTCAGATCCCAACCTGCGCTGAACACCGCACGCGCACCTCGGATAACGATGCAGCGTGCATGTTGGGCCAGCGCTTCGTCTAACCGCTGACGCAATTCATGCACTTGAGCAGGACGAAAGCAATTTTGGGAATGAGGAAGGTCGAGCACGATGTGAGCGACGTGACCTTCTTTCAGTAGATGAATACCGGGAGTTGTCGAACCGGATTCAGAGGTCGTGTTCATATCAACGACTATGCCAGTAGTTACCTTACAGAGCATCGTCGCATCCGACGAATTCGCTCGTGAGCCAGCTTTCCGGTGTCGGTCTTGACGTAGCCGCCTGCTACAAATCGCGGGCGATTAGTTCTTTCATGATTTCGTTGGTGCCGCCATAAATGCGTTGTGCCCGTGCATCTACATAGGCGCGGGCGATGGGTTGTTCGTCCATGAATCCGTAGCCACCGTGGAGCTGGACGCAGGCATCGACGACTCGGCCTTGCATCTCGCTACACCAGTACTTCGCCATACTGGCCGCCTGGGCGTTGAGTTCTCCTCGTAGTAAGTCAGCGAGACAACGGTCGACAAATGTTTGCCCGATTTGAATTTCGGTTTTAAGTTCGGCCAACAGAAAGCGTGTGTGTTGAAAATCAGCAATGGCTTGGCCGAAGGCCTGGCGTTGCCGCACGTAATCGAGGGTCATGCGATAGGCATCCTGTGCCGCGGCCACCGCCGAGACAGCAATTTGCAGGCGCTCCCAGGGGAGTTCCTGCATGAGATAGGCAAACCCTTTGCCTTCCTCGCCGATTAGGTGATCAGCTGGTACGCGTACGTTGTCGAAGAAGAGCTCTCCGGTGTCCTGGGCGCGCAGCCCAAGCTTGCGCAGTGGGGGCCCTTTGGTGATGCCCGGTAAATGAGCGTCGACTGCGAAAAGGCTTAGCCCTTTCGCACCCGATGATGGGTTGGTGCTTGCAACGACAATCACGACATCGCAGACAGTGGCATTCGATATAAAGGTTTTGCTGCCCGAAAGTAAGTAGAAGTCGCCTTCCCGCACAGCCCGGGTTTTAATCGCTTTGACGTCGGAGCCGGCGCCGGGTTCGGTCATGGCGAGCGCCCCAATGCATTCACCCGAGACCATGCGGGGAAGCCAGCGTCGTTTGAGTGATTCGCTGGCATAGTGCAAAAAGTAGTTGGTGACGATTTCGGAATGCATCGTCAATGCCAAGCCGAAGTTGCTGAAGGGTGCTGCAGCCTCGAGTATGACCGCCGAGTACAGAGGATCTGCCCCCGCGCCACCGTGGGCTTCAGGCACAGTGGGACACAGCAACCCCGCGGCGCCGGCTCGCGAAAACACCTGTCGACCGAAGCTGCCCTCGGTGGCCCATTGGGTCAAGTTGGGTTTAACCTCGTCTTGCAGAAACCGCGTGACGTTGTCGCGAAACAGCTCGTGTTCGGGGGTGTAAATGAGTCGTTTCATGGCGGGTGCGGTAGCGCATATGTCTTTAAGCAATTCGTAAACAAATCGCCGACGTCGATGGCCGCAGTGTGCAGCTGTCCCCCGGCGAACGTGATGTTGAGTGTTCTCTGAAAAGTATTCACCACACCAATCGATAAAGCATCGTCGCCTCGGACGAGATTTACCGAAGTTCCGGCTTTGCTAGGCGATTAATGCGGCCCGACGCGCCCATGCAATGGCTTCCATCCTGTTGCGAGTGTCGAGTTTCACGTTAATGTTGCGCAGGTGGGTACGTACGGTGGTTTCTGCCACAAACATACGTTGTGCAATTTGCTCGTTGGACAAGCCCTCGGCTGCCAAGCGAAGTGTTTGTATTTCTTTGCGAGTGAGTACTTCGGAAGTAGGTATAACAGGCACCGTTGGCTCGGTGGCAAGACCAGTATGCGGCTGACGCAGCAACGTATCGATGAAGCCAATTGTGGTCTGATCATTCCCTGTGCCGTCGCATAACCCTTCTGGCATTTCACGGATCTTTCGTATCATCGCCAAAACCAGCTCGCCTTCATCGCGAAATGCGCGTACATAACCTTCCAGCGCGGCCATGTGAACGGCCTCGGCCAACACCCGCATTGCTTTGTTTCGCTCATTGAGCCGGTAATAAGCCTGTGCCAACAAGAGACGTAACGTCAAGGCGCGCCGCTCGCGCTGAGCACGGTCGGCGCTGTCTGTTTCCTGTTTTAAGCCGTCAATAACGGCAAGGGCCTGTCCGCTGGCGATAGACCAACGTGCGACGGCCACTTGGTAGTTTTCAACTTCATTGGCGCGCAGTGACAACCGTGACACACGGGCCCATAGGGATGCGTCGTCGCAGCGCTCGAGTTCTGCTCGTGCCCGATCCAATCGATTTTCCACCACGAGGAAGCGAACACGCTCGAGTCGTGCGCTGGCAACCACGCGCGGCAAACCGTCTCGATGGCCAATGTGTTCAAGCTCGGCGAGCAACTGCATGGCGCGATCGTGATCGCCCTGTTCTGAGGCGATCCGTGCCAACACAATGTGCGCAGTAATGAGCTGGTCGGGTATGCCAACGCTACGAATCAGCGGCACATAGACTGCGAGCAGACGTTCGGCCTGCTCGCACTGGTCGGCTTCGTACAGAGCTTCGGCCAGCAAGACTCCGGCCATTGCGTTTCCATTGGTGGTGCGCGTAGGGTCGGCCAACCCGGCGCTGACTGCAAGACGTAGTTTGGCGATGGCTTTGCGCAGTCGCCCTTGCGTAAGATTGACCGCACCTTCGGCCGCTTCGGATAACGCTAGATTGAAGCTGCTGTATTGGATCGGTTGGTGGCTGCGGGCGGCGTCGACCAAGCGCAGCGCTTCATGGTAGCGACCAGCGATCATGGCAAGATTGGCTAACACGACCTGCAGAAAGCCGCGCACTACCGGCACGCCCGAGGGTTGCCCGGCGAGCAGAGCTTCCGTGAGGGGCAGAGCTTCCTCGATACGGTCGCGTAAAACCAAGAGCAGCGGTCGCATGGCCTGGCAATGGGCTTTCAGCTCGGCATCACCCGCCACAAGCGGTTCGAGTTGCTCTAATAGGGGGGCGGCGGCTTGCGGACCATGCGCGAGACACACTGCCCACGCGTGGACCACGCGTAGGGACGGATAGCGAGCGAGGTGGTTCGCTTCCACCAGCGGGTCTAACCATCGCGACAGTAAACGCACGCGGCCTTGGTCTAATAGGTCGCGCGCGTGTGCATGCAGCAAGGGTAGCGCAAATGCCATGTCGCCGGTTGCCAGGGCATGTTCGATAGCGGGGACGGGGCGACCTTGCTGCAAATACCATTCGGCTGCTGCGCGATGCAAGTGGGGAATTTCAGCGGGTAGCTGTCGTTCAAGCTGAGTGCGCAAGAACTGCGCGAACATTCCGTGATAGCGAAACTCGCGCTCGTTGCCGAGTGGAACAAGAAACAGGTGTGAAAGTTCAAGTTGACGCAGCAGCTGTGCGCTGTTGCTACAACCAAGAACTGCGTCGCAGATGGAGGGGTTTAGCTGGCTCAGTACCGACGTGCGCAGCAGGAACATTCTGACCTCGTCAGATTGACGGGCAAGCACATCCTCTACCAGATAGTCGACGACGGCAACATTTGACCCTGAAAAGCTTTGAATAACCCGCGAAGGATTTTCTTGGTTTTCGAGGGTAATGGATGCCAGCCATAAGGCTGCGGGCCACCCTTCCGTAACGCGGTGCAGGCGACGTATATCCTTGCGATCAAGCTTGAGCTGCCGTTTGGTGCATAAAAACCCTTCAACCTCCGACTCTGAAAATCGTAGTTGAGCGGGATCGATTTCGAGCAGTTTGCCCCGTGCTCGCATACGCCCTAGCCCAAGCTGCGGGACACCACGCGATCCAAGAATGAGTTGAGCGCCACGCGGCAGAGTTTCGATGAGCTCGCGCACAAGGGCCGTCACCGCCGGGTTTTGCACGTGTTCAAAATCATCCAGGAACAGCACAAAAGGCACTGGGTGGGCCGCGACGGTATTGATAATGGTGAAGGCCAGCTCATCGATGCCTGAGATGTCGAGTGTGTCAACACATTCAAGCGCCGGGATTAAAGGCAATAGAACAGCGCGTAAGCCGGTTAAAAAGCGGGCGATATCGTTGTCGGCACTATCAAGCGTAAGCCAGGCCCGCGGCACGCCCGAATCTGCAAAGCGCTTATGCAGTTGCAGCATGACGGTGGTTTTGCCAAACCCAGCGGGGGCACGTAATAGCACCAAACGTGCGGATCCTCGGCCGAATATCTGTTCGCACACTTGGGTACGTTGAATCTCGAAGCCGGATTCCAGCGGGGGGCTAAGTTTGCCAATGAGGATGGCACTTCTGGCTGGCTGCAAACGGGATCGATGTACTTGGGCCTCCGGGACATCGGTAGCATGTGCGCCCCGTGTCGTGTACGTATGCACGGCGATCGTCTCCTCGATGAACTCGGTACAACCTGGGCCGGCTGAGAAACCCTTGAATTCGATTTGTTCTTTTGCAGGATCGGCAGATGCAGTGCCGGCTAGGGTGGGCGGCTAGACAGCTAGTACTTAGGTTTGTTGATAGAGTGTTACGACGCAAGCGCCGCCCAAGCCCAAATTGTACTGTAAGCCTATCCGGGCATTCTCTACTTGTCGTGCTTTTGCCTGACCGCGTAGCTGCCATACGAGCTCAGTGCACTGGGCCAACCCTGTGGCGCCCAGGGGGTGACCTTTGGCGAGTAGCCCGCCGGATGGGTTGGTGACGATGCGGCCGCCATACGTGTTGGCGCCGTCCCAGACGAAAGCTTCTGCTTCTCCTTCGCCGGTAAAACCCAAGGCTTCATAGCTAAGCAATTCGTTGGAAGTAAAGCAATCGTGAAGTTCGGCCACCTGGATATCTTCCGGCCCCACGCCGGCAGACTCGTACACTTGTCGCGCGGCGTGGCGAGTCATGTCGTAGCCAACTAGTTTGCGCATGTCGTTTTCGTCGAAGCTGCTATTGCCGTCGGTCGTCATCGCCTGAGCTGCGATCCACACGCGCCCACGCAAAGAGTGACGGCGCGCATATTCATCGGAACAAAGCACCGCGGCGGCGGCACCGCAGGTGGGGGGGCAACACTGCAAGCGTGTGAGCGGGTCGAACACTGAGGGCGAAGCGAGCACCTCGTCAACGGTAAGCGGTCCGCGAAACAGTGCGTTGGGATTATGAGCGGCATGTGCCCGCGCCTTGACGGCGATGCGAGCGAACGTTTCAGGGCGGGTACCAAAAAGCTGCATGTGCATTCTTGCGGCCCCACCAAACAACTGAGCGGCAACAGGAGCTGTCTGCTCCGTGCCTTGGACGGAGTGCATATTGTCCAATAAGCGTTGCGAAGGATTTGGTCGATCATGGAAGTGCACCCCGACGGCCCCGGGTTGCATCTGCTCAAACCCCAGGACCAGAACGCATTCGGCCATCCCCCCTGCGATGGCCTGCCGCGCAAGGTACAAGGCGCTCGAACCACTCGCACAGTTGTTATTGACATTCACGATGGGAATGCCGGTTAGGCCCAGGTGATAGATGGCTGCTTGACCGCTGCATGAGTCGCCGTACACGTAGGCGACATAAGCCTGATCAACCGAGAGGTAATCAACCCCGGCATCCTCTAATGCTGCGCGTGCCGCGCGCGCACCTAACGTGGGATAGGCCTCACCCGCACCCGGTTTGGTGAAAGGGGTCATTCCCACACCTACGACGTATACCTTGCGGCTCATTGACTCCTCCTGCCCCGGCTGCGGGTTACTAACACGAAAACTGAATTTCCGGGCATGCTGTACATGCCCGTGTAGCAAGTGGGATTCACATCTCGTCGTAGTCGAGCACCACGACCCAGCGGCCATTCTGAATTTGGGATAGACGCGCAGAGTCGGAGCCCAGGTGGTTGTCCTGGCTAAACTTCATCGCCGGCGTCCCGAACATGTCCATGGGAAACTCCATGGTTTCCATGGTTGCAGCCAGTGCGTCAGTGGTAAGGTCGGCGCCGGTAGCCTCTAACGCGGCGACGAGCCGATCCAGTATGACGTAGCCAAAAATGGAGTATGCGGTTGGCGCTTCGTTGAACTTTGTACGATAGGCTTCCATCCAGGGGCGTAGTGCCTCGGGTGCGTCGTCTTCGTAAGGATGTTGTACGGTCATCGTGGAGTACAAGCCATCCATGCCGGGGCCACCAAGTTTATGGATCAGGTCGGTATAGGTGCCGAAGGCGCCCAGGAATACCGGCTTGAATCCGAGCTTGTTGGCTTCGTTTATTGTGCCGACGGTTTCACGGATTAACGTTCCCATGACAACAAAGTCACAGTTGGCGGCTCGCATGCGCGCCACTTGAGAAGAGAAATCGGTAGCGCCGCGTTTGAAGCTGGTGCGTTCGACGAACTCGACGTTGATTTCTTTAAGGCCGGCCTCCGCGCCGCGTAAAATTTCCAGCCCATACTCATCGTCTTGATAGATGACGCAGGGCGTGGACGCGCTCTTTTCTTGATACAAACGCTTCACTGCCGGCCGAATTTGTTCGTAATACGATGAGAGAAACGCGAACTTCAGCTTGTCGACGGGCACGTACATGTCGCGTGATAGTGCCGATGGGAAGAAGTTCATCACTCCCTTGGATGTCAGGACTGGGAGAGCAGCGTTGTTAACAGCCGTTCCCAGCGAACCTGCCATAACGAACACCTTTTCCTGGTTGACCAGTTTTTGGGCCCCCAGTACAGCACGACGCGGGTCATAGCCGGTGTCCTCCACCAGTAGCTTGAGCTTGCGTCCATGAACGCCTCCGGCTGTGTTTGCTTCATCGACGCGGAGCTGCATGCCGTTTCGTAGGTCTTTGCCGTAACCTGCCAACGGACCCGATAAGTCTTGCAGGGTGCCAATCAGTATTTCATCTTGAGTGACCCCTTGCGGCTGTGCCGCGGCCACGTTGCTGCCTAAAATAACGGCGCCGAAAACCAGAGTGGCGTTTCGCAGTAGTTGTTTCATTGTTGTCTCCTTTGTGGAATGGTGTCGCGTTATTTATGCCAACATTTGGGTTGAGCGAAATAGATCGGCGCTGCTTTTCTTGGCGACGTATTTCTATCGATACATGTCTTCGATGAGCTTTGCGTACTTGGTCTGGATTAAGCTGCGTTTGAGCTTCATCGTGGGTGTGAGCTCGTCGTCCTCGGCGGTTAATTGGGTCTCGAGCAGTGTGAATCGTTTGATTTGCTCGGCGCGGGCAAACTTCTCGTTGACGTTGTCGACCTCCTGTTGAATAAGACCAATGATTTCGGGTGCTCGGGTAAGGCTGGCGTAGTTAGAGAACGAGACGTTATGGTCTTGCGCATACTTCTCGACGTTCTCCTGGTCGATCATGACAATGGCCGTGAGGTAAGGGCGCCGGTCGCCAATCACGACAGCGTCGGTTACATAGGGGGAGAATTTAAGTTGGTTTTCCCATTCGCTGGGTGTAATGTTTTTCCCGCCCGCTGTAATAATGATGTCTTTCAGACGGTCGGTGATACGGAAGTAGCCATGGTCGTCGACTTCGCCCATGTCTCCGGTACGTAACCAGCCATCTGCTGTTAGCGCTTGGTTTGTCTGTTCAGGCAAGTTCAAATAGCCCACAAACAGGTTTTCGCCACGCACCAGTAGCTCGCCGCTATCAGGGTCGACCCTAACCTCGTTGTATGGGCAGGCTTTGCCGATGGTGGATAACCGAATCCCATTGGCGGGCATGACCGTGGAGATTCCACAAGTTTCGGTTTGCCCCCACACTTCTAGCATGGGGACCCCCAGAGCAAGGTACCAACGCACCAGGTCTGGGGAGATCGGTGCTGCGCCGGTAATAAGATAGCGGCAGCGGTGAATGCCGATCATGCGGCGCACATTGTCCAGCGCTGCTAATCCTGCGAGCCTGTATTTGAGCTGGAGCCAGGTCGAAATAGGTTGGTGGGCCAGCACACGGTCGGCCACTTGTTGGCCCACCTTGAGAGCCCATTGATAGAGAGCTTGTTGGACCGCGCCGGCTTCCTGAACCCCGATGGTAACGGCGGAATAGAACTTTTCCCAGATTCGTGGGACGGCACCGAATACGGTGGGGGCAATCTCGCGAACGTTTTCTGGCACCGTGTCGGGGTTCTCGACGAAGTTCAGACGCGTGCCCGTGTGAATCGAAGCATACAACCCGACGACTCGCTCGGCCACATGGCACAACGGAAGAAAACACATGCGCTCGTCGGTTTCATCTTGAGGGAGGGTGGCGGTTTGTCCGCGTACCGCGACGAGGATGCTCCGGTGCGAATGCATCACGCCTTTGGGTTTGCCGGTTGTGCCCGATGTGTATATAAGGATCGCGACATGATCGGGGGCTGCGCGGTTACGTCGGCTGTCGAATTGATCCGGATAGGTTCGGTGGTAGTGGGAGCCTTCCTGTTGCAGGTCGATCAGCATGAGTACCTTATCGTCGTGGAAGCCGCTGAGACCTTTAGGGTCGATGACGACGATGTATCGTAGATCGGGCAGCGACGGGCGCGCCTCAAGCGCCTTATCCAGCTGCTCTTCGTCCTCTACGATCAGCATGACCGTGCGCGAATCAGCGCACAAGTACTGCACCTGGTGGCTGGAATCCGTAGGGTAGATTCCATTAGACACACCGCCCGCCGATTGAATCGCCAGATCAAACCACACCCACTCCGCGCGGGTGTTCGACAAAATAGATACGCACTCTCCGGGCTGCAAGCCTCGGGCAATCAGGCCCATTGCGAGATCGCGCACGATGTCGCCGACTTCGCGCCACGTCCAGCTTCGCCAGATACCGAACTGCTTCTGACGCATCATGACTTGATCGGCACGCATGCGCACGGCCCGGTGAAACATGGCCGGAATCGTCTCGCCCGGAGTTATCACGCAAGGCTGAGGGGTTAGTTGTGTTAACCGCCAAAGTGCAGACATTTGGGTATCGATGCTTAACGCCAGGTTTTCTTTCTTTTCCAACGTTTCGGAGGGCGGCCGTCGTGATTGGCATTGCCCAGGTAAAACTCTTTGATGTATTCCTTTTCGCGTAAGCGGGCACAGGTGTCGTCCATGACAATGCGCCCGTTTTCAAGCACATAACCGTGGTCGGCTACGTTGAGTGCCATATGAGCGTTTTGTTCAACCAACAAAATGCTGACGCCCCGCTCTCGGTTGATGCGGACCACGATCTCGAAAATCTCCTTGGTTAAACGGGGAGACAACCCCAAACTCGGCTCGTCGAGCAAAATGACATGGGGGTTCGCCAACAGCGCACGGGCGATCGCGAGCATTTGTTGTTGTCCGCCGGAGAGTAAACCGGCATCTTGCTTGGCGCGTTCGCGGAGTACTGGAAAGTACCCATACACCCGTTCAAGATCGTCGGCCAGCCTATCGCGGTCTGGCCGCGTGTATGCGCCCATCATCAGGTTGTCGTACACGGACAGCAGCGGAAAAACCTCGCGCCCCTCAGGCACGTGACTCAGACCACTTCGGACAATGCTGGCCGGATCGTGTCCGGTGATGTCGTGCTCGCCAAAGAGCACGCTTCCCTTGGTGGGCTCGAGAATGCCAGAAATGGTTTTCAGGATGGTGGTCTTCCCCGCGCCGTTCGAACCTAGGATGGTGGCGATTTCCCCTTTCCTCAGTTGCAGACTAACGCCACGAATGGCTTTGACAGGCCCATACGCACTTTCGATGTTGGTGAGTCGCAGAACGGGATTCGTCATGCCGCCTCCCGAGCGCCGCGGCGCAGACTGGTGACATCATCGGAGGATCCCAGGTACGCTTCGACCACGGCTGGATGCGACTGAACGGTTGCGGGGTCACCCACTGCCAGCACCTGCCCCTGATTCATTGCAAGCACGCGGTGGGAAACTCGCGATACCAAACCCATATCGTGCTCTACCATGAGAATGGTGACGCCGAGGTCTCGCTGAATGTCTTCGATCCAGAAACCCATGTCGTTGGTTTCTTCGGGATTCAGGCCAGAGGAGGGCTCGTCGAGTAGTAATAGTTTGGGCTCAGTACATAAAGCGCGTGCCAACTCAACGACCTTGCGTACGCCATACGGCAATCCGGCAACCAGGTGATCGCGATAGTGCTGAAGGGAGAGCAGGTCGATAACTTCTTCTACTTTGCGTCGGGTTGTCCGCTCCGCTTGTCTGACCTTGGGGGTGAAGAACAGCTCTTGCCAAAAATTGGTTTGTCGCTGAATGTGGCGGCCAATCAGTAGATTTTGCAAAACGGTAGCGTGCTCGAAGAGCTCGATATTCTGAAATGTACGTGCTATTCCCAAGCTGGCGATCCGGTGAGGGGGAATGCCCGTAATCACCTGCCCTTCAAATATGATGTCTCCTGCCGTCGGTGGAAACAAACGGCTGATCAGATTGAAAACCGTAGTTTTGCCTGCGCCGTTTGGTCCGATCAGCGTGAATACTTCGCCGGAGTGGACGTCGAAATTGACGGCATTCACGGCGAGCAACCCACCGAAATTGACGCTTAAGCCGCGCACGGACAGCAAGGGGTGACTCATCGTAGACGCTCCGATCGCTGAAACGCCTTCTGGCGTTTGAACATGCCCTTGCGATAAAACGGGTAAAGCTCAAACCAGGTGCGTACCTTAAGCCAGCGGCCATACATGCCCATCGGCTCGAGCATGACAAACCCAATCAGGACCACGCCATAGACAACGCTTTGCAGGCCGGTCGCCTGCCCGATCGCGGGGGGCAGGTAATCTTTGAGCGCGGAGATCACCTGGGGCATGCCAACGAGAAACAGCGCACCAAGAAATGCCCCGTGCATTGATCCAAGCCCGCCAATGACGATCATCAGTAATAAGTCGATGGACAAAACCAGGTTGAACTGTTCGGGCGAAATAAACTGCATTTTGTGGGCGTAGAGCGCGCCGCCCAGCCCCGCCAGGGCTGCGGAGATCGCGAATGAGAGCGACTTGTATCGGGCAAGGTGTACGCCCATACTTTGTGCCGATATTTCGGAATCGCGAATAGCAACGAAGGCCCGGCCCGTAGGGGAACGCAACAGATTGAGAACCAAAAGCGTGCTTGCTACCACGGCGATCAAGCACAAGAAGTAGAAGGCGGTGGTGCTGTCTAAGGCATAGCCGAAGATTTCCGGCGTTGGCACAAACCGCCCCGCGTTTCCGCCTGTCACGCTTTCCCATCGCGCCAGCGCTTCTTCGACAATAAAGCCGAACGCCAACGTGGCAATGGCCAGGTACATACCGCGTACGCGCAGTGCGGGCAGGCCGACGATGATGCCCACGGCAGCGGCTAGCGCGACAGAGCAGGCCAGAGTCAGGGGTAGAGGCCAGCCCAGGGTAATGAGATACGCCTCGGTGTAGGCGCCCACACCCATAAAGGCTGCATGCCCTATAGAAAACTGGCCCGTGTACCCGGCGAGCAGCATGAGGCCGACACCAACGATGGCGTAGATCAACACAAAGCTGAGTTGCGCCAGCCAATATTCGGGTAGCCACCATGGGGCAACGACTAACAACACCAATAGCAGGACGTACCAACGGCGTTGCACGGCGTCCTTGCCGAGGTTGATGTCTTCGTCGTAGGTGGTTTTGAACGTGAATCTCATGGCGGCGTCATACCTTTTTGATGCCGCGTTCACCGAACAGTCCGGTAGGTCTGATCGCAAGAACGATGAGTACCACGATGTAGGGCATGATGTCTTTGAACCCTTCGGGTAGGTAAAAGCCCGAGAGGGACTCGGTGACGCCGATGATCACGCCGCCCACGATGGCACCTGGTAGACTGGTAAAGCCTCCGACAATGGCGGCGGGAAAGGCCTTTAGCCCAATGAAACCCATATTGGCATGCACGAAAGTGACGGGGGCGAGCAAGAGCCCGGCGGCAGTCGCTGCCGCCGCGGCGAGCGCCCATACCAGGGTATTCAGACGCTGGACGGGTATTCCCATGTAGTAGGCGGCAAGCTGGTTCTGCGAGGCTGCCTGCATTGCCATCCCGATGCGGGTGAACCGGAATAGCAACCAGAAGATGAAGCACAGGGCCGCTGTGGCAACAACAATAACCAGTTGCTCGCTGCTAACAATAATGGGCCCCAGCTCGAACATGCCGCCCCGATACGGCACCGTGAGACCATGCGTGTCGGTACCAATGCCCGGTAGCATGGTGATGGCACCCCTGGCGATATAAGCGAGCCCGAAAGTGAGCATGACAATAGAAAAGGCGGGCTGTCCCAGGACCGGACGTATCACGAGGCGCTCGATCAGCGCGCCCAGCAGCGCCATCACACCGATGGCAATCAGGGCAGCGAGCCAGAAGGGTAAGCCGGCGGCGACTCCCGCGAACCCGGCGAACGCGCCCAGCATCATCAATTCGCCCTGCGCGAAATTGATGGTTTCTGTCGCCTTGTATATAAGGACGAAGCCTAGGGCAATGAGCCCATAGACGCAGCCTTGGGCGACACCAGCCACGAGCATTTGCAATGCGATCAAGCTTGTCTCCAAAACCACCCCTTTGCGAAAGTGTGAGCGGGGCTTATGGTTGTGAGGCATGCGCGTTGTGAAGACTGCGGTACTAGCTTAAGCAACATGCGGGTAGCGGGGTATCGTCGGATGCGACGATACCGTTCCGCTCGCGATTAGCGAGTGGGGGGCCGCGTTTAGGTCTGCGGGCGGGCCGGACAGGAAAGTGGGTAATCAGCGAAGAGGCGCTTGATGTAGCAGAGAGCTAACAGTGTCGCGCTGCAGCACGCAGTGCCCGTCTAGCTTGACACGCCTAATTTTTTCCTGCTATAGTTCACAATCTTTGCTGCTGACACAGCAATTTACCACCGTCGGCCAAGCTAATGCGTGTGCAGGCAGCCCAATAAAGGGCGTGGTGTGTTGGCAAGCAGCAAGCCGACCTGGTTTATTTTTCGGAATTTCCTGGTCGGCACGGT
>CAZMVM010000073.1:6432-16271 GCA_964569785.1 uncultured Pigmentiphaga sp. | reverse complement strand
GTCCGCAAGCTACTCCAAGCCCGAGTCGCGGTCGAGCCCTAGGGTTAGCTGAGTGAGGTCGTTGGAGCCGATGGAGAAGCCATCGAAGTACTCCAGGAATTGATCTGCCAGAACGGCATTGGAGGGCACCTCACACATCATGATCAGCCGTAGTCCATTTTCACCGCGGCGCAGACCGTATTCTCCCAGTAGGGCAACGACGCGTTCGGCCTGCTTCAGCGTACGCACGAAGGGCACCATAATTTCAACGTTGGTGAGCCCCATGTCGTCGCGCACGCGGCGTAAGGCCTCACACTCCATGCGGAAGCATTCGTCGAACTCTGGCGATAAGTAACGTGACGCACCCCGGAAGCCGAGCATGGGGTTTTCTTCTTCGGGCTCGTAACGTGATCCTCCGATCAGCTTGCGGTACTCGTTCGACTTAAAGTCGGATAGCCGCACGATGACCGGTTTGGGCCAGAAGGCAGCGGCAATCGTGGCTACCCCTTCCGTCACCTTGTCTACGTAAAAGGCACGGGGGCTGGCATGGCCGCGGGCCACGGACTCGATAGCGGATTTCAGTTCGGAATCGACACTGGGATAGTCGAGTATGGCTTTGGGATGAACCCCAATATTGTTATTAATGATGAACTCGAGTCGGGCCAGACCGACACCGGCATTCGGAATCTGGGCGAAATCGAAGGCCAGCTGCGGATTACCCACGTTCATCATGATCTTCACGGGAATCTCTGGCATTTCGCCGCGACGGATCTCTTCAACCTCGGTTTCGATCAGGCCGTCGTAAATGCGCCCTTCATCGCCTTCGGCACATGAGACCGTTACCTGAGCTCCTTCGCTCAAGATATCAGTGGCGTTACCACAACCGACAACCGCTGGAATTCCCAGTTCACGCGCGATAATTGCCGCGTGACAAGTACGCCCGCCTCGATTGGTTACGATGGCTGCGGCCCGCTTCATCACGGGCTCCCAGTTGGGATCGGTCATATCCGTTACCAGCACGTCGCCGGGCTGGACTTTATCCATTTCGGAGACATCACTGATAACACGAACGGGCCCCGAGCCGATCTTCTGCCCAATAGCGCGTCCGGTTACTAAAACATTTCCGGTTGCCTTGAGGCGATAACGGTGCTGGACATCCGAGCGGCTTTGCTGCGACTTCACCGTTTCCGGGCGAGCCTGCAAGATGTAAATTTTTCCGTCGAGGCCGTCCCGCCCCCACTCGATGTCCATGGGGCGCCCGTAGTGCTTTTCGATAATGACCGCGTAACGCGCCAGTTCGATGACCTCGTCGTCGGATAACGAAAAGCGGTTCCGCTCACTGACCGGCACGTCGACCGTACGTACCGTACGACCTTCCGCGCGCTCGGTGTCGAACTCCATCTTGATCAGCTTGGACCCGATCCGACGGCTCACGATCGGATACTTGCCGGCTTCCAGCGAGGGCTTGAATACATAGAATTCGTCCGGATTGACCGCCCCCTGAACAACGGTTTCGCCCAGACCGTAAGACGAGGTGATGAAGACCACATCTGGGAATCCCGATTCCGTGTCGATGGTGAACATCACCCCGGAAGAACCGAGGTCGGAGCGCACCATACGTTGAATCCCCGCCGACAAGGCGACCTCGGCGTGGTCAAAGCCTTTGTGAACGCGATACGAGATGGCGCGATCGTTGTACAGCGAAGCGAACACGTGACGGATTTTGTCGAGCACCTCGTCGACTCCGACCACGTTGAGATACGTTTCTTGCTGCCCAGCGAACGATGCATCCGGGAGGTCTTCTGCCGTAGCGGAAGACCGAACTGCGAACGAGCCGTTACCCTCGGGGTCGAGCTTCGCATAAGCTGCCCGGATTTCATCTTCCAGACGTTTGGGCAAGGGGGCCTCGACGATCCATTGACGAATTTCAGCGCCAGCTTCGGTTAACGCGCGCACATCGTCCGGATTAAGATTGGCCAAACGATCCGCGATACGACGCGTGAGGCCGGCCTCATTGAGAAAATCACGGTAAGCCTGAGCGGTCGTAGCGAAACCGCCCGGAACACGTACGCCCGCCTGAGATAACTGACTGATCATCTCGCCGAGCGACGCATTTTTGCCACCGACTGAGTCAACATCCGTCATGCGGAGTTGCTCGAACGGAAGGACATAGGACATGAAGCACCTATACAATGGAAAGAAAGCCTGTTTGGCCAAGACGTGCGCGGGTTGCGTCACGCACGCCCTGGCCAAACGGGCCTTTGTCATTTAGGCCGCCGCTTGCACGCACTGCTGCGTAACAAACAGCTTCCGCGCTATGTGTATGTGCGGCCGGTACGGCAAATTGTACGCGAACCCAACTGCATCATGAGCACATCCTCGAAGCCCGCTTCCAATCAATCCAGTTCCTCCCCCAGACGCGCTGTCTTCGTCATTTCTGACGGCACGGGCATCACCGCCGAAACATTCGCCAACTCGGTTCTTTCTCAGTTTGAGCGCGTCGAATTTCGGCTTATCCGCATCCCTTTCGTGAACACACTCGAGAAAGCTGCCAACGCTGCCGCCCGTATCGACCGGGTGCATGCCGACGATGGCCTGCGTCCCATTGTGTTCAGTACCTTGGTGAATCCCCGCATCAATATGCGGGTGCGCCAAGCCAGCGGCCTGTTTCTGGACTTGTTCGCGACCTTTGTGGCTCCGCTCGAGGAAGAGCTTGGCGTGCGCTCCAGTCATTCGGTCGGACGTTCGCATGCAGCTACGGACTCACCCCAATATCTGAACCGCATGGAGGCGGTCAACTTCAGCATGGCCCACGACGACGGCCAAACCACCACCGGCCTGGAGCAAGCCGACGTTATTCTGATCGGTGTCTCCCGTTGCGGCAAAACGCCCACCAGCCTTTATCTTGCTCTCCAATATGGCATTAAAGCGGCCAATTTCCCTCTGATTCCTGAAGATTTCGAGCGCCACAGTTTGCCCTCGGCAATCGTACCCTACCGTCACAAGCTCTTTGGGCTATCGATTCATCCCGAGCGCCTTGCAGAGGTACGTAACGAACGGCGCCCCGACAGCACGTACGCGTCACTCGAGCAATGCCGTTGGGAAGTGGCCGAGGCCCAACGCCTCATGCGGCGCGAAGGAATTCGGTGGTTATCTACCACGACCAAGTCCATCGAAGAAATTGCGACAACCATCATGCAGGAGATCGGGTTTTACAACAAAAACGGTGAATGACTTCAACTAGCACGACCAAGCGTCGTGAAGTTCTGTTGACTTCGGCCACCGGCGACTCACGCCATCTGCAACCGTTGTCGCCGCTGCTCAAACAGACACACCGCTGCAGCGGCGGCCACGTTCAATGATTCCACATTGTCCACCTGAGGAATGAATATTCTTTGGGTGGCACGTTGAAGCCAGAATTCAGACACCCCTTGCCCTTCACGTCCAAAGACCCACGCACATTGAGTAGGTAGCAAACCTGCGTACAAACTACGTGCCTCAGTGAGACTCGTCACCAGCACAGGAATCTGGATGCAGGCGACGACATCTTGAGCGGACACTTGATCGTATACGTGGGTAGCGAAATGAGCCCCCTGCCCGGCCCGTAACACTTTGGACGACCAAGCAGACGCCGTACCCTCTAGCAACAACACACTGCGGACACCGGCCGCGGCAGAGGTTCGAATAATTGAACCGACATTACCCGGATCTTGTATTCCGTCCAGCACCACGCAAGTGTGAGACAGGGACGCGGACAGATGATACTCGGGTTGCCGAATCAGAAAGCCCACACCTTGATCTCCTGCGACTTCGGACACGGTCGCAAGCAGATTGCCTTCAAGCAAAACACAGCGCTCAGCATCCAGTTTTTCGAACAACGCCTGTAACTCGTCAACGTGCGAACCAGCAACGCGTCCCCCAGGGCGTGCGCTCCTTTCCAGGCGCTGAGCATCGAACACCGCTACCTCAGGCATCCCCATGCGTTGAAGATATTCTTCACACAAATGGACACCTTCGAGCCAAACCCATCCCTCGCGTTGTTTAGCAGCACTGGACCGCGCGAGGCGACGCAATTGTTTGACCCAGGGGTTGGATCGGGATGCAATACGCTTCACGTCAGTTCGCCGAAAAGGTCGGGCAGCGGTTCGGGCACTTCAGGCTCGAGTAAGCGTCGTACGGGGGCGAAACTGCGCCGATGTGCCGGCGAAACCCCATACTGCTGCAATCGTTCCAGGTGCAATGCCGTACCGTACCCTTTGTGCTGATCAAAGCCATATTCAGGGTACATTTCGTGCAGGCGCAGCAATTCTTTGTCTCTTTCGGTCTTGGCCAAAATAGACGCAGCCGAAATCGCACGGACACGAGCATCTCCACCGATCACGGTTTCGACAGCACAACCGAGGTGTGGCGCACGATTCCCATCGACCTTGATCACGTCTGGCATCATGCCGAGCCCAGCAACCGCCCGCTGCATCGCAAGCATGGTGGCGCCCAGAATATTCAGAGAATCAATCTCTTCGACCGAGGCAGCAGCAACAGACCATGCTTGCGCACGCTGTTTGATGGCTTCTGCCAATTCGAGCCGTCGCGCCTCGGTCAGCACCTTTGAGTCGGCCAGCCCTTTGATGCTGCGCCGGGGGTGCAAAATGACCGCAGCGGCAAACACCGGACCTGCAAGGGGACCCCGTCCAGCCTCGTCTACTCCACATACGATGCGAATGCGCGAGCGCGAGAACCCGAATGGAAGCTCGTTTGTGGCCGCCACGATCAAGCCATCCCGTTCTGGCCCCGACTCAATGGTCATGCAAACTCTCCTGGGTACAACCTTGATCGACACGCCAGCCCTCAACGCGGCTACCGCTATTACATAATCTGCTCGATACGCGGCGTGCGCGCACTGGCGACGGACCACCCCATGAAGCCCTCGCGGTGCGGGCGCGCGGCGCTAAACATCGGCAACTCATCAGATCAAAGCGGCACTTCATGGGTTCGCATGTAGCACTGTCTATTCACCCTTGCTTCGCTACCTCGAGAATACGAGCCGCAGCAATGCGTGCTGTATCGCGTCGCAGCGCATGATGGAGCTCCGTGAAGCGAGCTTGTAACTGTTCAACATGTTGTGCATCTTCAAGCATTGGCCCCAATGCCTCGGCTAACGCTTCCGGTGTCATTTGATCCTGAAGGAATTCCGGAACCAGAAATTCGCGTGCCAAAACATTTGGCAATCCCACCCAGGGCACATAAGGTCGATCCTGTCCGGATCTCCGTCTCATTATCCATAAGGCCAGTGGTGACACGGCATAGGCAATAACCATAGGCCGCTTAAACAGCGCTGCCTCGAGAGAGGCTGTGCCACTCGCGACAAGTACGGCGTCGCAGGCTGCCAGGGCGTCGTACGCATGGCCATTCAGGCAACGAAGATTTTTTACCAATGCATGCTCGGGTAAAGCCATGAATTGACGTCGCCGACCTTCGTTCACCATGGGAACCAGAAACTGTACATGGGGGTAGCGCTGTTGCAGAAGCGCCGCCGCGCGCAGAAATATCGGACCCAATCGCTGAATCTCCGCTGCTCGGCTTCCTGGCATGAGAGCAACGACGCGCGCCTTTTCGTCAACTTCCAGCACTCTGCGGGCGCCCTGCCGATCAGGTTCCAAGGGAATAATGCTCGCCAAGGGGTGGCCGACATAGGTGACGGGTACACCGGCGTCTCGATAAATTGGCTCTTCGAACGGGAAGACCACCAGCATGTGCGAAACGGCCTGTCGTATCGTATGAATACGCTCGCCGCGCCACGCCCAGATGGAGGGGCCTACGAACTGCACCGTGGGTATGCCACGTTCGCGCAGACGCGACGCGAGCCCCAGATTGAAATCTGGCGCATCGATACCCACAAAAACAGATGGCGGCTGTTGAATCCAGCGTCGTTGCACACTGCGACGCATGGTCAGCAACGATGGCAAACGCCTTAGCGCATCAACATAGCCAAACACGGAGAGGGCATCCATGGGATACCACGCATCCAGGCCTTGCTTGACCATATGCGGCCCACCGATGCCCGCGAATTGCGCTGCGGGTTCGAAGTCGCGCAGACCTTGCATGACTTGAGCGGCGAGCAAGTCGCCCGAGGGCTCTCCCGCAACCATCCCTACACGCAGCTCCGAGCGCAACGTTCCCTCTGCGTCTGGGACGAAAGGGACAGTGCTCGCCATCGTTAGCGAATAATGCCGCGGGAAGCGGAATCGAGGAATGACAACAACAGGCCCAGCGCGTCGGCTGCATGGGGCTCTGCATCGCGCTGCGCTGCAATTTCCTGACGTGCTTCGGCCAGGGTAAGACCCGACCGATAGAGCGATCGAAAGGCTTGCCGTATGCTACGGATGACCTCAGGGCTGAAACCGCGCCGTTTGAGCCCTTCCGAATTGATACCTGCGGGTTTTGCGGGACTGCCAGCGGCCGTAACAAAAGGAGGCACATCCTGCAACAACAGGGCCTGTCCTCCGGTCATGCTGTGTGCTCCAATTTTCACGAACTGGTGCACACCGGTGAAGCCGCCCAGCACCGCCCAGTCGCCAACATGCACATGCCCTGCCAACTGCGCGCTGCTAGAAAGCACGGTGTTGTTTCCTACCCGGCAGTCGTGAGCAATATGCACGTAGGTCATGATCCAGTTATCATCACCAACGCGCGTAACGCCCTCATCCTGCACCGTACCTAAATGCACGGTACAGAATTCCCGGATCGTGTTGCGGTTCCCAATTTCAAGACGCGTAGGCTCTCCGCGGTACTTCTTGTCTTGGGAAATAGTCCCAATCGAGCAAAAGGGAAAGATGTGGTTATCGGACCCGATCGTGGTTCGACCTTCAATGACACAGTGCCCTTCAACCCGTGTATTGGCCCCAATACGCACATGAGGCCCAATAATGGTGTAAGGGCCGACACTGACGGTACTATCCAGTTCAGCCGAAGGGTCAACGATGGCCGTGGGGTGTATCAACGGCACGATTTAATCCTCTAGCTTGCGCATGGCGCACATCAACTCGGCCTCGGCAGCGAGCTGGTCATCGACATAAGCCTTCCCTCGGTATTTGCCCATACCACGGGAGACCCGCTCGACATTGACCTCGAGACGCAGTTGATCGCCCGGCACAACGGGACGCCGAAAACGTGCGCCATCAATACCTGCGAAATAGTAGACACAGTTGTCTTCGGGCTTGGCACCGACCCCCATAAAGGAGACGATAGCCGCGGCTTGTGCCAGGGCTTCAATAATAAGCACCCCCGGCATGACGGGGTAATGCGGAAAGTGCCCCGGGAAAAACGGCTCGTTGATGGATACGTTTTTGATGGCGACGATGGATTCGCCAGGCTTGACATCCAGAACCCGATCAATTAGCAGCATCGGAAACCGATGTGGCAAACAGTCGAGAATAGCCTTGATGTCGAGTTCCATGGAAGTTCCTGATGCGCGATGTGAAAAACCAAGCGGCATTTTAGCCAATAACGCAAGTCGCGCTCGTCGTGCGGGCGCGCGTTGACGTTGAGTTGATTTAAGTCTATCGCGGAAGCGTCGACGTTCATCCGACGCGACCGCTGCCTTCCAGACCTGAGGTGATCAGCTGTCCGAGTTGTCCTGCTCGAGCCGTCGCTCAAGAGCCTGAACGCGTCGACGTAAGCGAGATAATTGTGGAATCACAGCCGCGTTGCGCTGCCATTCGCTGTGTTCACTGAGGGGAAACACTGATGTGTACCGCCCCGGCTTTTCGATATTCGAGATGACCGACGTGCCCCCGGAAATATGAACGTCGTCGCCCAACGTGAGATGACCGCCCAGCATGGCGGCACCGCCGATCGTGCAGCGTGCCCCGATACGCGTGGAGCCAGCGATGCCGACGCAGGCAGCAATGGCCGTGTGATCGCCGATGTGCACGTTGTGCGCGATCATGATCTGGTTATCGAGCTTAACGCCATCCCCGATGACCGTATCCTCAAGTGCGCCGCGGTCAATGGTGGTATTGGCGCCGATTTCGACGTCGTCTCCGATGATGACTCCGCCCAGCTGCGCAATTTTGACCCACGCGCCCGGCTGTTCCGACGCAGTATCCGGTGCAAAACCAAAGCCATCGGCACCTAACACCGCGCCGCCGTGGATAATGGCACGGCTCCCCACCTGAACACCGGCATATACGGTGACCCGGGGGTGGAGCAGCGAGCCGGCTCCGATTCGACTACCACGCCCAATAAAGCACCCCGCACCGATCTGGCATTGGTCTTCGATGACCGCTCCCGACTCGATGACCGCATGTGCTCCTATAACGGCGCTTGCCGCCACCGTAGCGTCATCCGCCACGACCGCAGTGGGATGCACCCCCGGCTCCGGCCTGGGTTGTACGTGCCGCGCAAACCACTGACTTACCCGCGCGTAAAACAGGTATGGATGGGTGCAAACAACCCGTGCGAATGACGTGTCGGGCGCTAAACTGGCCGCCACTTCAGGCGTGACAATAACCGCGCCTGCGCGCGTCGTGGGCAATTGTGCAACGTATTGATTACTGGCGACAAAGCTGAGTTCTAGCGGGCCTGCAGTTGACAAACTGCCAATTCCCGCAATCGAGGGGATAGAACTCGCCTCAATACGCCACTCGAGGCCTTGGGTCTGTACCTCTGCCAGCAACGAGTCGAGCGGAATCGCGCTGGCCGGATCAAGCAACACCGGCATAGTTTGGCAGCACCGATCGCGCCTTAGCGCGCAGAATCGAGGGCCTTGATGACCTGGTCAGTAATATCGATACGCGGATTCACGGTGACCGCCTCTTGCAGAACAAGATCGTAGCCTTGGGTCTCGGCGATTCGCTTGATCACTTGGTCGGCTTGCTCGAAGACCTTACTCATCTCTTCGTTGCGGCGACGATTGAGATCTTCCTGGAACTCGATACGCTTGCGCTGAAACTCGCTGTCGAGAGCGGTAAGTTCACGTTGACGACGGATGCGATCTGACTCGGACATGACCGCCAGATCCCGATCGAACTGTTCGGATTGAGTGCGCAAACGGTTTGCCAGTTGCTGCAGCTCGGCCTCCCGCTTCTTGAACTCGGAATCGATGCGAGCAATAGCTGCCTTCGCAGGGGCAGAATCGCGAATAATACGCTCGACGCTAACAAAACCTACTTTGGTGGCGCCGCCTTGGGCCTGCTGCGCCTGAACGGTACCCGCGGTGCCCAGCACGGAAAGCGCCAACACGGCGCAACCCGCCCACCGGCGAACAGCATTCACGCGCGGCAAAACCGGTACTGGTGAATAAGACGTCAAATTCATTGAGCTCTCGCTATACGTATGATCAAAAGGCACGGGCTTGAGACTTGCAATGCAAACGGCAATTGTGCCATTAAAACGGGGACCTCAGTCGGTGAACGGATCGGGAATCGGGTGTGGGGGTAACAAACCGCGTTACGCCACCACACTGCTTAGAATGACGTGCCGATCTGGAACTGGAATGGCTCGGTATCATCGCCTTCCTTCTTATTGATCGCGTATGCCCAGGAGATCTGTAGTGGTCCGAGCGGCGAATCCCAGCTTAGGCCGAGGCCTGCGGAGTATCGCAGCTGCCCAAAGTTCATACTTTGATTGTCGGCATACACTTGACCACCATCCACGAAGGCAAACCACCGCAATGTACGGTCTTGCTGGGTTCCCGGGAACGGCAAATAAAGTTGGGCATTGAAGAAGAAGCGCTTCGCACCGCCGATGCCAGACGCATTGCTGGTCGAACGCGCGAAGAAGCACGACATGCCGCCGCTGCCGGCGACCTCGCTTCAACGCGATGACGCCTGGCGCGCGCTGCTGGCGCAACTGCTCGAGGA
>CAZMVM010000073.1:0-6422 GCA_964569785.1 uncultured Pigmentiphaga sp. | reverse complement strand
AGCCCCCGGCATACCCACGGACTGAACCGATACCCCCCGCATAGAAGTTCTTGAGCGGCGGGAAAGGCTGCCCGGAATAACCCTTACCGTAGTCGATTTGTGCGTTAAGCGCCAAGGTGAGATCGCGCGTGACGGGCCAATAAAATTGCTGCTGGGCCGTGACCGAGTAATAACGCAGATCGCCCGCGACCGAACCTTCCGTGCCAAGTCTGGACAAATAGCCTTTGCGAGGCGCCAACGCACTGTCGCGCGTATCACGCAGCCAGCCTGCATTCAAGATGAAGGCATGACTCTTGGCGCCAAACTCTTCGACATACTGCTGGAAATTAAACGGACTGTTGTCGTACAAAGTAATGTCGTTGCGTTCGTAGGCTGCACCCAGCGTGACGCGGTCGACTTCGGAAAAGGGGATCCCGAAATTCATGCCCAGCCCAGCAGTACGCAAGCGGTAATCACCCGTGTTGCCGTACCAGGGTTCCTGCTTGCGGTAGTACAGGTTGGTGGTACGACTGATGCCGTCGCGGGTAAAGTACGGATCGGTGTGGCTGATCACCAAAGTGCGGTTGCGACTACTGGTGTTAACCTGCAATCCCAGGTTGGTGCCCGACCCAAACACGTTATCTTCACTGATCCCGGCCATTAACATGAGTCGATCGGAGCTGCTATAGCCAACCCCGAGGTTGATCATGCCGGTAGGACGTTCCTGCACCGTGACGTTGATATCGACTTGGTCAGGCGTGCCGGGAACGGGCTGCGCATCGACTTCAACCATTTGGAAGTAGCCGAGTCGGTCGATGCGGTTACGTGACAATTCGATGTCCGCGGCGTTATACCAAGCAGCTTCGTTTTGACGCATTTCGCGGCGGATCACAGTATCCCGTGTGCGAGTATTACCGCCGATGTTGATACGCCGTACATAGACGCGCCGGTTCGGGTCGACAAAAAACACCACATCTGCGGTCTTCTCTTCGCGATCGAGCACCGGGTTGGGGTTGACGCTTGCAAACGCGTACCCGAGGTCGCCTAGATAATCAGAAATCGCTTGACTTGATGCATTAACATCGGCAGCCGAAAATGTTTGACCTTCCTTGATGGTGATCAGCTCGCGAAACTCATCTTCAAGGCCCAACATGTCGCCCGCAAGCTGAACATTCCGTACAGTGTACGGCTCGCCTTCGTGAATGGTAATCGTGATGTAGATATCTTTGCGGTCGGGAGAAATCGCGACTTGCGGCGGTTCAACAGTAAATTCGAGATAGCCTCGGTCGAGATAGTACGAACGCAACGTTTCGATATCGGCGGCCAGTTTTTGACGGGAGTACTGGTCGGCCTTCGTGTACCAGGTTAACCAGCCTGGTGTACGCAGCTGAAATAAATCCAGCAGACGCTTTTCGGAAAACGCCTCATTGCCGATGATTCTGATTTGCCGAATCTTGGCCACATCGCCTTCGAACACCTCGAAGGAGACCCCTACACGGTTGCGCGGCAACGGCGTAATGGTGCTCGTGATTTCAACGGCGTATTTGCCTCGCGCCAAATATTGGTTCTTCAGCTCTTGCTCGGCTCGGTCAAGCAGTGCGCGATCGAAGATGCGTCCATTAGCGAAACCCACCTGAGAAAGCGACTCAAGCACGGCTTTGGATTCGAATTCGCGCATGCCATTGAATGTGATCGCGGCAATGGTAGGGCGCTCCTCGACGACCGCTACCACCACGCCATCCCGCACATCGATACGCACGTCGCTAAAAAAACCGGAGGCAAACAGCGCGCGCACTGCGTTGGTTGCATCTTGTTCGGTAAAGACGTCTCCAACCTTGACCGGCATATAGCCGAATACCGTGCCGGGCTCGATGCGCTGCAGACCCTCAATGCGGATATCGGTAACCGTAAAGGGTTCAAACGCCGACGCAGCGGGAGCGATCATTCCGAGAGCGGCTAGGCTCAAAACTAGGTGTGAGGCCTTTTGTCGCAACCGGGCGGATGAACGAAACATGCTGTTCGAGAACGTTAAGCGGCGCAAGGTGGCTATCCTGAATTAGTTATTGAAATGATGGGCTTACGTTTACCTTGTTTCGATGGCGTTAGCCAAACAATCGTACGAAGTCATTGAACAATGCGACGCTCATGAGCGCGAGCAACACGCCCAGCCCTGCACGTTGCCCGATATCGAGCCACCGCTCGGGGGGAGGGCTACCCCGCACGATTTCGACGAAATAATACAGCAGGTGTCCGCCATCTAACATAGGTATTGGCAAAAGGTTCAAAATACCCAGGCTGACGCTAACGACTGCTAGAAAGGTAATGTAGGCATCAACCCCGATGCGTGCGGTTTGGCCCGCATAATCTGCAATGGTAACCGGCCCAGACAAATTGCTCCAGGATGCCTCGCCAATAATCATGTTGCCCAGCATGCGCAAAGTGAGCCAGGCGATCTCTCCGGTGCGTTCAACGCCGCGGTAAAGGCTTTCCAGTACACCGTATCGCACCTCGACGAGCTGCACATTCGATCGAATCTGCACGCCAATCCGTCCGATGGTTTGACCGCTCTCATCGACAACTTCCCGCGGCACCACTGTGACATATACCGGCTGGCCCCCGCGATCAACCCGCAAACGTACCGCCTCCCCCGGGCTTTGCGCGACGAGCGTGACGAATTGGTCGGGGTTCGGCGCTTCGAGCACATCAGCAGCGAGCACCACATCGCCGGGTTGCAGACCTGCAGCGGCAGCTGCGCTTTCCGCTTGCACCGACTGAATGACGGGCAGGGGTGGACCCTGATCGGGTGCGGGCTCTTGGATACCACCCATGAAAAGTCCTGCGTAGAGCAAGCTGGCCAACAGGAGGTTGGCGGCAGGACCCGCTGATACGATCGCTATGCGGCGCCAGACCGATTGACGATCGAAGGCGTGTGCCTCGTCTTGGGGCGCCAACGACTCTTCGCGCCCATCCAGCATTTTGACGTAACCACCCAGCGGACTGGCGGAAATGGCCCATTCCGTTCCGTGACGATCCGTGCGGCGCATAAGCACCTTGCCGAAACCGACTGAAAAGCGCAGAACTTTGACACCGCACCGTCGTGCCACCCAATAATGGCCGTATTCGTGTACGACCACGAGCAAGCCAATGGCAACCAAAAAGGCAGCAATCGTTAGCAGCATGACGATTTACCCTGACGCTGTCCGGGGGTCTTTAATTTATGAACAGACTGGCGAATCATGCGGCCACCCGAGCGGCAATACAATGAACGGCGCGGCGACGTGCCGCAGCGTCGTGCGCTAAAACTTCGTCGAGATCCGCAGGGACGCCAGCATTCTCGTTGACGGTGTGATCGAGAACTTCCGCGATCACTGCGGCAATGTCGGTAAAGCGCAACTGATGATTCAAAAATGCCTCCACTGCCACTTCATTTGCGGCATTGAGCGCGATACAAGCGATTTGCCCGCTATTCAGAGCATCGTAAGCCAGCCGCAAGCAGGGAAACCGCAGGAAGTCGGGTTCTTCGAAATCCAGACGACCAATGCGGGCGAGATCAAGCGCATTCACGCCGGCATCGATGCGCTCGGGAAATCCTAAACCATAGGCAATCGGAGTACGCATGTCGGGCTGTCCCAATTGAGCAAGCACCGACCCGTCTTCATATTCCACCATTGAGTGCACCACGCTTTGCGGATGCACAATAACCGAAATCTGCGAGGCAGGCATAGCAAACAACCAGTGCGCCTCGATGACCTCGAGCCCCTTATTCAGCATAGTGGCCGAATCCACCGAAATCTTGCGGCCCATCACCCAGTTGGGATGCGCACACGCTTGCTCGGGCGTCACGTGAGCAAGTTCACTAAGCGGACTGGCGCGAAAAGGGCCACCCGATGCGGTAAGTACCAGACGTCGCACACCGGGCGCGGGCATATCCGGGCCCTGAGCGACCTGGCTCTTGGCCTGCGGCAAGCACTGAAAGATCGCATTGTGCTCGCTGTCGATGGGCAGCAATTCAGCCCCACTTGAGCGCACTGCATGCATGAACAACGCGCCCGCAGCGACTAACGCCTCTTTGTTGGCGAGTAATAGCCGCTTGCCGTGTCGAGCCGCAGCAAGTGCAGCGGGCAATCCGGCAGCGCCGACAATGGCGGCCATGACCGTATCACACTCAGGATCAGCGGCGGTGTCGGCCAAGGCTTGCGGGCCCACACGAATTTCGGGGAGAGCACGTTTCCCTTCGGTAACGTCCTGCCACGCCTGGATAAATCGGATGCGTGCGGCATTATCTGGCACAACCACCGCACGCGCATCGAACTCGGCGGCCTGGTTAGCCAGTTCCTCGATCCGAGAGTGCGCGGTGAGCGCATGTATCGCGTAACGATCACGGTGCTGGGCGACCACTTCCAGCGTACTCACGCCGATCGACCCGGTCGAGCCCAACACCGTAATACGTCGTATCTGACCCATATCAGCGAACCAAACTCAGGCGACTAGGAGCATCGCGAGGGGAGCCACTGGCAAGACCGCGTCAACGCGATCGTATACCCCGCCATGCCCCGGCAAAAGATGACTGGAATCTTTGCGCCCCGCGCGACGCTTCAAAAGCGATTCGAACAAATCTCCAACGATGGAAAACCCGGCCAGGAGCACGGTTAGCAATAGTGCAAGCGGTAACCCCCACCGTTCCACGAGGTTGGCGCCATACGTAGTGAATGCACTGCCGTCACCTGCCCAAAGGCTGGTGAACCACACCCACACCACTGCGGAAACGATTCCGCCAATCGCTCCGGAAACGGTCTTTCCAGGACTAATGCGGGGCGCCAGTTTCACGCCTCCTATGGCGCGCCCTATGAAATAGGCACCGATATCCGCGGCCCACACGATTGCCAGAAGCGAGAGTAGATAAATAACGCCCCGCCCCTGTGCTGCCAGCAATGCGGTGCACGCCGCCGGGACCGCTAGCAATCCAAACGCTGTGAGCATGATACTGAACGCCGGCCGGTCGGTGCGTGCGATAAAGACATAGAGTGCGGCGCCTATCCAACCCACGGCCGCCCACAGCCACATGCGGCTAAACAGTAAATCGAGCGCGAATACCCATCCTGCCGTACCGTAGGCAAGAATCTCGGAACCCCCTGCCAGCAGTTCAAGCAGGGAGGCGCCCAGCTGCGCATAATCCCATAGTAAGCGCCCCACCAGCCAGATGGCGAAAACGGTGGTGCATATACGCCAAAGCAAGGGCCAACCAGATAATCCGCTAAGCACGACTTCATGAATGCGTGCCATCGCGTCGCTCGCCGGCCTCTCCGCTGTTGCCTCCGCCGGCCGAGCGAGTGTCATTCGCCACCACTCGAACAATGTAACGACGGCAAACACGAGCAGCAGCAGGGAAAACGGCATGGGCCCCGGCGCCGTCAACACCGCTACCAGCACCAGTAATAGCACCGCAGCGGTGATGACTCTAAGTCGAAGCATACGCGCCTATCCCTCGGTCGACGCCTTCACCGAAGCGGAGCCGGCGGGTTTAACAGAATGTTCATCCACAGCTTTAGCATGGGCTGTCACCCCCAACTGCTCGCTCGTGCGACCAAAGCGCCGTTCTCGTTGACGATACCACTCGAACGCCTTGTGCAATGCCTTCGCGTCGAAATCGGGCCAATAGCTGTCGGTGAAGTACAGCTCGGTGTATGCAAGCTGCCAGATCGCAAAGTTAGAAACTCGTTGTTCTCCGCCGGTTCGAATGAACAAATCGGGCTCTGGGGCATAAGAGAGCGCAAGATAAGGTGTGAGCTCACGCTCATCGATCAGATCGGGCGTTTCACAAAGATGAGGACGCTCTCGCAACAGGGCGCGCATCGCGTTAAGTATGTCCCAACGCCCACCGTAGTTAGCTGCCACGGTAAGATGGAGGCGTGAATTCTCAGCAGTGACTTGTTCAGCCTCGCGAATCTTCGCGCGCAATGGTGCATCGAACCGTTCAGTATCACCGACGACTCGGAGCCGCACCCCGTTACGGGCAAGTTCACCCACTTCGCGTTGCATGACCTGCATGAAGAGGTTCATCAAGTAGGACACCTCCTCTTTGGGGCGTCGCCAGTTTTCCGAGCTGAAGGCAAATAGAGTCAGGTATTCGACCCCAGCCTGTGTGCACGCTTCGACGGTCTTGCGAACCGCCTTCACCCCTCGGGCGTGTCCCGCCACCCGGGGCAGATGCCGCTCTCTGGCCCAACGGCCATTCCCATCCATGATGATCGCGACGTGGCGTGGAATCTCTCGGGTTTGCGGGATTTCCAGAGTGGTGCTTTGTATCATGCGGTAAACAGATGCGTGGCCGTGCGACCAGGTTTAGGCTTAACGGAGGACCCGTCAGAAAGTTATACCACTACCGCTTCGACTCGTCTTATAGCAGGGCCCGAAATCTGGCCAAAGGGCAAGTTATTTGCTTA
>CAZMVM010000072.1:0-16307 GCA_964569785.1 uncultured Pigmentiphaga sp. | reverse complement strand
AATTCGGCCAGCAAATCTGAGGTAACTTCAGGCGTATCGTCGAACCCCGTCTCGCTCATGGGGTTGGGCAAACCAGCGTTGGGATAAACGCACACGAACGTATCGCAGATGCGTGACAGTTCGGCGATATACGGCCGCATCAAGGCAGCACCCAGGGCGCAGTTAAGACCAATGGTCAGCGGTCGCGCATGCCGTACCGAATTCCAGAAGGCCTCTACGGTTTGTCCCGACAAAATTCGCCCCGACGCATCAGTCACCGTGCCAGAAATCATCACGGGCAGCCGCTCACCGGTCTCCTCGAAGACTTCCTCGACGGCAAAGATCGCCGCCTTGGCGTTCAGCGTATCGAAAACCGTTTCGATCAGGATGAGGTCGATACCGCCTTCGAGCAACGCACGCACCTGATCGGCATACGCCTCACGTAATTCGTCAAACGTGACATTGCGCGCCGCCGGGTCATTGACGTCCGGGGACAACGAAGCTGTTTTGGGCTGTGGCCCGAGTGCTCCCGCAACGAACCGCGGCTTGCCGGGCGTATGAATGCTGTCGCAAGCAGTACGCGCCAAACGTGCCGAGACAACATTCATTTCGTAAGCAAACTCGGACATGCCGTAATCGGCTTGGGCGATGGTGGTGGCACCAAAGGTATTGGTCTCAATGACATCTGCCCCAGCCAGAAGATACTCGCGGTGAATACCTTCGATAATGTCTGGACGCGTCAGTGACAAGAGTTCGTTGTTGCCTTTGACGTCCTTGTCGTGATCGGCAAAACGTTGTCCGCGGTACTCAGCTTCACCCAACTTGTGTTGCTGAATCATGGTGCCCATTGCACCATCCAGGATCATGATGCGTTGCAACAACAAACGGGCGAATTCGCCCCCGCGCGTATAAGCCTCGGGAGGATACGGCAAGCTGGGAAATGACACGGAACACCTGCAGGCGCCAGTGGCGCAAGAAATGCGAACGAACCCGATATGGTAACAAACCTGGTCCCTACATGCGTTTTGCGCATTGCATGGCTAGTGCTACAGTGACGACCGAATCGGTGCCGCACGTTCGTGCGGTTAAACGGGAAACAGGAGTCTTTCAACCTGTGCTGCCCCCGCAACGGTAAGCGTTCCGCTTCGCTCTATTCAGCGTGAAGAATCACTCCAAGGCCACTGCCCCTTTTGAGGTGGGAAGGCGGGGTGATTGGCTCATTGCCCGGTCGCCAGCCCGGATACCGGCCGGTTCATTTTCGTTCCACCACCGACGTGCGGGGTCGCGCGTCGTAACGAGCTCTCCTACATGTTTACCCAAGTGTCTTCTTGGGGCCTGACCCGTCGCGTGTCAGTGCGCCCAATTGCGTCCTTTTGCATGTCCGTCGCCGGTACCTTGTGTACCGCACTTGCCAACGCGGCCTTGACGGCAACTTCTGATCCGTCCGTTGCACCCTCCCCAATCACTCCCCTCGCGCCGGTCGCGGTGATCGGGAACCGTACCCTGCAGCACGAACCCGATATCGTCGGCGACGTCAGCGTCATTCCCCGCGCCGCCTTACAACGCGCTGCACAAAGCAGCTTGACCGAGGTCCTGAACCGCAGTCGGGCGGTCGAAGCCATTTCTTATGGCGGCCCCCAGACGGTGAGCCGCCTCTTCATTCGCGGCAGCAATAGCAATCAGGTACTGGTATTGATCGATGGCGTCAGAATCAATGCGGCCACACATGGTGGCGCCGCACTCAATGCGCTTTCGGCCCACGACATTGAGCGCATAGAAATTCTGCGCGGCGCGGCAAGCAGCCTTTACGGCGCCGATGCGGTAGGCGGTGTTATCAATATTGTTACCCGTAAGCGGCGCGAAGACGGCGTGTCCGCGCACGCCACCGTGGGCGCGGGTACGCACTCAACCCAGAAGGTCGACGTTGACGTCGATGGGGGACATGACGGCTGGTATTACGCTTTTGGCGCCGGCTACGCACAAAGCCGCGGATTCGATGCAACTACGCCCGAATTGTTCATCCACAACCCGGATCGCGATAGCTATTACCAGCGACACGCGTCAGCCGCTGTGACGCGTGCGTGGGCGCCCGACCAGGAAATCTCGCTGCAGATTAACCATAATCGCATCAATGGCGGCTATGACGCGGGGCTGCCCTGGTTCAACGATCGCACTGTGCAAAGCCTGACGGGCTACACGTTAACGAGTAAGAATGCCATCGCCGATGGGTGGGTGAGCACCTTGGTGGCGGCATTCACCAGCGATCGTCTGCGTACGTACAACGCCCCCGATCATCCCGATGCGCCCCCCGGTGGGGCGTCTCAGTTCACGAATCGGCAACGTCAGTTCACGTGGCAAAACGACTTCAAATTTCTAAAACATCACCAGCTGAGTGTGGTGCTGGAACGCCTTGAACAACGGGTCAGGGGCGATCTGGCCGACTACAGCAATTTTCCGTTACCGCCCACCTTCGTGAATTACCCGGTCGACAAACGACACACCAATGCCGTTGGCGCCATCTATACCGGCCGTTTCGCGCGTCACCGCTTTCAGGCGAGCATTCGACACGACAACGATTCGCTATATGGCGGGCAAACGACTGGCGCGCTCGGCTACGCGTACGATATCACCCCCCACCTCCAGGCTCGTCTGGGCGCGAATACCGCATTTCGTGCACCGGATTTCAATGAACGGTTTTTTCCAGGCAGCGGCAATCCAAACTTGAAGCCCGAAAAGGCGCGGAATATCGAAGCCGGCCTGCGCTATACGGACGCTGTAAGTGACGTCAGCATCTCCGTGTATCGCAATCGCGTTCACAATCTGATTGCGGGTTTTCCATCCGTGAACATTGGTCGTGCCGTTCTTGAAGGCATGAGCCTGGAGGCGCGACGCCGCCTTGGTAACACCCACTGGCAGGCCCATCTCGACCTACAAAAGCCGCACGATCAAGATACCGGTCACCTCCTCCCCCTGCGCTCCCGCCAATCATTCACCTTATTGGCAGAGCATCAGCTTGCGTGGGGCCTGGTGGGTGTGGAATGGGAGGCCGTGGGTGAGCGATTTGGCACGAGCGATGGTCGCGAGCGCATGGGAGGGTTCGCTTTGACAAACCTCACGTTGACCTACGACATCAACCCCAGCATGCAGGTACACGTACGGTGGAACAATATCTTCGATCGCAACTACACCCTGGTACCCGGCTATGCCACTGCAGGATCAAATATCTTTGCGGCGTTATCCGTGCACTATTGAATTGCCCACTTTGGGTGTGGGTGTGGGGCATGGTGATGTGGGTGCCTGCCGCGGTGAGCGGCGTGCCCGATACTCCTGCCTGGGAGGCGGTTTACAGCACCCAATCCCAGACCGGCAGCCAGCCTCCTCATGATGCCGGCGGGACGCCGCGCATAGGGGAGGCGCTCTCGCCGACAGCCGTGGCACTCTCCCGAGAGCGGGCTAACTCGGCGTCCGCCATTAAAGTCCAGCTTAACCCCCGCTCTACTGCGCCCGTCGAAACCCGCTCCACGCCCCCGCAGACGCCTCCCAGCGAAGCGGGGGCCGGCGAGACGACAGCACACGTTCAAGCTCCCCCCGCGCTCGCTGCTCTGGACAGCAGGGGTCGCCTGGTGTGCCTGAACCAACCCGCGCGCCGCGTCGTAACGCTGGCACCACACGCTACTGAATTGGTCCTTTGGGCGGGGGGCGCCGACAGGCTCGTGGGCAGCGTCGCCGGGCCCGGCTTGGCGCCGCTCCCAGGGGGAGTACGCGCGGTGGGGGATGCGCGCCGCATCAACCCGGAAGTATTGATGCTGCTGCGACCTGAGTTGATCGTGGCCTGGACGCCCTTGTCTTCACACCATGTTGTCCAAGCGCAGTCAGCATTCGCTCCGAACCCCTCGTCGTATCCTGCCCCTCACGTTACGTCCACCTCCTCGCCGGGCCAAACGGGCCCGGCACCATCACAGCGCACCGGTGGACGTGCCGAAGTGGACGCTGGCATCAATCTCGATGAGGCGTGCAGGCAGCAACGCCGTGCCGCTGTTGTCTCACAGGCACGACAGCCCCTGGATCGCGTGCTCGATGCGCTGAACGTGGCAGTTTTCTATAGCCAGCCACGCCGCTTGGACGATATTCCACAGCAAATCGAGCAGTTAGGCAGGCTGCTGGGCACTGAGATTCAAGCCCAAGAGGCGGCCGCCGGTTTGCGCAGGAAACTGGACCAGCTGCGTCACGAGCATCAACATCGACCGCGATTGCGGGTCTTCGTCCAGGCTGGGCAGGATCCGCTGTACACCCTGAACGGGCGGCACATCGTTACGGACGCGCTGCGCACCTGCGGAGGGGAGAATGTGTTCGGACATTTGCCCGCTCCTGCCCCGGTGGTGGGCGTTGAGGCCGTGCTGCACGAGCGTCCTGATGTCATCGTTGCGGCGCGCACGAAGTCGGGATTCCCAGACGCCCAAAGCCATTGGGCACGATTTGCTGGCGTGTTACCCGCAGCGCGGCCGGACCTCCTCGTCTTAATTGACGAAGACCTGCTCTACCGGCCTGGGCCCGGACTTATTGCCGCCACAGAACAAATTTGCGCAGCCTTTTTGCGTTATCGGAACGCCAACTCTCAGTAACCGCCTACCCTAATCCCGCCCGCCGAACGTAACCGTTAGAGTTGGCCATGAGCGCGGAGCTTTACTGGCTCAGCAATTGCTGCCGACCAACCGGTGACGACGCGGAGCCGGGGTACGATTGCGTTGAATGGCGCCGGCTCAGACGGTATACAAACTGCAATAAAAAACGCCCCATGAAGAGGCGTTCTGTATTTAAACCAACAAACTTGCCCACTGAAAGCAACAAAGCACTCAGAACAAACAGGCCAAATATTGTTAGCCGTTTTTCAACCGCTCGGCGTGGTGAGCCAGATGGTCATCCATAAAGGTTGAAATAAAGTAATACCCGTGATCGTAACCTTCATGACGCCGCAGCGTGAGCGGCTGCCCGGCAAGCTTGCAAGCCTCTTCGAATAGCTCAGGGTTTAATTGGTGCATGAACTGATCGGCCATACCCTGATCAATGAGGATGCCATTCGGATAAGGGTTCTTCATGGTTCGCATCAGTTCGTTGGCGTCGTAATCTCGCCATGCAGCTGTATCGGAACCAAGATACCCCCCCAACGCCTTCTTGCCCCAGTCGCATTGACTCGGCGCTGCAATGGGAGCAAAGGCGGAGACGCTGCGGAATTTATCGGGATTACGCAGGGCCAGTACCAAAGCGCCGTGGCCGCCCATGGAGTGGCCAAAAATCCCCACTGCACTCGCGTCTCCCGGCAGCTCGCGAGTGACAATGCCGTATAGCTCGTCGGTGACATAGCTATACATCCGGTAGTGCCGGCTCCAGGGCTCTTGGGTCGCGTCTACGTAGAAGCCCGCGCCCACACCAAAGTCCCAGTGATCGGTCTCGCCCGGGATATTGGCATCGCGAGGGCTGGTGTCAGGAGCCACCAGCATCATGCCGTGTTGGGCGGCGAGCCGCTGTGCCCCGCCCTTGATCATGAAAGTCTCTTCCGTGCAGGTGAGGCCCGCCAGATAAAACAGCACAGGCACTTTGCCGGCCTCCGCCTGTGGCGGCAAATACACGGAGAACCGCATCGGCAGCCCGATGGCCGACGATGCGTGCCGGTAGAACCGTTGCACACCGTCGAAACAACGGTGCTCACTGATGAGTTCCAGCATTCGATCCTCCTAGTAAATCACAACCGAACGGATCGACTCTCCTTGCTTCATCAGGTCGAACCCTTCGTTGATGCGCTCCAGGGGCATCGTGTGCGTAATGAGATCGTCGATATTGATCTTGCCTTCCATGTACCAATCGACAATCTTGGGCACGTCCGTGCGTCCGCGCGCGCCCCCGAAAGCAGAACCCTTCCACACCCGCCCGGTGACGAGCTGGAATGGACGTGTCGAAATTTCTTCGCCAGCCCCGGCCACGCCGATGATGATGGACTGTCCCCAGCCGCGATGCGCGCACTCCAGCGCCTGGCGCATCACCTTCACGTTGCCGATGCACTCGAAGGAGTAATCGGCACCGCCGTCGGTCAGTTGAATAATGTGGTCGACAATGTTCTCGACCTCGTTGGGGTTGACGAAGTGCGTCATACCAAACTTGCGGCCCAAAGCCTCGCGCTCAGGATTGATATCCACCCCAATAATCATGTCGGCGCCGACCATCTTGGCACCCTGAATCACGTTGAGCCCGATGCCGCCGAGCCCGAAGACCACCACGTTGGCCCCGGCTTCTACCTTAGCGGTAAAGAGCACAGCACCGATACCCGTTGTGACACCGCAACCGATGTAGCAAACCTTGTCGAAGGGGGCGTCTTCACGGATTTTTGCCAACGCAATTTCGGGCACCACCGTGTAGTTGGAGAAGGTTGAGGTGCCCATGTAGTGCAAGATCGGCTTGCCATCGAGCGAAAATCGCGACGTGCTATCGGGCATGAGGCCCTTGCCTTGGGTTGCGCGAATGGCGGCACACAGGTTGGTCTTACGCGACAGACAGAACTTGCATTGACGGCACTCCGGCGTGTACAGCGGAATCACGTGATCGCCCGGTTTGAGCGAGGTAACGCCGGGCCCCACTTCCTGCACGATGCCGGCACCCTCGTGCCCAAGAATGGCCGGGAACTGGCCTTCTGGATCCGCCCCCGACAGCGTGTAGTAGTCGGTATGACAAATACCAGTTGCCTTGACCTCGACCAGCACTTCACCGGCTTTTGGGCCTTGCAGATCGACTTCTTCGATGGTGAGAGGAGCGTTGGCCTTCCAGGCCACAGCGGCACGAGTTTTCATTCGATCTCCTTCGAAAGTGCGGCCACGCACTGCGTGGCAAAGGGACTTGCGCACACGGAACGAGCCGATCAGGCGCTGAAAAATGCGAGTATGAGACAACACCCGCTAGCGTAACCGAAAAATGTATACAGCTCTCAAGGCCTCGCAGCTGGTACTATCGCACAATCGGCCCACACTGGATATTTACACAGGTTTTCGACGCATGAGCATTCAACCCGACAACCTATCGTCGCGTGAGCCCGAGCGCCTGGTCACCCCTCGTCCCGCTTCAAGTAAAGAAGAAGTGCTCGAGCGCGCGTTGCGCCCCCGCTCACTCACCGAGTATGTCGGACAACAACGCGTGCGCGAGCAGCTCGAGATCTTCATTGCCGCCGCGCGTCAACGGGGTGAAGCGCTTGACCACGTCCTTCTTTTCGGTCCCCACGGGCTGGGCAAAACCACCCTCGCCCACATTGTTGCCCACGAAATGGGCGTCAATCTGCGACAAACGTCCGGCCCGGTGCTGGAACGGGCAGGCGATCTGGCCGCGCTGCTCACCAATCTTGAAAAGAACGACGTTCTTTTCATCGATGAAATTCACCGGCTCTCTCCGGTGGTAGAAGAAATCCTGTATCCCGCCCTGGAAGACTATCAAATCGATATTCTCATTGGAGAAGGGCCGGGGGCCCGCAGCGTAAAGCTCGATTTGCAGCCCTTTACCCTCATCGGTGCGACAACTCGCGCAGGTATGCTCACGAATCCTTTGCGCGACCGCTTTGGAATTACCGCCCGTCTCGAGTTCTATACGCCCACCGAACTGGCCGCCATTGTTACCCGCAGCGCTCAGTTGCTCAATGCGCAGATTGCATCAGAAGGAGCCATGGAAATTGCCCGCCGCTCTCGGGGTACGCCACGTATAGCCAATCGTCTGCTGCGTCGCGTTCGCGACTACGCTGAAGTGAAAGGCAACGGCGTTATTACCAATGAGGTGGCGGCCGCCGCCTTGGGCATGCTCGACGTCGATCCACAAGGCCTCGACCTCATGGATCGCAAGCTACTCGACGCCATCGTGCATAAATTTGATGGCGGCCCAGTGGGTGTGGAAAGCCTGGCGGCCGCCATTGGTGAAGAGCGCGACACCATTGAAGACGTCATCGAGCCGTATCTTATCCAGCATGGATACTTACAGCGCACGCCAAGGGGTCGCGTCGCTACCTTGGGCACGTACCGTCATTTGGGTCTGACACCGCCTGCCCGGCCGCAAACGCCCGATTTATTCAGCTAGCGTGCCTACTAGCCCATCGCAGCCCTGATAAATCTTGTTGCGGTGGTCATACTTGGAAATGGCGCAAACCGCTACAATTTGCGGTTGGTCAAGGTGCAGGATCGTAATGTCCGCTGTTTCTAACGTAAGCGCCACGTTCTCTTTCCCGGTCCGGGTCTATTACGAGGACACCGATGCCGGGGGCGTCGTTTATTACGCCAACTATCTCAAATACTTTGAGCGTGCCCGCACCGAGTGGCTGCGCAGCCTTGGTATTGATCAACGTGCCTTGGCGGCGAGTCAGGGCATTCTATTCGTCGTGCGCTCGTCCAACGTTCATTACCGCGCGCCCGGACACCTTGACGATCAGCTCGACATCCGCAGCCGTATCACTCGTTTGGGCCGTGCTTCACTCGAGTTTGAGCAAACGTGCTTGCGGGCCGATACCGTTCTGGCCTTCGGCCAGATTTACATTGCATGCGTTAGCGCAACCAGCCTGCGACCAGCCCCCATCCCGGACGATATTCGCAGTCGTCTGGAGTTTTTGGCGGTACCCGGGGGTCGCTCAGCCCCCCGTCATTTCAATTCGACTCGCCATGTTGCCCCCGACCATCCAAACCCGTCATCTGCAGGTAGCGACGTGCTTTCGTCCGAGAGCCCCCAAGCGTCGCTTTCACATGACATCGCACCCACTTCCGCCGACGCAGAGTGTGGTCCAGCGATCGCCGAGATAGCGACGCCCCGTTCGAACACGAATCGCCCCACGCGCCGTGCCTGAAGCGGCTGCGAACATGCGCACCTGCGCAAGTGTCGGTATATTTCAGGGCTGCGCCGGTATAGTTCACTTTTTGCACCGTTTACCAACTCACTGTTCAAGGCTTACCTCATGAACCCCTCCCAGGACATGTCGATACTGTCGCTGATACTGCACGCCAGCCTCCCGGTACAAGTCGTCATGGCGTTGCTGGTCGTGATTTCCGTCATGTCATGGACATACATTTTCAGCAAGCGTGCAACCATCAAGCGTACGCAACGGCAAACCGAGAAGTTCGAGGCCGACTTCTGGTCGGGAGGCGACCTCACCATGTTGCATCACTCGGTCGCCACGCACCGCTACGAGCACGGCGCAGAAGCACGCATCTTTGAAGCCGGAATGGCCGAGTTCCTGAAAGCACGAAAAAGCCAGGCCGACGTCAATGCCGTTCTCGACGGTGCGCAACGCGCCATGCGTGCAGCGTTTCAGCGCGAAATGGATGTACTCGATCGCCATCTAGCTTTCCTCGCCACCGCGGGCTCTGTCAGCCCCTACATCGGCTTATTGGGTACTGTATGGGGAATCATGCACGCATTCGTCGGACTCGCCGGTATGGATCAGGTCACCCTTGCCGCGGTCGCGCCCGGTATTGCTGAAGCGCTCATCGCCACCTTTATTGGTTTGTTTGCTGCCATTCCCGCCGTCGTTGCGTACAACCGCTTCTCACACGATATCGATCGACTTGCGGTGCGCTTCGACAGCTTTATCGACGAGTTCCTTAACATCTTGCAACGCCAGGTTCGCTGATGCCCACGCTCCGTTCGCGCTCCCGGCCCAAGCGCCGCATGACCAACGAGATCAACGTCGTACCGTACATCGACGTCATGCTCGTGCTGCTGGTCATCTTTATGGTCACCGCACCCTTAGTGGCGCCCGGGATGATCGAATTACCGTCCGTAGGACAGCGTGCGGCCGAAGTGCCGGTCAAGCCTCTCGAGATCCAGGTCGACGCCGACGGTGTCGTCTCGGTTCGCGACCTGGAACAAGGCGAGACGCAGTTGCAACCCATCGCCCGTTCGGAACTTGCCGACTACATTCGCAGTCGGCAACAAGTACATCCGTCGCAACCTGTGGTGATCGCCGCCGATGGGCGGGTCATTTACGAATCAGTGGTTGAAGTCATGGACGAACTGCGCGGTCAGGGTGTCGAGCGGGTCGGACTTTTGGTACGCCAGCGTGGGACAGGCAATTAAACAATGAGCAGACCGCGGCCCGATCCCGTTCACTCGTACCGCCCCCCTCGGGAAAGTAACCGGCGGGCGCTTGCCCTGTCGTTGTTGATCCATACCGGCCTGATTCTCATGCTAGTGGCCGCCATGCTCTGGCGCGAGCAACCCGTGCAGCCCATGCAGGTCGAAATGTGGGCGGAGCTTCCCGAACCCACCGCGACGGTGGAGCCCACCCCCATCGAACCGGAACCCCAGCCCGAGCCGGAAGCTCCCGAGCCTGAACCCGAGCCCGCACCTCCGCCTCCGCCAGAGTCCGAACCTGAACCCGAACCGGAGCCAGACCCTGCGCAACTAGAAGCTGAACGCCGCGAGGCTGACATTGCGCTCCAGGCCGAAGAGGAAAAACGCAAGGAAGAAGAGCGGGCGCGCATCGAGGCTGAACGTCAACGCGAACTTGAACGCCGCCGTCAGGAAGAAGAGCGGCAGCGCATGCTGCAGCGCCAGCGCGAAGAACAACGCGCGCGTGAAGAACAACTGAAACGGGAAGCAGAAGAACGACGGCGCGAAGAGGAGCGTCGGGAACAAGAACGCCTTGCCGCAGAAAAAGCGGCTGCCGAAAAAGCTGCCGCTGAGAAGGCCGCTGCAGAAAAAGCTGCGGCCGAGAAAGCGGCGGCGGAAAAGAAAGCCGCCGAGGAAAAGGCGGCAGCTGAAAAGAAAGCGGCGGAAGAAAAAGCCGCCCGCGAGAAAGCTGCTGCCGAAAAGGCGGCGGCGGAGAAAGCTGCCCGCGAAAAAGCAGCCGCAGAAAAAGCGGCAGCGGAAAAGAAAGCCGCCGAGGAAAAGGCGGCAGCTGCCAAGAAGGCCGCGGAAGAAAAGGCTGCGGCTGAACGCGAGCGCAAGTTGCGCGAAGCGTTTCAATCGACGGCCAGCCGCGCCGCCGGTCTTGCCGGCGGTACCGCCGCGCGCAGTCAAGCCGGCGGGGGCAACGACGCTGGTTGGGGTGCCGCCATCCGCGCATGCGTCAAGCCCAATGTGGCTTACCGGGCCCCTCGTGATTCAAGCGGCAACAATCCTTACGTCATTTACCGCGTACAGTTGGGGCCTAACGGTCAACAATCAGGCACGCCGCGTTTGATGCGTTCGTCCGGAGTTGCGGCCTTTGACCGCGCAGTGTTGGTTGGCATTCAGCGTTGCAACCCGCTGCCACCGCACCCCTCAGGCCGTTTTCCGTCTACCATAGACGTTCGCTATTACATGTTCGACTGATCCATACAACCATCACAATGACTGCAGCCAAACAACCATCCATATGTCCTTCTCACGCCTCGGCAGCCGCTCGGGGGGCTGAGCGTACGTGTATCCGTCGTCGGTGGTTGCTTGCGGTACGGCGGGCGATAGTCGCTGCCTCTGCGCTTGCGGCATGTGGCGCGCTACCCAACGCGCATGCTCAGTTTGAAGTACAGATATCAGGGGCGGGCGCCAATCAATATCCCATCGCCATTGCTGACTTCGCCGATCCAAACGGCCAGCAGGGGCGTCAGCTGGCAGAGGTCATTCGTGCCGACCTGGTTCGCTCGGGGCTGTTTCGCATGATTGACGCCAGCGGGGTTAATTTGAATGTCGACTCTGACGTCGATTTCTCGCTCTGGCGAGGACGCGGTGCCAACGCCTTGGCCTACGGCAGCTCGGAAACCACCGGCTCGCAGCTGGAGATTCGCTACCGCATGGTAGACACCGTTCAACAATCTCCTTTGGATAGCCGCGGGTTCACTGCCCCCGCCGCCCGCTGGCGCAGTGCTGCACACCAGGTGGCCGACCGCATTTGTCAGGTATTAAGCGGAGCTCAATGCGCCTTTTCTACGCGCATCGCCTTCGTCGTCAAGCGCGGGGATCTCTGGGAATTACAAGTTGCCGATGCCGATGGCCACAACGCCCAAACTGCTCTCCGTTCGCGCGAGGCCATTATTTCGCCAACCTGGTCTCCTGATGGTAGCCGATTGGCCTACGTAAGCTTCGAGACGGGTAAGCCGGTTGTTTATGTTCACCATGTCGCCACGGGGCAACGTACACCGGTTGCCAACTTCAAAGGCAATAATAGTGCCCCCGCGTGGTCGCCCGACGGCAGTAAATTAGCTGTCGTACTGTCGCGTGATGGCTCTTCACAAATATATATTATTAATGCTGACGGCTCAGGTTTGCGACGCCTGACCCAAACGGCCACCATTAATACCGAGCCGCAATTTACGCCCGATGGTCGGTACATTGTATTTAGTAGCGATCGCGGCGGCAGCGCACAAATTTATCGCATGAGTGTCGACGGCGGCGACGTCACTCGTCTTACGTTCAATGGGTCGCACAATGTAAGTCCAAGGGTGTCGCCAGATGGTACAGCTCTTGCTTACGTTACGCGGCGCAATGGGAACTTCCAAATCGCACTGTTGAATCTGGCGACCGGGCAAGAAGTATTGCTTACTAACGGGCCCGATGACCAATCGCCTTCGTTCTCGCCGGATGGCGGCATGGTCTTATATACCTCGGGCCAACGGGGCGGTGTTTTGAATGTGCGGTCTATCGATGGGCTGGCACAGGAAACACTGACCGCGGCCGGTGCAGGGGTAACAGCGGCTGCGTGGGGCCCATTCAGCACGGCTGATTAATTGTAGGTTCTCATCGCAACCCCCGCGTAATCCACTGCCGTTGGGCACTGCAGGGGTGACGCGACATAACTCGTCTAAACAACTCACGCTTTACCCTTTTTGTTGGGAGCCCTCTATGAAACGTCGTATTCTCAAAGGCTTTGCAGTAGTTGGTATGTCGGCCTTGCTCGCCGCTTGTGGCAGCTCGGTCAAACTCGATGAAGATGCAACCGGCGCAGGCGCTGGTACGCCTGGTATCAGCACTGGCAGCGTCGATGCAGGAGCCGGCGGTCAGTTCGATCCCTTCAACCCGCAAAGCCCCTTGGCACAACAACGTTCGGTGTACTTCGATTTTGACAGCTACACCATTAAAGAAGAGTATCGGCCGGTCGTGGAGATGCATGCGCGCTACTTAACCAGCACCCCCAACCAGCAAGTGGTCATCGAAGGCCATACCGATGAACGCGGAAGCAGCGAGTACAACCTCGCCCTCGGTCAGCGCCGGTCAGAAGCGGTTCGCCGCATGCTGCTACTGCTCGGCGTGCGAGACGATCAGGTCGAAGCGATTAGTTTCGGTAAAGAACGCCCGCGCGCATTCGGGAATACCGAAGCTGATCATGCCGAGAACCGCCGCGCCGATTTCGTCTATCGCCGTTAGTCTACAGTGATTCGTGTATCGGGAAACGGTGCGCGACGCTGCGCACCGCATGTTGCGATAGGCAGGGGCAACGCCAGGTAATGAACCCGGACATGGCGCGCCGTTCTGGAAATCCCCCCTCAATTGGATTCGGCCGAGCGCCTTACGTACCCGCCCGGTGCAACCCTGATTGCTATGAATGAATTGTGCCCGCAACCCTCGTGGTCGCGGGCACAGTCTCGCTTAGGCCCTTTGTGGGTTTTATTGGCGACCGTGTCGCGAAGCAAGACGCCTGAAACGAGCGTCTCTCGTTTCGATCTCCCGGTAAGGTCGTACCTGGACTCTCGGTTCAGGCATTCTGGTTTACCGCTCGGCGCTGGCTTCGAGCGTGTCTCACGTCGCTGTTTTATTCGAGTTCCCTACCCCCTCGCCCCATTCCTGCACCGCTTTCCCGGCTGATGCGTTGGCGCGCGAGAAGCATCACTTCACACAGACGGGGACTGTCTCCACCAGTTGGATCGTAGCCACAATATGGCTGATCCGGTGTAACGTATATCGCGGCACAATCCAGTCTTTCCTTTCATTCCTCATGGAGCGATACGTGAATATCACTTCGCAAGCAAAACAAAGCGTGGGTAACCTTGCTCTTATTGTTGCAGGGGCGGTTTGCGTGCTCAACACACCGGCCCACGCACAGCTCTTTGGTGGTGACGACCAGGCTCGGCAGGCCATACTTAGCTTGCGTCAGGAAGTTGCCAACCTGCGTGAAGAAAGCCGCCGAGCACGTTTGCAACTGGCCACACAAATAGAGCAATTGCAAAGTCAGATGAGCCAAATGCGCGGCCAAATAGAAACGCTGACGAAGCAGGTTAGCGATGCGCGGCAGGCGCAGCGTGATCTTTATATGGATATGGCAGAGCAGCAACCGGGCGCCTCTAATCCCGCCGCGCTTCTTAATGCCCCTTCAGAGGAACAAGCCCTGTACGACCAAGCCATCGACCGCTTTCGTAACGGCGATTACAAAACCGCTGCCCAACAGTTCTCAACGTTTATTTCGAAGTACTCGGGAAGTGCGTTAGCGCCCACGGCCCAGTTCTATTTGGGCAGTAGCCTGTACGCCCAAAAGGAATATCAAAGCGCCATTAATCAGCTACAGGTCATGGTAAAAAACTGGCCCGATAATGCTCGGGCACCTGACGCTTTGCTGGTGATTGCTGGAAGCCAAATCGAACTTCGCAATTATGACGGGGCGAAAGCAACTCTCCAGCGCATCATTCGCGATTATGCGGATGCACCTGCAGCCAGCACTGCCCGTGACCGGCTTAAGCTGCTTCAGTAAAGCGCTATTTTCGATACATGACGATACGCAGAACGCGGCTTGCCATCATAAAACGCAACGATGTGAGTATCACGCAAATGGCACGAGGGCACCACGAGGGCAGCGCAGCGCAAATAGTGACTGGTTGTACCTTTAGCCGATGACGACCGAATTCGCTTTATATAGCGAACAACCTGATCATTCGTCAGTGGCGAACTAAAGATGGCGGCCTTTAAGCCGCCATCTTCACGTGTGCGAGCCGATCGCTGCGCCAATCATTCGCGCATCGACATGAAGGCTATACGAAATGGCTGCAGTCAATTTTCCGGGCACCGATAGCTGAATAACCAGAACCAGGATTCACAAACTGTCAGCCGTTTGCGCTGATTACCGGATCAGATACTTCTCGCGATCGCCCTGCAACCACTTCGGCGCACGCCCACGACCACTCCAGGTCTGGCCGGTTTCCGGATTGCGGTATTTCGCCGGTGCAGAAGACTTCTTGGCCGCGGTCTTGCGCGTCTTCTTGGCTGCTTTCTTGGTTGCACGACGCGGCGCGACTGCAGCCGTTTCTTCCTCGACAGCCGGAAACTCCAACTCTTCGGGCGTTAACTCGAATTCGGCTATCAGGGCATTGATTTGTTTGATAACAGCAGCGATCTCTCGTTTGCGTGCTTGCTCAATCTTGCGATCCAATGCCTCACGCTCGGCAAGTAAGCTCTTATAGCTACTCATAGGTTGATATTCTCCTGAAAGCCGAAAAATCAAAAGCGGCTATTTTCCACGTTTTGAGACAATAATTCAAAAAAACCCCCTATATGAGGGGGTTCAATAGCTCACTTTGAGTTTCTTCACAACAGAACCATGACAAAAACGTTGGAGCGAATCAACTTTTCTTAACGTTAATCGATCGTTTTGCAAGGTTATCCAAGTTGTATTCAGCCGCTTTAGCCTATTTCGGCATGTCGATTCAACTTATGCAAGTAAAACCGAGGCGAAATCAGCATTAAATGTTATCGGAAGAGTCGAGCGGCCCTATGTTTGCCGTTTTTGTTGCGATCAAGCGACAGCAGGCTCGAGGACTCCGCGCAACTTGAGAAGTGCCTTTGCCTCAATTTGGCGAATGCGCTCAGCTGAGACGCCGAACTCATCGGCCAGTTCTTGCAACGTGAGCGGCTTATCTTCGGCCAACCAACGCGCTTCAATAATGCGTCGTGAACGAGGATCCAAAGTTTCAATGGCCGACGCCAACCCCACTGATTGAAGCTCTTCTCTTTCGCGTCGCTCCAAAACCTGAGTTGGTTCCTGTGCACCTTCGTCGGACAGCCACGATACGGGCGCGAAATGATCGTCGTCATCATCGCGCAAATCGAGAGCCAACTCGCGGCCCGCCAACCGCTGCTCCATCTCGACGACGTCTTGCTCACGCACGTTCAACTCGCGAGAAATATGTTCCACATCAGCAGGCGTTAGCGATTCTGCATCGGGGCGCATGCTGCGCAAATTAAAAAACAGTTTGCGTTGCGCCTTGGTGGTCGCGATTTTTACCATCCGCCAATTACGGATGATGTACTCATGAATTTCCGCCTTGATCCAGTGCATGGCGAACGACACCAGACGCACCCCGCGACCGGGATCAAAACGCTTAACCGCCTTCATCAGGCCAATGTTGCCT
>CAZMVM010000071.1:0-16497 GCA_964569785.1 uncultured Pigmentiphaga sp. | reverse complement strand
TCCTTGTTCAGCAGAATGCCGCCTTCGCCTCGCACACCTTCGGTAATTAACACACCCGCGCCGGCCACGCCGGTGGGGTGGAACTGCCAGAACTCCATATCTTCGAGGGGAATTCCAGCACGCGCTGCCATACCCAGGCCGTCGCCGGTATTGATGAAGGCGTTAGTGGACGCTGCCCAGATGCGGCCGGCACCGCCGGTAGCCAACACCGTTGCTTTAGCTTCCAGCACGTAGATGTCGCCGGTTTCCATCTCCAGCGCAGTCACCCCAAGGACGTCGCCTTCGTCGTTGCGCAAGAGGTCCAGCGCCATCCATTCGACTAGGAAGTGAGTGCGCGCAGCAACGTTACGCTGATACAGCGTATGCAACATAGCGTGGCCGGTACGGTCAGCAGCGGCACACGCGCGTTGTACCGGCTTTTCGCCGAAATTCGCGGTGTGACCACCAAACGGGCGCTGATAAATCGTACCGTCGGGGTTGCGGTCGAATGGCATCCCGAAATGCTCGAGCTCGTAAACAGCGCTGGGCGCTTCCCGGCACATGAACTCGATGGCGTCTTGGTCGCCGAGCCAATCGGACCCCTTAACGGTATCGTACATGTGCCAGTACCAGTGGTCTTCGCTCATGTTGCCCAGTGCAGCGCTCACTCCGCCTTGTGCTGCGACTGTATGTGAACGCGTCGGGAAAACCTTGGACAGCACCGCAACCGAAAGCCCAGCCTGAGCGAGTTGCAATGAACACCGCATACCGGCGCCCCCGGCGCCAACCACGACCACGTCGAATTTGCGGCGCGGTAAAGATGTCTTGACAGCTACCACGGTTTATAGACTCCAGAGAATTTGCGCAGCGTACACGGCGGAACCCACGGCCCACAACACGGTAAGCGTTTGCAGAAGCAGACGCAGGCCTGCCGGCTTGATATAGTCCATCCAAATATCGCGCACCCCGATCCAGCCGTGATAGGCAACCGCAAGGACCGCGAGCGTAGCGAGCATCTGCCCCACTGGTAGCGTAAACCAGCGGAAATTGAACAGCCTCACCCAGTTCTCATAGGTGAACGACGGTGTCAATAGCACCATGATGCCCAAAATGAGGGTATAGGCGATAAGAATAACTGCAGTGACGCGCTGTGCGATGAAATCTCGCACGCCGTAATGGGCACCCACGACATGGCGACGCGGCCCGATTTTTTCTGGTGATGCCATATCAGAAGGCTCCGAACAGTTTGAGACCGAAGATAACCGTTAAGATGAGGCTGACCGCAAAGACGATCCCCGCAGTACGCGTGTGCAGCGTTCGTTTTTCGCTGATTTTTTCGTCTACACCGATGTGCAGATCAAACAACAGATAGCGGATGCCAGCACAGAAATGATGCAAATAGGCCCAGATAAGAACCAACAGAACGATTTTGGTTAACGGGTGTGCGGCAAAGCGGCTGAACTCTTCGAAGCCCGCAGGCGAGGAAACACTCTGCCCAAAAATAGGAAGCAAAAAGATGGGCAGCGCCAGAAATAGCAAGGCTCCGGAAATACGATGCAGAATTGAAAGCTTGCCCGCCAAAGGCAGTCGATAGCTAAAGAGTATCTGCGGAACCGTAATATTACGGAATTCTTTGCGCGGCCGTGACTCTGGCCTGGCGGTGGTTTCAGACATGAGAACCTCGGTTGTTAAGAAGCAAACCTGCGTAGCTGATTTTTTTGGTTAAACAAGCTATTTTCGCCTAATCGGCGAGTACGTATCAACTCGTAAACCGCATCGATCCCGGCTTTCTCGCCGGACAATCTCTGAAAACTGCCAGGACGCGGGCAACGTCGCATCGTCGCAACCGCTTGCGTGCAGCCACCGGCGTCAACACCGAACGGCCGTTGGCACCCTGCATGAGGCCGGACGGTCGGAACATCCACATCAACATGCGCGGCCACGACAGATGATCGGCCACGAATAGCCCAGCGAGTGCGATTGGCATGTGCTGCGCACAAAAAGGGGCTGCTCTGATGCATCACGGCTTTACCTGGTTGTTCTTTACGTATCGCGCGCCATTGCTAGATCGGGTCAGCGTCCACCCGGCCTGAAGTTACAGTGAGATGCCCATTGAACCTCAGTTGACGCTCGTGCGGTAATGCTGGCGGTCGGTACGATATAAACCGCGTCGCATCTCGACGGGCCGATTCCCGTAGGTGTACGACGTGCGATCGACCTGTAGCAACGGTGAGCCCTCGGCCACATCGAGCAACTCTGCGACTTCAGGAGTGGCAGCGACGGCGCGCAGCTTTTCGTCTGCTCGTATCATGCTCACACCAAACCCATTTTCGAATAAGGCATACAACGGACCGGTATTACGCTGCAATCGCTCAAGAGTCAAGCCTTTGAAGAGAGTTCCTGGCAACCAGATATCGTCGAGCACGGTGGGCACGCCACCGAAAGTAAGCAGCCGTCGAATAAAAACGACACTATCACCAGGCCGTACGTCGAGCCCACGAGCAACCTCTTGAGAGGCGCGTTGACGCCGGCATTCCAAAATAGAGCTTTGCGCACGGGCCTGGGACCCTTCAGCCTGCTCGTCGTCTGGTGCCAGGCGCAAGAACCGGTAGCGTACCTGCGCTTCGTTGTGGGTGGCCACGTAAGTGCCCTTCCCCTGCCGACGCAGCAATACGTTTTCTGCGGAAAGCTCGTCGATGGCCTTGCGAACGGTGCCCTGGCTGACCTGAAAACGCGCCGCGAGCTCAAGCTCACTGGGAATAGCCTCGCCGGGCTTCCACTCGCCCTGATCGAGGCTTTTCAATATGAGCTCCTTGATCTGTCGGTACAGCGGACTAAACGCAGCCGTAGGCTGAGCCCCTTGAGACCGCTGGATGGAGCCTGAAGGTGAGCGCAGCACGGTGGACGACGAGGCTTTCCGGGAATTCATAACTTTGCGATTTTGGCATAAGGCGCTAAATAGGTCCAACCTGAAACAAAAGATGTCTTATATAAGACATAAGACTGTTGACGGAAGTATGCGCGTTCACTATCATCGCCGCGCAGAGTTAAACTCCAGCTCTGATCGCGCTGCATGGTCCTCCACTGCAGTGCGGCGCTGTTGTTTACCCTGCATATTTTGGAGATATTCATGACCAAACCCGCCATGCGCGTCGCCGTCACCGGCGCCGCCGGCCAAATCGGCTACGCCTTGCTGTTCCGCATCGCCTCGGGCGAAATGCTCGGGAAGGATCAGCCGGTCATACTGCAGTTGCTGGAGATCCCCGACGAAAAGGCTCAACAGGCGCTCAAGGGCGTGATGATGGAGCTCGACGATTGCGCCTTCCCCCTCTTGCAGGGCATGTCGGCACACAGCGATCCGCGCACTGCGTTCAAGGACGCGGACATCGCACTGCTCGTCGGTGCCCGCCCCCGCGGCCCGGGCATGGAGCGTAAAGACCTGCTCACGGTCAACGCCCAAATTTTCACCGAGCAAGGCAAGGCTCTGAACGAAGTGGCCAGCCGCGACGTCAAAGTGTTGGTGGTTGGCAACCCAGCTAACACCAACGCCTACATTGCGATGAAGTCGGCGCCCGACCTGCCCGCGAAAAACTTCACCGCCATGCTGCGTCTGGATCACAACCGCGCCCTCTCGCAACTTGCAGCCAAGGCAAACGTCGCGGTCGCCGATATTGAAAACCTCGTCGTGTGGGGCAACCATTCGCCCACCATGTATCCGGATATCCGCTTTGCTACGGTCAATGGCAAGAGCCTGAAAGATTTGATCAACGACGACGCCTGGAACCGTGACGTGTTCATCCCCACCGTGGGCAAACGCGGCGCTGCCATCATCGAGGCTCGGGGCCTTTCCTCTGCAGCGTCGGCGGCTAATGCTGCAATTGACCACATCCGCGATTGGGTTTTGGGCTCGAACGGCAAGTGGGTCACCATGGGCGTTCCTTCGGACGGCTCTTACGGTATCCCCGAAGGCATCATCTATGGTTTCCCCGTGACCACGGCGAATGGCGAATACACCCTGGTCGAAGGGTTGGAGATCGACGAGTTCTCCCGCGAACGCATGGACAACACGCTGAACGAGCTCCTGGAAGAGCGCGACGGTGTGAAGGATCTGCTTCCTTAAGCACGTAACCCCCACCCTGCCCTGCATCGCTTCTTAATGGTCGATCGGGGCAGGTATGCCCCCTAGCGGCGAGCTTCGCTCCACGAGGTATACCAACCATGACTCTCTCCTCCGCCGGCGCCCGCTTCCGGCAAGCCGTAATCGATGAGCAACCGCTTCAGGTCGTCGGAACGATCAATGCGTATACCGCCCGGCTCGCCGAAGCCACCGGCTTCCGGGCCTTGTATATCTCGGGCGGGGGCGTAGCGGCCAATTCTCTAGGCATGCCAGACCTGGGTATCAGCACTATGGAAGATGTGCTGACCGATTTGCGCCGGATTACCGACGTCACGTCCTTGCCAGTGCTGGTTGATATCGACACAGGCTGGGGCAGCGCCTTCAATATCGCCCGCACCATACGTTCCATGATCAAGGGTGGCGCCGCAGCCGTCCATTTGGAGGACCAGGTGGGCGCGAAGCGGTGTGGGCACCGCCCAGGCAAGGAATTGGTATCCAAGTCGGAAATGGTCGATCGGGTGAAAGCGGCAGTTGATGCGCGCACCGATGACAACTTTGTCATCATGGCCCGCACTGACGCCCTCGCGAATGAAGGGCTGGAAGCAGCCATCGATCGCGCGTGCGCGTATGTCGAAGCTGGTGCGGACATGATTTTCCCCGAGGCCATCACCGAACTGCCCATGTACAAAAAAGTTCGCGAGGCCGTCGGCGTCCCCATACTGGCCAATATCACCGAGTTTGGCCAGACGCCGTTATTTACACGCGATGAGCTGGCGTCAGTCGGTGTGGATATCGTGTTGTATTGCTGCTCGGCCTACCGCGCCATGAACGCGGCCGCCCTGAAAGTCTACGAGACCATCCGAACGCAAGGCACCCAACGGGAAGTGGTACCGCTCATGCAGTCGCGCGAAGACCTCTATCACTATTTGGGCTATCACGCGTACGAACAAAAGCTGGATGAGTTGTTCTCTCGTGATCGTGTCGACACTTCATCCAACTGATCGCATCACGTCTGTTGGAAAGGGCCACCTCATGTAATACCAAACCCAACCCTAACCCACGAAACGGAAGAGGAGAAGGACTATGACTCAGGCAGAGACGCCAACGGCTGGATTCAAGCCCAAGAAGTCGGTTGCGCTATCCGGTGTGACCGCGGGCAATACGGCACTGAGTACGGTTGGTCGCACCGGAAACGACTTGCACTACCGCGGCTACGACATTCTCGAGCTGGCTGAGCACTGCGAATTCGAAGAAATCGCGTATCTGCTCATCCACGAGAAACTTCCCAATGTCGTCGAGCTTCGTGCCTACAAAGAGAAGTTACGCGCATTGCGAGGGCTTCCAGCCCAGTTACGCGTCGCGCTGGAAGCACTCCCGCCCGCCAGCCATCCCATGGATGTGATGCGCACTGCGGTCTCAGTTCTGGGCTGCCTCCTCCCCGAAAAAGATGACCACAACATTCCAGGTGCCCGCGACATCGCCGATCGACTCATCGCCTCGTTAGGGTCGGCGCTGCTTTACTGGTATCACTACAGCACTCACGGAAAACGCATCGAGGTGGAAACCGACGACGACAATATCGGTGCCCACTTTTTACACCTGCTTCATGGCCGCAAGCCCGACGAAAGTTGGGTGCGGGCGATGCACACGTCATTGGTGTTGTATGCCGAGCATGAATTCAATGCATCCACGTTCACCTGTCGCGTGATCGCAGGAACCGGCTCGGATATGTACTCGGCCATTGCAGGAGGTATCGGCGCACTGCGCGGGCCAAAACATGGCGGCGCCAATGAGGTTGCCCTCGAAATTCAGCAACGCTACCGCAGCCCTGACGAGGCGGAGCAAGACATTCGCCAGCGCGTCGCGAATAAAGAAGTCATTATCGGATTTGGACACCCCGTCTACACCGTAAGCGACCCGCGCAACGAAGTCATCAAGAAAGTCGCGCATGATTTGGCGCAGAGCCAACGCAATACACACCTGTACGACATCGCCCAGCGCTTGGAGACCGTGATGTGGGATATCAAGAAAATGTTCCCCAATCTGGACTGGTACTCCGCTGTGAGCTATCACTTGATGGGCGTGCCGACCGCCATGTTCACCCCGCTGTTCGTGATCGCACGTACCGCTGGATGGGCTGCTCATATTATCGAGCAACGCATCGATAACAAGATCATACGGCCAAACGCGAATTACATAGGCCCCGACGAGCGACCATTTGTACCGCTTGCCGAGCGTTCGTAGCGAGCTCGGGCGACGCACACCAGACGGATACCCTTCTGCGTGCACTTCTTACGATTCCGACCTGACTGCGCTCCGAGTTCGCCCACTGCAACCTCAGCCACCCCTGCTTCCGTCATCGAGTGCGTCAGGCATTCATTCAATTGTTCGCTGATCTATGACAAACACTATTTCCAATGTACGTCCTGAGCCCGATCAAGTGCTCGTCGATATCGCCGATTACGTGCTCAACTATGAGGTCAAGAGTCAACTGGCCTACGAAACGGCGCGCAATTGCTTGATTGACACCTTGGGCTGCGGACTCGAAGCGCTTGATTATCCCGCGTGCACCAAACTGCTCGGCCCCATTGTTCCGGGCACCATTGTTCCTAACGGCGCCCGCGTGCCGGGTACTTCCTACCAGCTTGACCCCGTGCAGGCGGCATTCAACATTGGCACGATGATTCGTTGGCTCGACTTCAACGACACCTGGCTGGCAGCAGAATGGGGGCATCCCTCGGACAACTTGGGCGGGATCCTGGCTACTGCCGATTGGTTATCACGTCAGGCAATTGCAGCCGGCCGCCCTCCTCTGATCATGCGCGAAGTTCTCACGGCGATGATCAAAGCGCACGAAATCCAGGGGTGTCTGGCGCTGGAGAACTCCTTCAACCGAGTAGGCCTTGACCATGTCATCCTGGTTAAGGTCGCCACCACTGCCGTGGTGGCACAAATGCTGGGTCTTTCACGCGACGAAATCATCAACGCCGTCTCGCACGCGTGGCTGGACGGCCACTCGCTGCGCACCTACCGACACGCTCCAAATACCGGTAGCCGAAAAAGCTGGGCAGCTGGCGACGCCACCAGTCGGGGTGTCCGTCTCGCACTCATTGCCCGCACCGGCGAAATGGGATATCCGTCGGTACTGACTGCGCCCACCTGGGGCTTTTACGATGTGTTGTTCCGCGGACAACCCTTCAAGTTCCAGCGTCCTTATGGCAGCTACGTGATGGAAAATGTGCTGTTCAAAATTTCCTACCCTGCCGAATTCCATGCACAGACAGCGGTGGAATGCGCGATGGAGATTCATCAGCGCCTGATAGATGCTGGCAAATCAGCCGACGATATCGCGCGGATCAAAGTTCGCACTCACGAGGCGTGCATTCGCATTATTGACAAAAAGGGGCCGCTCGATAACCCTGCAGACCGCGATCACTGTTTGCAATATATGGTGGCGGTACCCATTTTGTTTGGTCGACTCACCGCGGCCGACTATGAAGACGATGTGGCCAGCGACCCACGGATCGACGAGTTGCGCGAGAAAATCGTTTGCGTGGAGGATCCCGCCTTTACTGCCGATTACCACGACCCAGAGAAACGGTCGATCGCCAACGCACTGACGGTGGAGTTCAAGGATGGCACCACGTTCGACGAGATCGTGTGCGAGTACCCCATTGGGCACAAACGTCGACGTGCGGAAGGCATCCCATTGCTTGAAAACAAGTTCAAGGTGAACCTGGCGCGGCGTTTTGCTGCCCGCCAGCAGGACGCCATATTGCAGGTCTCACTCGACCAAAAACGGCTGGAGAGCATGCCGGTACACGAGTATGTTGACCTTTACGCAATGCCCTGATACCTGGTAAGCGATCACCAACGGTCGAACTCTGCGTTGTTTTTGCACGGCATTGATCGTCTTTGCACCGCCTACGCTGCGGTGCAAAGCCCAAGCCACGCTCATTACCTGCAAATCATCATTCGCGAAATGCGTCCTCCACGTCGGTCGGATACTCTGGAATGTTGAAGACCTTGCGCAGATAATTCACGAATGTGTCATCAATGTGCATGGCCTTCCCCGGCGCGTCCGGCAGCTTTGCGACCGGCTGGCCATTGCACTCGACCAACTTCATCACGATGTTGATCCGATCTAACCCCATATCGTTGGTTAGGTAGGTGCCGATGCCGAAACCCAGGTGCGTACGGTCGCAAAAATGAGCATGCAAATCCAAGGCACGCTCAAAATCAAGTGCATCGGAAAATACCAGCCGCTTGGTATGGGGATCGATACGCAAGGCCTCGTAATGCCGTAATGCCTTTTCGCCCCACACGTATGGATCGCCCGAATCGTGCCGCAAACCGTCGAAAAGCTTGGCAAAGTAGAGGTCGAAGTCGGCTAGAAACGCATCCATCCCGACCGCATCTGTGAGGGCGATGCCCAAATCGCCGCGGTACTCCTGCACCCAATCTTCCAAGGCCGCTTTTTGGAAGTCGCGTAGACGCACGCGCTGCGCTTGATACGACAATAGGTATTCGTGCGCCATCGTACCAATGGGTACCAGGTCGAGCTCTTTGGCCAACATGACATTTGACGTGCCTTTGAACAGCGCGGGCACTTCGTTCTTGAGAGTGGTCAGAACTTCTCGCTGCCAGGGCTTGGAGAAACGCCGCCGTACTCCAAAATCAAAGAATTCGAAGGGGTGACGTCCGGTAGTCAGTTTTGGGTTTGTACGTTGCGCCTCTTTTAAGAGCTCTACTTTTGCATGCAGGCGCTCCCGCCCCATCGCCATCGCCCGTTCTTGATCAAACTGCCGAAAATACAGCTCGTTGACGATGGCCAGCACGAAAATCTCGAAGCCCATGACGTGCACTTGAGGACCCCGGGCCTCGATACAGAGATCTTCTCCTTCTACCCAAACGTGGATGAACTTGCGCTGATACCTGAAAATTCGCAGAAAGTCGACGAAATCTGACTTGATAAACCGCAAATTTGCCAGGTAGTCGAGTTCGTCTTCTGTAAAGCGCAAGCTGCATAAGGCATCAAGCTGCTCGTTGACCTGTGCGGCCAGATTGGCGAGGGGATATTTCGGCCGGTTGCGACACACAAAGCGATAGACCGCCTTGTTTTGTGGGTTACGATGCAGCATCGCCTGCCACATCGTAAATTTGTACAAATCCGTATCGAGAAGACTAGTAGTTATTGGACTCATTACACTGACTGGTTAACGCCTGCCATAAAATCAACATACAAGGGCATCGGCATGGGCGATACCTTCCATACACGTTGACAGTATTCCTGGATAGTGCGATCGGAAGAGAACCTGCCAGACCTTGCGCAATTGCGTACCGATTTCAAAATCCAGTCGTCGACATTCAAGTACGTTTGATCGACTTTATCCTGAATGCTTACATACGACTCGTAATCGGCCAACAACATATAGCGGTCGGTATGTAGAAGCTCTTGAATAAGCGGCATGAACCGATCGGGGTGGTCACGCGAGAAAAAACCTGACGCGATCAGATCAAGGGAGGCGCGCAGCTCCTCATGCGTTTCGTACCACGAGCGGGGATCATAACCGCTGTCCTGCAAGGCGCGCACTGCCGCCGCATCCATGCCAAACCGAAAGAACGCATCTGCGCCGACCGCCTCGCAGATCTCGATGTTGGCGCCGTCCATGGTACCAATTGTGAGCGCTCCGTTCATGGCAAGCTTCATATTGCCCGTGCCCGACGCTTCTTTGCCTGCCAACGAAATTTGCTCGGATAAGTCGGCGGCCGGATAAATGCTTTGGGCGAGACACACGTTGAAGTTGGGCAAAAATACCACCTTGAGTTTGTCACGCACATCGGGATCATGGTTGATTACATGTCCCACGGCGTTGATTAGCTCGATCATCAGCTTGGCTTGTCGGTATCCTGGCGCGGCCTTGCCGGCGAACACAAAGGTACGGGGAACATCCGCGGTTTGTATGCCCGCCTTATACCGACGATAAAGCGTCACTATGTAAAGCACTAACAAGTGCTGGCGCTTGTACTCATGGAACCGCTTGACCAACACATCGAACATGGAATCTGGGTCGACCTGCACCCCGGTACGCTGTTCGATCACCGCACCTAAAGCTATCTTGTTGGCGCGCTTGATCTGGCCCCAGCGCTCTCTAAAGCTGCTGTCGGATGCATGTTGTTCGAGCTCTGCCACCTGTTCCCACTGGGTCCGCCAGCCCGCGCCCACGGTCTCATCCAATAACGCGCTCAGACGAGGATTGTTCAACGCAACCCACCGACGCGGCGTGACCCCATTGGTGATACTTACGAAACGGTCCGGCCACATGGCGTGGAAGTCGCTTAACACGTCCGTCCGTAACAGTTCTCCGTGCAAGCGGGACACGCCGTTTATCGTATGACTGCCGACTGTGGCGAGATACGCCATATGAACCGCACCATCAGGGCCTGGATCTACGATGCTCATCCGGGCCACGCGCGCTTCATCGCCGAAGAAATGAATCCGCGCCTCGTTAAGGAAACGCTTATTGATTTCATGAATGATCTCGAGGTGTCGCGGCAGCACTCGCGCGAATAGCTCAAGCGACCAACGTTCCAACGCTTCGGGAAGCAATGTGTGATTGGTGTAGGCAAATGTGCTTCGAGTGATCTCCCAGGCCTGCTCCCAGGGCAACAAATGTTCGTCCACGAGCAAGCGCATCAGCTCTGCGACGCCCACCGCAGGATGCGTGTCATTCAGCTGAATAGCGAATTTTTCATGCAGCTGAGTCACCGGCAAGCCTCGATACAGCTGCATGCGCACCATGTCCTGCAACGAACAGGACACAAAGAAATACTGCTGCTCAAGCCGTAGCTCTTTTCCCTGCTCGCTCTCATCGTTTGGATAGAGCACCTTGCTGAGGTTCTCCGAGGTCACCTTCTTACTGACAGCGCCCAGATAGTCTCCCCGGTTGAAGACCGAAAAATCAAACTCCTCGGTGGCCTCTGCTCGCCACAACCGCAATGCGTTGACCGTGCCGACACGATACCCGGGGATCGGAATGTCGAAGGGTACGCCGGCAACGGTTTTGTTGGGCACCCAACGCACGCGCAAGCGCCCCTGATCGTCCGTGTAATGTTCAGTGTACCCGCCGAGTCGTACCTCGACCGCCCATTCAGGATGATGCACCTCCCAGGGATTGCCAAAGCGCAACCACTTGTCGGTATCTTCTACTTGCGCACCGTCGACGATGGTTTGATGAAAAATACCGTATTCATATCGAATCCCATAACCGATCGCCGGTATTTCCTGGGTCGCTAGCGAGTCAAGAAAGCATGCAGCAAGGCGACCTAACCCCCCATTACCCAGCCCGGGCTCCTGTTCCTGCTCCAACAACACACTAAGCTCCAGCCCTAAGTCACGTAGCGCCGTTTCGACCGTGTCTTGGATGCCTAAAAACAGCAAATTATTGGCTAGAAAGGGCCCCGTCAGGAATTCGGCGGAAAGGTAGGCGACCCGTCGCGCGCGTCCACGTCGGTGAATGTTGTCGGCCCATTGCAGCAACAGAAAGTCGCGCACGGTATACGCGAGCGCCTGGTAAAAATCATTCAGCGACGCGAGTTCTATGGGACGGCCCAGGGTGAAGAGGACATGGTCCAGCATAGATTGCCGGATGCTATCCGGGGTCGCTTCAAGGCGCGTTTGTATGTTGCGCGCAACAGAGATATCAGCACCTGCATACGAGGGGTCCGCCACGATAACTCCTGAAAAACGAAAACCTGTGTAAGAATCAGTTTCAGGACGGCGACGGACACGAACGATGTGCCGGCCGACCTGTTAAGACTCAGCTGAGGAGCGCATGCAACATGCCCGGTATTCAGGCCCTACGCTAAGACGTGCCTTGACTTACCATTGCATCTGTCGACACTGCAGCTGAGATCCGAATTCCACGCGAAGCCCCACAGAGAAACCCGAACCTTTGTCTCTTCGAGGAGCATTCAATGACCCGTAGTCTCATCCCACTGATTTCCCTTATCGCACTGGCTGGTTGTGCTTCCACTGACACCGGCCAGCCGACCGCCTCTTCGACGACTGGTGCAAGTAGCCGCGTCGCCGCGGGCGGCGGCGAATGTAATGCTGACGGCGTTACATCCCTTATGGGTCAAACTTACAGTGATTCCCTCGCCGAGAGGGCGCGACGACAAAGCGGCTCGGCAATTCTGCGCGTGCTACGGCCGGGTGAGCTGATGACGATGGAATACAACCCCGAGCGACTTACCATCGTGACGATGGGAGCATCAGCTCGATCCGCTGCGGCTAATCTGCGCTGATCAACCACACAGCGAAAGCCGGCTTCAGGTCCGCCAGTGGGCCGCGCCAGCGACCCGTGCGCCGATCACCATTTCAGAGACCCAACTCACCAAGATCGAGGTGTAGGCGGTCTGGCTTTCATCGGTGCTCAGCGCATGGTCGGCGTCGTCGATGATGCGATGAGTCAGGGAGTGAGAGTGTTGAAACGCGGCTCGATAGTTCATGATGGTCGTGTGCGGCACAAATTCATCATGTTCCGACTCAATAATAAGCACATCGCCGCCAAAGGCCGCACACGCTGCCAATGCACGATTCTCATGTGGCTGGATGCGCTGGCGCCGATACCTCGTCAGGTCGTCCCGACTCAGTTGTTTTTTGGGCACCAGCCAGTCTTCATCCCGATAGAGCGCAGGCACATGTAAGGCCAGCCATTTCACCGGTCGCAGGGTGGTCAAAATTGCGGACAAATACCCCCCGTAACTACTACCTACGACCGCAATGGCATCGGTGTCTATGCCGGGATGAGACGCCAACAAATCATAGGCTGCCACGATGTCGCGCAAGTTGTCTTCGCGCGACACTTGTTCTCGTTGCTCCAAGGTTTTCTCGTGCCCGCGCAAATCGAAAGTAAGGCAAATGCACCCAAGGCCGGCGATACTCGCCGCACGTAGCTCGTCGCTCTTTTGATTGGCCCCCCAGCCATGGACAAACAAAACCCCTGGCCATCGCGTTGCAGGAGCCATAAAGGTAGCCGAGATACGCTGCTCTCCTACCGGTAGTGAAACCACCTCACTGTGAGTTGCCATACTCCTCGATGATAGTGAATTTGGAAATGAAGCCAACTTCTTCATCGAACCCGCAGAACGCGCGCACTGCGTAATCCGGAATCGCTGAAGTTTGACCGTACACCTCGAAGCAGGCTGCGCGAGCAATCTGCAGCTGCGGGTTTTGAGCAAATGCATGTAAAACGGCAAGCTCGGCACCACTCGCCCCGCCTATGCGCCACGACTGCTCCAGTACGCCACACCGTTCTTGACCCGCCGCATCGCGTCCGCATGCCACGTCGTAATTGCGGCGGGATGCCAAAAGCCCCGGCAGGTTTTCCCTCGCAGCTTGATCGTACATCTGTGCGTGCCGCACGGCGGTATGCATGGGAGCCGACAAGCCGATCTTGAATAAATCGTTAAATCCCCCACGCACCGCCACCAGTCGCGACCCGCCATAGACATGCTCACCCCGGTTATCGGTCGTGAGATACTGAGTGCCACAGTAGGCTACCTGCCAGCGCCCTATGGTGACTTGCCCCACACTGTAGGTTTGGACCTCTTCAAGATGCGCTTCAACGACAAGCCCCAGCTGATTTAATTCGTCAATGTTCAGCTTTTGCAACGCATCCAGCAGCCCCATAGCGTCATCAACTAAAACTTGACCACGTCCAGCGGTTGCAGTTGCGGGCTTTAACCGAACCGGGCCGCTGCCAAGCAACTGCCGGCCGGCCTGTTCCGCATCGTCCAGGGAAAATGCGGAAAATCCGGGCAACACGACCGGTGCGACTCTATCCGCGAAACGGGATGACCATTGCGGCGGAGCCGCTGCCTGCGCATGTATCAACCGATGGCTGATGACCTTCGTTGCCATCCACGGCTGTGTGACAAGTCCCCCAAAGAATGCATCTTCGCCCGTGATGCCCAAACGTTGAGCGTCCATGGGATCAACTAGCGTGGTGCTGGGCACGGTATAGACCTGTCCGATTGGCGTTTCCCCGGGCTGCAGCACGCCCGCAAAACGGCCTCCTAATAAGTCCGCCACCCGGCGCGCGACGAACTCGTGTGAGCCGAGTTCATGTCTCGGCGCTCGTTCCCGGTTGGCATATAGCATGACCTCGGGGACCTGGGGAAAGCGTGTCATGAACAAGGCTCTCGCGTCTGAATCATCATCTTGTTGTGCCGCTCCCGGTGGATCTCAGTTGCGGTGACGAGCGCTTGCAAGCCCTATGCCTAGGTCCCCAGACTTACTTTAAGGAATTTCCCTAGGACGAGTTTCAGGGACCGCGCACGGGTTCATGACGGCACGGTGCGAAGGCAAAAGCAGAAGAAGTTCAACCTTTGTTGACATCCTCCCCGCCCTGAACGGCGCAGCTTGCACGCACTTGGGTCAACGGCAAGAAGCATGAACACACACCGCTCTATCGGTAGCCGGTGTGAAGCTGATGAGGACCTGATCCTGCTTATTGACGCGCGCAGCAATGCGCGCTGGCGCGAGACGAGACAGGCTGTGCGATATTGAAATCAGTAAAGAACCGATTGCCTAATTCGTTTAACCCCAGGGTGTCGAGCAAGGCTTGCAATCGCTGGGCGGGGCGACGTCGGGGCAAGTTTTTGTAGGTCGCAATAATGAGCTCGTTTTTCAGTGAGTGCTCCCACCCAACAAGCTCGGTCACCCTGACTTGATAGCCATGAGCTTCCAACTGCAGGCAGCGAAGTGCGTTGGTAACCTGGCTGCCAAACTCTCTCGTATGTAGCGGGTGCCGCCATAATTCCGTTAGGGGCGTCTTCGCCAGCATTCGTGCTTTGGTCTTGCGCAGTACTGCCGCCACCTCGGCCTGGCAACACGGAACCACCACAATGTACTTGGCACGTTTGGCCAGACCAAAGTGAATCGCGTCGTCGGTCGCGGTGTCACACGCATGCAAAGCGGTAACGATATCGACTTGCGGCGGCAAGGCTGCCGAGGTGATCGAATCGGCAACGGAAAGGTTCAGAAACGACATCCGATCGAAACCCAACCGCTGCGCCAAGGCTTCTGATCGCGTGACCAGGTCGCTACGCGTTTCAATGCTGTAGATGTGCGACCCGTCGGCATGGTGCTTGAAGAACAGGTCGTAAAGAATGAACCCAAGGTACGACTTGCCCGCACCATGGTCAACGAGGACTGTGCTGTCAGCCTGTTGCTGTAAGTCGAGCAATAAAGGCTCGATAAATTGGAACAAGTGATAAACCTGCTTGAGTTTGCGGCGGCTATCCTGGTTCATTTTGCCGTCGCGCGTGAGTATGTGCAGGGCCTTTAAGAGTTCAACAGACTGATCAGGTCGCGGTTCGTACATATCACTCTCGTAACAGAAGAGGCCCATTTTAAACGCCGCTCCCGCGCCGCCTTCGCCCTAATCAACAGGCTGTCGCGTGCGCTGGAAAACTTCACCGCACGACGCTTGCAGGTCGTTATGCTGCCAGTTTCGGCGGTGCATCCCGCGGGCCTTCGGCGCCAAGCGCCGACGCTTTTGACCGGCGGACCATGACATTCCCTTTGCCATTCTTGGCGGCCCGTGTACGGGCTCCACGGATCCATCCTCGCCTCTTATATAAGACACAAGAGTTGCGGGGGGTTGCCACGGGCCACTACAATAGTGGGCTTTCGTGTACTCCAACCATCCTCAATGACATCCATGCTGGAATCCTACCGTCAACATGTGGCCGAACGTGCCGCGCTCGGCATTCCGCCGCTTCCACTGACTGCCGAACAAACTACCTCTTTAGTCGAACTGCTCAAGCAACCTCCTGCCGGCGAGGAAGAATTTCTGCTTGACCTTCTTACCCACCGGGTTCCAGCAGGGGTAGACGACGCGGCTCGCGTCAAAGCCACGTTTCTAGCGGCGATCGCCCACAACAAGGAAAGCTGCCCGCTGATTGATCGTGCGCACGCCACGCGCTTGCTTGGCACGATGCTGGGTGGCTATAACGTCGGCGCACTCATCGAACTGCTCGACGATTCCGAAGTCGGCGCTATCGCCGCCGAGGGGTTGAAACATACCTTGCTCATGTTTGACGCCTTTTACGATGTCAAGCAGAAGGCGGAAGCTGGCAGCGCCAACGCACAAGCGGTAATGCAAAGCTGGGCCGATGGCGAATGGTTCACCAGCCGTCCCGAGCTGCCTGAAAGCCTCACCATTACCGTTTTCAAGGTTCCAGGCGAAACCAACACCGACGATCTCTCTCCCGCTCCCGACGCATGGAGCCGGCCTGACATTCCCCTGCACGCGTTGGCCATGCTCAAAAACCCCCGCCCCGGCATCGAGCCTGACGAGCCCGGCACGCGCGGTCCGATCAAGTTCCTCAAC
>CAZMVM010000070.1:0-16547 GCA_964569785.1 uncultured Pigmentiphaga sp. | reverse complement strand
CGCTTCGTCATCCAGGTCAACGGCGGCAGCAACCGCGTCACCGTCACCACCAAGATTGCTGACAAAGTCCTGTATCTGGTTGAAGGCACCCAGGCAGGTATTTTGGAAATTGCCAACATCCCTGAAGAGCAGTTTGATCCACTTCTGGGCATTGTTTGCCCCACCATGCTTTGCCCTGACCTGCGCGCCAATAGTGCTGACGCCATCAACCGTACCTCATTGCCACCGCTGCACCTGGCCGATGTTAACTTCCAGGCTATGTACGAACAACGCCTGGCCGAGGCACAGCAAGCCCAACAGCAGCAAAGCGCGCAAAACGGCGCCGCAAATAACGCATCCTCACAGGGTGCCACTAGCTGATCGCGCCATGGCTGCGGTGTGGCGCCCGAATAATCTTCGCGTTGCTGTCATTGGCGCCGGCAGCTGGGGGACGGCGTTAGCAGCGCTCGCCAGCCACCACTTTCCTACCTTGCTGTGGGCCCGGCGGCCCGACGTGGCCGCCAGTCTTGAACGCACGCACGAAAACCAAGCCTACTTGCCCGGCATTCCACTCCCGCCAAACTTGCAATTCACGTCTAGTCTTGACGCGGTTGCCCAGCACCTGAACACGGGAGAGCACAGCCTGGTCATCTTAGGCGTTCCTATGGCCGGCTTGCGCGCAACCAGCCGCGCCGTAGCGACTACACTGCTCCAAGCAGGCATCACATCTCCCGCGCTCGTCAGCACCTGTAAAGGCCTGGAAGCGGATTCCAGTCGCCTCCCGCACGAAGTCCTCGCCGAAGCGTTGCAAGGCTTGCCCGCCGTCCGCACCGGGGTCATTTCGGGGCCTTCGTTCGCCAAGGAGGTTGCCCGAGGCTTACCGGTGGCACTCACAGTCGCTAGCCCGGATCCGCAATTACGGGCTGAGGTCACCGCGGCCCTGCACGGCAAAACGGCCCGCATCTATAGCAGCGAAGATGTCATTGGCGTAGAAATAGGCGGAGCACTCAAAAACGTCATCGCGATCGCTTGCGGCACGTCCGATGGGCTGGGGTTAGGTGCCAATGCACGCGCAGCCCTGATCACCCGCGGGCTGGCGGAAATGACGCGTCTTGGGGTCGCGCTCGGTGCCCGCGTAGAAACCTTTTTCGGGCTCACCGGATTGGGCGATCTCGTCCTCACCGCAACGGGAGACTTGTCACGTAATCGACAGGTCGGCCTGCAACTAGGACAAGGGCGACCGGCGGCAGAAGTCATCGGTAGCACTACACCGCTGGCCGAGGGTGTGCGTTGCGCCCGGGCGGCGCGCGCGCTGGCGCGCAAGCACGGTGTCGAAATGCCGATCACAGAAGCCGTTTGTGCGGTATTGTTCGAGAACCAACAACCCGCCGATGCCGTTGGCCAACTGCTTGCACGCGATCCGCGGGACGAGTCGGCGGGCCTGGCAGGTCTGGAGGGCTAAGCAGCGCGAAGCTCGCTAGCCGCTATCCGTTATCTCATCGACAACAGCAACACAACAACGACCATGAGCACATCTATCTCCCGTAGAGCCATATTGGCCGCTGCCGCGGCCGTCACCGCCCTTTCGATCGCACCTACCGCCATCGCCGAGGACAACTGGCCTAGTCGCCCCATGACTATGGTGGTGCCCTTCCCTCCGGGATCTTCACCCGACATCATTGCCCGTACCGTCGCCGAACCTTTGGCAGAAGCGTTGGGGCAAAACATCGTCATCGAGAACCGACCTGGAGCCGGCGGCAACATCGGTACACGCCAAGTCGCTCAAGCCAAACCCGATGGCTACTCAATTCTCTTCACGATTAACGGGCCGCTCGTCACGGCCCCACGGCTGTATCAAAAAACGCTGGGCTACGACCCCCTCACCGACCTGGCGCCCGTCAGCCTGATCGCAACCAGCCCCAACGTTTTGGTTGTGAGCCCGTCTATCGAAGTTGATTCGGTGCAAGAGTTTATTGCTGCCGCAAAAGCCGACCCGAAGCGCTTCAACTATGGCTCGGTAGGCCCGGGCAGCGCGTCGCACCTGGCCATGGAAATGTTCCGACGGGAAGCTGACATCGAACTTCTGCATGTTCCCTATCAGGGCTTTCCGCAAGTCATCACGGCCATCGTGGCGGGCGATGTGCACTCCAGCTTCATGGTGCCCGCGATCGCCATGCCTCAGGTAGAGGCCGGTAAAGCAAAGGCACTTGCCATTTCCAGCCTCGAACAAGACGAGAACCTGCCGGGCATCCCCACAGTAGCGGAACAGGGGTTTCCCGGGTTTGAGGCAATCTCATGGCAAGCGATTCTGGTTCCAGCGGGTACGCCCGAGCCCATTATCGAGCGCCTCAACCGCGAGCTCGACACTATTGTGAAAAGCGACAAAGTACGGGAACTGATGGCGCGTCAGTATTTCTCACCGGTCGGCGGATCACCTGAAGTACTCAAAAAGCAAATCGAAAGTGAGACCGAACGCTGGACGGGATTTATCGACGCGCTAAACCTGTCTCTAGACTAGTCGTAGAACAACCAGATCCGCCCTTTTCCAGGCGGGTCTTCGGTCCCGGTTGGCGGCGCACCCGCCAACCCGGCCCTCACCGCCCGTGCGGAACAAAACCAGAATCCGCAGTTCCTGCGTCCGAAAGCTTACTTCGCGCTCGCGTCAGGCGCCCCCCTCGTAGCCCAGCTGACGCCATGCTTCAAACACCGCTACGGCCACGGCGTTAGATAAATTCAAACTTCGTTGGCCTGGCCGCATCGGCAGTCGAATTCGCTGTGACGAAGGAAAACGCTCCCGCAGGCAAGCAGGCAAACCCGCAGTTTCGTTGCCAAACACAAGGGTGTCACCAGCCTGAAAACGGACTTCACCGAGCAAGCGCGATCCGCCCGTTGTGAACGCAAAAGTACGGTCAGACAATGTATTGCACGCTTTCAAAGCGTCGTCTAGCGTGTCGTGTACCTGTACGCTAGCCCACTCGTGATAGTCCAGGCCTGCGCGCCGCAAGCGGCGGTCGTCGAGCTCAAAGCCTAACGGCCGCACTAAATGCAGGTGTGCCCCAGTATTCGCTGCCAGCCGAATGACATTCCCTGTGTTAGGTGGTATTTCCGGGGCCACCAAAACAATATTGATCACGCGTGAACCGTCAACACCAACCTTGACCCAACAAAGCGTCGGCGACTTTCACGAAGCCGGCAATGTTGGCACCATTGACATAGTTGACGGAGCCGTCGTCCATCTTGCCGTAATATTTGCAGGCGTCGTGAATGCTACCCATAACCAAACGCAGCCGGTTATCGACTTCGTCACGGGTCCACGATAGTCGCATCGCATTTTGAGACATTTCAAAACCCGACGTGGCGACACCGCCCGCATTGCTCGCTTTTCCGGGTGCAAATAACACCCCGTTCTGCAGGAACACTTCGGTAGCTGCGATGGTGCATGGCATGTTGGCCCCTTCTGCAACGCAGACGACGCCGTTCTTGACCAGCTCGCGCGCATCGTTTTCGTCGAGCTCGTTCTGGGTTGCGCACGGCAACGCCACATCGACCGGAACCGCCCAGGGGCGTTTGCCCGGCAAGTAGTCCAGTCCCAGGGCCTGAGCATACTCCCGTACAGGCTTGGACTTTACGTTGCGGTACTCCATTAACATGGCCAGCTTGGAAGGATCGAATCCCTCGTTATCGACCACCGTGCCCTGCGAGTCGGATACTGTGACGACCTTGGCGCCCAAGGCCATCAGCTTTTCGATAGCGTATTGAGCTACGTTACCCGAACCGGAAACCGACACGCGCTGGCCTTCAAACGACATGCCGCGGCTTTGCAGCATGTGTTCGGCAAAATAGACCAATCCGTACCCGGTCGACTCGGGACGAATCAGACTACCGCCGAACGAGAGACCCTTGCCAGTAAAAACGCTGCCGGCTGTATTGGTAAGGCGCTTGAACATACCCGCCATGTAGCCCACCTCGCGTGCGCCTACGCCGATATCCCCGGCGGGTACATCAGTATCGGGGCCTACGTGACGAAACAACTCGAGTACCAAGGCCTGGCAAAAACGCCGAATTTCCCCGTCAGACTTGCCTTTGGGATCGAAATCGGCACCGCCCTTGCCACCGCCTAGCGGCAACGTCGTCAATGCATTCTTGAACGTTTGCTCAAACGCCAGGAACTTGAGTATCGACCGGTTCACCGACGGATGAAAGCGCATGCCGCCTTTATACGGACCAATGGCCGCACTATGCTGGACGCGATAGCCCCGATTCACCCGGGTGCGGCCAGTATCGTCGACCCACGTAACACGAAACTGAATAATGCGATCGGGCTCGACAAGAGTTTCGAGCAGAGCAGCGTCACGATAGCGCGGGTGTTGATGCACGAAGGGCCACAGGCTTTGCATGACCTCGTAAACGGCCTGTTGGAACTCCGGCTCACCCGGATTGCGGCTGCGCACGTAGTCCATGAATTGTTCAAGGGTCTCGTATTGCACGCGCTTTCCTTTGTGTTACGTGTTAAGTGGATAGTGGCCGACTTTACTGCGCCAGCATGCGCTGCACATAGCGCGCGATCATGTCGACTTCGAAATTGAAACGAGCCCCGGGTTGCAAACGACGTAATGTGGTTACGGCAACTGTGTGGGGAATGAGGTTAATACTAACTTCGCACCCGTCGGGGGTCTCGTTCACGGTATTCACCGTAAGGCTTACGCCGTCGAGCGCTATCGACCCTTTGTAGGCGAAGTATCGGGCGAACTCAATCGGCAATCTCACGGTCAGCTGGTGAGATTCCCCGATGGGCTCCATGCGCACGACCTCGCCTACACCATCGACATGTCCAGACACCAAATGACCGCCCAGCGGATCGCCCACCCGCAATGCTTTTTCCAGGTTCACTTCGCCCGGCGCGTCCAGACCCACCGTGCGGTTCAAGCTTTCCTGCGAGACATCAACCACGAATTGCCGATCGCTCAACTCCACTACCGTCATGCACGCCCCTTGAATGGCGATGGAATCCCCTGGCTTGACATCAGACAGGTCGAGTGAACCGGCGTCGACGTATAGACGGACGCCCGAGCCCTCTCCGAGCCTAATGGGCTCTACGCGCGCAATTCGTCCTACGGCGGCCACAATGCCAGTAAACATGCACTACTTCTCCAGAATATTGTGTCGCTCGCGCCAAGATAGTCAGGGTCGACGCTCGGCCAAAGCCCATGCAATGGTGCCTGCATCGACATACTCGAGCTCACCACCCGCCGGCACTCCACGCGCCAGTCGAGTTACTGTGAGGCCGCGCTCGCGCAGGGCTTCGGTCAGATAATGCGCGGTCACATCCCCTTCTGCCGTAAAGCTCGTTGCGAGGATGACTTCCGAAACGGTGCCGTCGGTAGCACGCTCGAGGACCTGCCGGAACGCCACGTCGTCAGGCCCAATGCCAGACAGCGGGGCAAGTCGCCCCATGAGCACAAAGTACAAGCCACGATAGCTATGGCTGGCCTCAATAACATTCTGATCAGCCGGCGTTTCGACCACGCACAGTTGAGTCGCGTCGCGACGTGGGTTGACGCAAAGACTACAGATGTCGTCTTCGGTGAACGTGTTGCAACGTCGACAGTGACGCAGATTGCTGACAGCGTTAGCCAGCGCTTGCGAGATCATTTGCGCGCCAGGCTTATCATGTTGCAACAGGTGATACGCCATCCGGCGTGCAGTTTTGACGCCAACCCCCGGCAGTCGTCGCAACGCAGCAATGAGCGCGGTCAGCGGCGCAGGATCGTGAAATTCATCCATGAGGAAAACTGCCAGGTGCCGACTTGACGCAAAGCAGCGACGTCAAGAATTTTACAGCGGCACTCATGGCTTTAGCACGGCGCCGCCCAAGAAAATTTTCGAAAGTTGCAGCAAAAAAACACTAAGCGCTGCTGCTTTTAAAAGGGAAGCTTCATTCCAGGAGGCAACGGCAGGCCTGCTGTGACCTCAGCCATTTTCTCCTGCGCTGTGGCTTCGGCTTTGCGCAATGCGTCGTTAAACGCAGCGGCGACCAGGTCTTCCAGCATGTCCTGATCTTCCTCGAGCAATGATTTGTCGATCTGGACTCGCTTGACGTCGTGACGGCACGACATGCTTACTTTCACGAGCCCACCGCCCGAAGCCCCTTCAACGATGAGATCCGCCAAAGCCTCCTGGGCCTTCTTGACGTTTTCCTGCATCTGCTGCGCCTGCCGCATAAGGCCGGCGAGTTGTCCTTTCATCATGAATGTGTCCTTTTGGTGTGAATCACGGGAGACGATACAGTGTCGTACCAGGTTGCGGATGCTGACGACCCGCCAGGCTTAGAGGATCCGAGGACCGGCTTCACCGATCCAGGGATCAACTCACCACCAAATTCGCTTAGCAAGGTTTGTACGAATGGATCGTTGGCAATGGCTTCTTCCGCCTGCCGTTGACGAGCAGCTTCTTCCGCCTGCTTGACCGCTTGTGCCGTTGCCGCGCCCGTCTTGCCCTGCTCGATGCGCACTCGTAGGGCTTGCCCAAAATGGTTGGCCAACGCGCCCCGGACCCGCTCGATTGCAGGCACCGTCGCCAGGCTACGGGCCTCGACCTTCAGAATAATCGTGTCATCTTCGACGCCCACCCACTCAGCACACTCGGCCAATTGGGCGGCCATGCCGCTCAAGGGCAGCTGCATAGCGAGGGCGGGCCAGTCTTCCGCCCGGAACGTCTCCAAGCCGCGGTGAACTCCCTGAGAAGCTGCCGGCGAGGGCTCGTGGGGCAGCGGCGGCGTGTGGCTCACACCGGACTTCTTCATCGCACGCGGTTCTGCATTCACCGAAGCAGCAGATTCGAGAGCATTCGATGCTAGCGGTGCCGACCTCTCGCGAGCTTGTGCCGACGGTTGTGTCTTGTAGGCTGCGCCGGCGGCGGCTGCTTCAGAGCCAAGGGCTTTGGTTGACTCTGCAACCGGCGCGCTGGTGTCGGCCGCCCGGGCGGTCGGCGCGGCAGCACCCCGGTTCGGTCGAGGTGGCGCGGCGCGCTCTTGCCATGTAGACGACACAGCGCGACCCGTCTCCGATTGCATCCCATCGTTTGCGTGCGATTCGGGTGCATCGAGCCACGGAGGGATGTCGTCGGCTACTGAGGGCGATGATTCACGCTTGTCACCGGCAGTGCTAAGACCTGCCTTCAGCGTCATCGATGATGGGCCGGCTTCCTGCATGGCTGGCATGCGCGCTGGACCGGCGGGGGGGGTTGCGCCGCGGCCGCTACCCTGAATCAGGGCCTCTGGCTGGCTATCGGACACTCCAGGACCGCCCGGTACCTCTGCGGCTGAACGGCTGGAGAACTGCGCTCCTTGAGCTGGGAACGATGCATCGGCGCTGGTTGGCACTTGGCCAGCATCACGCGTCGCCGCGCCCATATCCCTTGAGCGCTGCGTTGTGCTGACACCCTGCTTGGCTTCAACAGCCGCCTTACCACTTGCAGCCGACTTATTCCCTGAATTATTCCCACTACTTGCTGGTGTTGCACCGGCGTCGGCCTCGGAGAATGCCAGCATGCGCAAGCAGGCCATCACGAACCCTGCGTATTCATCTGGGGCGAGGGCAAGCTCATTCCGGCTATGCAATGCAATGGAATAAAACAGCTGCACGGCGTCGGCCGAAAAAGCGTGGGCCAACCGGCGGATTTCGTCCGCCATCGGTGTCTCGTCGCTAGGCAGGCCGGGTATGCGCTGGGCCATCGCCACTTGCGCCAGCAATCCCGCCAGATCGCCCAGGGCTTCACTATAGGAAAGGCTCCGTACCGACAGCTCGTCGGCAATCGCGATCATGCCGACGCCGTCCCCTGCAGCTAGCGCGTCGAGCAGCCGAATCAAGTAGCGTTGATCGACAGTGCCCAACATGCTGCGGACGGCTTCCTCGGTAATATTGCCACCGCTATAGGCAATCGCTTGATCAGTCAGCGACAAGGCATCACGCATCGAGCCACGGGCAGCAACACCGATCAGGCGCAATGCGGAAGGTTCTGCCGCGACCTGCTCGGCCTCAAGCACCTGAGTCAGATGCCCCACGATGGCCTCAGGCGGCATCTGCTTCAAGTTGAACTGCAGACACCGGGATAGCACAGTGACCGGAATCTTCTGTGGATCGGTAGTGGCCAGGATGAACTTGACATGTGGCGGCGGCTCTTCCAGCGTCTTGAGCATAGCGTTAAACGCATGCCCGGTGAGCATGTGAACCTCGTCAATCATGTAGACCTTGAAGCGCCCGACCGTAGGGGCGTAGACCGCCTGCTCCAGCAAGCGCGTCATTTCATCGACGCCACGATTCGAAGCGGCATCGAGCTCGACATAATCGACGAAACGGTCGGCCTCGATTCCCGTGCACGCGGCACAGGTACCGCAGGGGGTTGGTGTTATACCCTGCTCACAATTCAACGCTTTGGCCAGAATGCGCGATAACGTGGTTTTGCCCACACCACGCGTACCGGTGAAGAGCCAGGCATGGTGCAAGCGTTGCGTTGACAGCGCGGTCGTCAGCGCACGTACGACATGCTCTTGGCCAACCAGGGTTTCAAAGGATTGCGGCCGCCATTTGCGGGCCAGCACGAGATAGGTCATGTCGGCATTTTAGGGCAAGTTACGCTGTGAAATAACCAGATGCCAGCACCGCCAACACGACACATTTACGGAAACCGCTTGGTCTGCGTGTGAGTATCGCTAGGCGCAGTGGGTGTGAAAGCCATGTTCAACCCTTGTCGGGCCCTGAACAGCGAGGAAACCACCAGCACAATAGCAAACTAACCCGGACGCCAGACAAGTGTGAAAGCGCCCTACCAGCACAACAAATTAACTAGCAGGCTATGTGGAAGACGGGCCTTACTCCGGCACTGCCGGGTGACGGCTATGGCTGCTTCGTTCCCGACCTGACCAGGTTCACCGTTCCGACATGCGGAGGGGCCCGCCGCTTCGATTTTAACCCAAGCGGGTAATCACTGCTGGACGGCACCGACTCTACACCCCAAACGCCCATCACTTGATCATGGGGGGCGGCACGGTTGGCGAGCTCACCGTATCGAATGGGCTCATATCAGCGGGAAACCAGTAAACCTCCAAGGTGGCAGAGGCCTGATAAAAGAAAACCGCACGGTCGCAGACTACAATCGTCCTTTGGCCACGCCATCGTTGACAGGTTCGGTCCGCCCATTCGGTCGTAGGATCCCTCCCGGTGCGGGCGTTGTACCGGTGCCCCGCAATATCGCGTTCGGGTCGCGCCGCGCTGTCAACGCGCTGGCATGCTTTCTGGGGTACCCATGAAAGCGATTGATATTTAGGGGAGTTTCGTGAGCTATTACCGTCATCACGTGTTTTTCTGCCTGAATCAGCGTGACCCGGGCGCAGAGCGTCCCAGCTGCGCTAGCTGTGGTGCCGAACCCTTACAGCAATATGCCAAAGCCCGGGTCAAAGAGCTAGGCCTTTCTGGGGCAGGCAAAGTGCGCATTAACAAGGCGGGCTGTCTCGATCGCTGCGAAGAAGGGCCCGTCATGGTGGTCTACCCCGAAGGGGTTTGGTACACCTACTTCGACGAAAGTGATATCGACGAAATCATCGACTCTCACCTGGTTCGCGGTGAGCCCGTCGAGCGTTTACGAATTTGATCGCAGGGAACCACATGCACGAACGTCCCGACACGATGCAGTTTGAAGGTGAAGCCGGCGTCATCGATTGCGCCCTCGACTGGCCTGGTCACGCTAACGGCAAGCCGGACGCTGCCTCTACATCTCCGGCGGGCTGGGCTTTGCTGCTCCACCCTCACCCTTTGTATGGCGGTGCCCGCGGCAACAAGGTAGTCACAACCATGGCGCGCGCGTGCACGCAGGTTGGGCTGCTCGCCGTACGTCCTGATTTTCGGGGCGTTGGCAAGTCGGAGGGTACTTATGACGAAGGGCGTGGCGAAGCCGAAGACATGCTAGCGCTGGTCGAGCAATTCCGTCAGCGCTTCCCTGACATAGCCTCAAAGCATTTCGTGTTGGGTGGGTTCTCATTCGGCAGCGCCGTCGCCGCCCAGGTGGCTGCGCGTCGCGCTGAATCCAACCTCCCCCCGCCTGACGGCTTAGTGCTGGTAGGAACGGCAGTCGCCCGGTTCGATGTGGCCGCCGTGCCCTCTGACACGCTCGTGATACATGGGGAGCAGGATGACACCATTACACTTCAGCAAGTGCTCGACTGGGCACGCCCCCAGGAGTTGCCGGTGGTGGTGATACCGGGCGCTTCACACTTTTTTCACGGCAAGCTCATCGGCCTGAGGAAGGTCGTTGAAAACTATCTGATGGTCCGGTTTGCTCGCGCAAACGCAAACGCCTGAACGCACGGCCCACGCCCGCACTTGCAATCATGGTGGCCAGCGGTCGCCTTGCTCTTCTTCGAAGCCACCCATGGACACGACCGCACCCCTAGAGCGACGTGTTTCAATGTGAAATGGTGTGGTGCCGTTTCCTTATCCTTCACTGCCTATAATTGCTGCGCTTGCGCACTTCACCATTTTTCCCCCAACCAAACGCTATGAAGCAACCGTTCACAAAAACGCCCTACTGGCAACGTCGGCTGGTAGCCGTTGCCGCAGCTGTCTGCCTATCCGTTCCCTTTTCTACCGTTGCGCAGCAGAACACGATTGCGGCTACTGAGGTCGTTTCACCGATCACTACCCCCGCAGCGTTCACCCCGGTAGCCGAGCTCTCATCGGTGCCAGTGCCGCAGGTATCCGCCAAGGCCTGGATTGCGGTCGACGCCAATAGCGGTCAAATCATTGCTGCACATGAGCCCGACCTTTCCGTCGAGCCTGCTTCGCTCACCAAGCTTATGACGGTGTATTTGGCGTTCAAGGCGCTCGACGAGAATCGTCTGCAACTCGACCAACAGGTACCGGTTTCCGAGCGTGCATGGCGCACGGGTGGTTCACGCATGTTTATCGAGCCGCGCAAACCGGTCACTGTGGAAGAACTGCTTCAGGGCGTGATTGTGCAGTCCGGAAACGACGCTTCGGTCGCGCTGGCTGAGGCCATCGCCGGCAGTGAGGAGGCGTTTGCGGCGCTGATGAACGAAGAAGCACGCCGCCTTGGCTTGACCGCGACGAATTTTGTCAACTCGACCGGTCTGCCCGATCCGCAGCATGTGACCACTGCTCGTGATCTTGCCATTCTGGCGATGCGCCTAGCTGCCGATTACCCGGTCTATTACCGCTACTACCAGCAGCGCGAATTTACCTACAACAACATCACTCAGCCCAACCGCAACCGCCTGTTGTGGTTGGACCCCACCGTCGATGGCATGAAGACCGGCCACACGGCGGCAGCCGGCTACTGCCTGATTGCCACGGCCCTGCGTGGGGAGCGACGCGTAATCACGGTTGTGCTGGGAACTGCAAGCGAGACCGTGCGCGCACAAGAAAGCCTGAAGCTGCTTAACTGGAGCTTCCAGAATTTCGATACGGTGAAGCTCTACGATGCCAACCAGCCTGCGGTGCAGGCGCGGGTGTGGAAAGGTCAGGCTGATCTCGCACCCCTGGGCTCGCCGCAACCGATCTGGGTGACCGTTCCACGTGGGCAAACCGAAAGCCTCATCCCCGTGGCCGAGCGTACCGATCCGCTACTCGCCCCACTCGAGGCCGGTCAGCATGTGGGAACGCTTAAACTCATGCTTGGCGATAAGGTGGTGCAAGCAGCCCCCTTACAAGTGCTCGAGTCCGTGCCGCAGTCCGGCTTTTTCGGTCGTTTGCTGGACGATATTCGGCTGAAGTTCGAGTAAATCCACCGGCGTTCACGTTCCTCTGCGTGGCGCATGCAGGAGATGTCCATGACCACTGACCAATCCCTCATCGAATATCCTTGCGACTTTCCGATCAAGGTCATGGGCCGTCGCCACGCCGAGTTTGCCCAGCAGGTTACTGCGGTAGTCGTTGAGCATGCTCCCGACTTCGACCCCGCCACGGTACAGATGCGCGCGAGCAAGCAGGGCAATTACATCGGGCTCACTTTCGTCGTGCGCGCCACCTCGCGCGCCCAACTGGATGCGCTTTACCGCGCTCTCACTTCACATCCGCTGGTTTCGGTGGTGCTCTGAGCGCTCATGCGTGTCCAATGGTTAAGCCCCCGGCCCAGCGACTACACCGCAGTGTGGCGGGCCATGCAGGACTTTACCGCTGCGCGCACCTCTACCACGGCTGACGAAATCTGGCTGACCGAACACACTCCTGTCTACACCTTGGGGCAGGCGGGGCGCGCCGAGCACGTACTTAACCCGGGCTCCATTCCGGTCGTGCACAGCGACCGAGGAGGTCAGGTCACTTACCACGGGCCAGGGCAGGTGGTCGCCTATGTGCTCTTCGACCTTAAGCGCGCGGGATTCTTCATCAAAGAATATGTGCACAGGCTTGAGGAAGCCGTGATCGCCACGCTTCGTCAGCTGGGTCTGCATGACGCGCAACGCCGCCCCGGCGCACCCGGCGTTTATGTGCCCTTACCTGGGCCAGCAGACTCCACCGGTTCGGCACAGACCCATAACGAACTGGCCAAAATTGCGGCGCTGGGCATCAAAGTGCGCAATGGCTGCACCTACCACGGCGTCGCCCTTAACGTCGCTATGGATTTAACCCCGTTTCAGGGCATTAACCCCTGCGGCTATGCCGGGTTGCGCACCGTCGATCTCGCCACGTGTGGCGTCCATTGCGACCTCATCGATTGTGGCAAGCTGCTCGCTTCCAAGTTGAGCGAGCAACTTGCCGTTCCTGTCCCGAAATGAACACTCGTCACGCTCAAATGAGTCAGTCGGCGTTAACTGGAACTCGGCTGTCGCCGGCCTGGATTATCTTAATCGCCGGGATCGTGTCGGCATTGCATGTAGGCAAGGTACCACCGGCGCTACCCATCTTGCAGCGTGAACTCGGACTGTCTCTCGTTCAGGCCGGATTCCTGATTTCACTGGTGCAAATCGCCTCTATGCTCGTCGGCCTAGCGGTTGGACTGGCCGTAGCGGGATGGGGTTATCGACGTAGCGTGCTGATTGGGCTGGCCCTATTAGCACTCGCCAGCCTGGCCGGTAGTTTCGCCACCACTGCCACGGCATTACTCAGCTTGCGCGCTCTGGAGGGGTTTGGTTTTCTGCTCGTCGTGATGCCCGGGCCGAGCCTGATGCGCCGCTTGGTCACGCCCCAACGCGTGAACACGATGGTGGCTTTCTGGAGTGTGTACATGCCTTTCGGGTCGGCAACGGCCATGTTGACCGGGCCGTGGGTCATTAGCTATGCAGGCTGGCCCGCTTGGTGGATGGTGCTTGCCCTCGTTACCGCCGCCATGTGTCTATGGGTGTACCTGGCGGTCCCGGCCGACCCTCGGGCCACGCCGTCCGCGTCGTCAGACAGCAAAACTCACACACTGGCAAAGCCACCCTCGGAAAACTGGCGCCATCGGCTCGCGATGACGTTGAAGGCCCCAGGCCCATGGGCGGTGGCCCTGAGCTTCGCCGTGTACGCTGGTCAGTGGTTCGCGGTGATTGGCTTTTTGCCCTCCATCTATGCCGAAGCAGGTATCTCCGGAGGCCTTTCCGGTGTGCTGACCGCGCTGGCTGCAGGAATCAACATGGTGGGATGCATCGGATCGGGGCGGCTCCTCGCTAGCGGCGTGCGCCCCTACAACCTACTCTATACCGGCTTTAGCACCATGGCCGCGTGCGTGCTCATCGCCTTCGCCGACATAGGTGGGTACACGGCACCGCCCATGGTGCAGTATGTGGCCATTTTGGTATTTTCTGCCATTGGCGGGTATATACCAGGCACCTTGTTCACCCTCGCGGTTCGTCTGGCTCCCAGCGAGTCGACCATTTCCACGACAGTAGGCTGGATGCAGCAGTGGTCGGCTACCGGGCAGCTGTTCATCCCCCCTCTAGCCGGGTGGGTGGCTACCGTCACCGGCGGTTGGAGCTGGACCTGGACAATCTGCCTGGTGTGCGGGGTGATCGGTGTGCTACTGGCACGCCTGATATTTCATCTGGTGCAGAAACCGCATTGATGCGAGCGCTACAATAGTATCTGTTACCCTGTAGTCAGTAGCCAATCACTGCGCCAAACTGGCAGGGCATGGCGTGCGCACCGGCAGCCAGATGCCCCGGTTCCACGACACCTGGCAGCTAACCATTGCCCCGGCACATACGGTTGCTAGCTGCGCCAGCCTCCGGCCCCCCGAGAAAGCCCATGACCTCAATGACCGACTCCGCGCCTTCCTCTACACCGCAGGAGGCCTCTGATGCGAGGCCCTACGACCCCACGCGCAAACAAAAAGCGCGGGAAAAAACTGCCCGTATTCCAATCAAGATTGTTCCGGCCGAAAGATTGAAAAAACCGGAGTGGATTCGCGTCAAAGCTCCTGCGCCCGGCTCGCGCTTTCACGAGATCAAAAGCATCCTGCGTGAGCACAATCTGTATACCGTGTGCGAGGAGGCCTCGTGCCCCAATATTGGTGAGTGCTTCGGCAAAGGCACTGCCACCTTCATGATCATGGGCGACAAGTGCACCCGCCGCTGTCCGTTTTGCGATGTGGGGCACGGCCGCCCGGATCCGCTCGATCCACAAGAGCCCGAAAACCTGGCTCGCACCATTGCTGCGCTCAAGCTGTCCTACGTGGTTATCACCTCGGTAGATCGCGACGATCTACGCGACGGTGGTGCTGCGCATTTTGTTGAGTGCATACGGAAAACACGCGAACTGTCACCAAACACACGCATCGAGGTGCTGGTACCTGATTTTCGCGGCCGCCTAGATCGGGCCCTGGAGATACTCGACGCCTGTCCGCCCGACGTCATGAATCACAACCTGGAGACCGTGCCCCGTCTTTACAAGCAAGCACGTCCTGGGGCCAATTACGAACACTCGCTGAAGCTGCTGTACGAGTTTAAGCAACGGCATCCTGATATTCCAACGAAGTCGGGGCTCATGCTGGGTCTTGGAGAAACCGACGAGGAAATCCTTCAAGTCATGCGCGACTTGCGCGAGCACGACGTCGACATGTTGACCATCGGCCAGTATCTGCAGCCGTCCGAATATCATTTACCGGTACAGCGTTACGCCCACCCCGATGTGTTCGCCATGCTAGAGCGCGAGGCCTACGCGATGGGCTTCACCCATGCTGCGGTTGGAGCGATGGTCCGTTCGTCGTACCACGCCGACGAACAAGCCCACCTCGCTGGTTACGTCTAACCAGCCCGCACGCTCACGTCACAGATGGCGAAAGCAGGTCGCAGCGAGTACTATCGGTAAGTCGCTGCGCGCATCGCTCTACTGGCCCGACTGCACGCATTACGTCAAAATCAAATTACATGCCGTGTGCACGCCTTGCCCGCCCTGCAAGGCACGCGTGCCAACGGAGGAGACTGTCATGTTCCAGCTACGCTTCGCGTCACTGCTGTTAACCCTCCCCGCTTTATTACTTGGCAATTTCGCCTGGAGCCATCATGGCTGGGATTGGGCCGAGAAAGAACTCAGTGAACTCAAGGGGATCGTCAAAGCGGTCAACATGAGCCCACCACACCCACGTCTCGACGTTGAAACACCCGAGAACGAAGTGTGGCGGATCGAATTGGGAAATCCGTCGCAAACGAAGCAAGCGGGTTTCACTGCTGACTCGGCCAAGCCGGGCGATCAAGTTCACGCCCTGGGAAATCGCTCTCGCGACCCGAATGAAAAGCGACTCAAGGCCGTTCGTATCACGGTCGGCGACAAGACATACGACATCTACCCCAACCGCATTCCCAGATAACGCGCGCGGCTATGCTTGAGTGGCTAGAAAGTGTGCCGCCTGCGGTTTGGCTGCAAAACTCGGGCACGGCCTACCTGATCGTCAACGCGGTGCATATTGCAGCGATTGGCACCTTGGTCGGCGTTATTGTGGCCCTGGATCTCCGCCTGTTAGGGGTGCTTAAAACTCCGTCTCTGATCGCGATTGGACGCTTCCTGTCGCGTTATGCAGCGTCAGCGCTCGCACTTGGCCTGATTACCGGGCTATGGCTGTTTGCAGTTCAGCCTTTCGAATACACGTCCAATCCCGCCTTTCTTGCAAAGATTGCGCTCGTGGCTGCGGGGATTCTAAACGCGCTGTGGCTTCATGCGGGGTCGGCCTGGGCGTCCACGATCGACACTGACGCGCCCCCGGGCAGGATACGGGCGCATGCGGCCGCGTCCATACTGATATGGCCGGCCGCTTTGCTTGCAGGACGATGGATTGCATTCGTATAGTCCGCGCTGATACCGGCGAGGTGCTTAGACCGCAAGACTGGCGGTTTCTGGTGTTTCGATGTGCTCGTCGGTTTGGGCAAACTGCTTAACCCAGCCCAAGTAGGCGGCCATCCAGTTCTGCAGAAACTCACGACTTGCCGCACTGACCGAACCATCAACGTCAAAGAACCCTTCATGCATATGAAGGTAAGCTTCAGGTTGCGCCATTGTCGGAACATCCAGCACCGCCAGAATATTGCGCAGGTGTTGCTGGGCCAGCGAGGTTCCCATCGAGCCAATGGAAATGCCAATGATGCC
>CAZMVM010000069.1:0-16726 GCA_964569785.1 uncultured Pigmentiphaga sp. | reverse complement strand
TTTCGTCCACATTGCCAAGCATTGTGTTTGCGAATTCACCTGGAAAGGACTGCTATGCCATCGATTCTTGTTCGACCCTCCCGCGTAATCGCTTCCGTGCTGACCGCAAGCTTTGTTGCCCTGGGTTGCGTTCACGCCGCTTCCGAAGCGCCGCAGAAAAAGCCCTTGGACGTTCCCTTTGTGCCCACGCCCCAGCATGTGGTCGACCGTATGCTCGAGCTGGCCAACGTCACCGGCGACGATTTCGTCATTGATCTAGGCTCGGGCGATGGACGCATTGCGATTACCGCAGCTTCGCGTTACCGCGCACGTGCCATGGGCGTGGATCTAAACCCTGACCGCATTGCCGAGGCGAACGAGAATGCGCAAAAGGCCAAGGTTACCGACAAGGTTGAGTTCAAGAACCAAGACCTCTTCGATACCCCGATTGGTGAGGCCACTGTGTTGACCATGTACTTGTTACCCAGTGTCAACATGCAGTTGCGCCCCCGTATTTTAAGCGAGCTGGAACCTGGCACGCGGGTAGTGTCACACGCTTTTCACATGGAGGACTGGGAAGCCGACCACCAGGAAAAGGTCGACGGCCGCACTGTTTACATGTGGATTGTCCCCGCTCAGGTCGCTGGCACCTGGAAGGTCTCCGGGAAACAAGACTTCGAAGTTGAACTGGAACAACAATTTCAGAAATTGACGGGTGTCGCCCGGATAGATGGCAAAGTCGTTAATATCGAGGACGCTAAAGTCGAAGGAGACCAGGTTACCTTTCGAGTCAACGGCACCACTTACCGGGGCCAAGTAAAAGACAACCAAATCACTGGGGAATCCTGGTCCGCGCAAAAGGTGTAGCGTGGTATAGCCTGTAATCGGCCGGGCTCACAGCCCGGCTCATTTCATGGAGACTCATCAATGAATTCGCCCTCGCCCTCGCAAACCCGCCTCTCCGTCCTTGACGGCATTGCTGTCCTGGTCGGCGTGGTGGTCGGCATCGGCATCTTTGGTTTCCCTCCCCTGGTGGCCATGAACGTGAACAGCGAGTTCATGTATATCGGAGCCTGGCTCCTGGGTGGCCTGGTCATGCTGATCGGTGCGCTTTGCTACGCTGAGCTGGGATCCATGTATCCCAGCGCCGGGGGCGAATACCACTACCTTTCCCGAGCCTTTGGCCCTCGTGTCGGCATGCTATTCGCCTGGGCGCGCGGCACGGTCATTCAAACCGGCGCCATCGCTGCAGTCGCATTCATTTACGGGGAATACGCCAATAGCATTCTTCCTCTGGGCGCCCACGGCGTCACCCTGCACGCCGTATTCTCCGTCGTGATACTGACGGTGTTGAATCTCGTGGGCACACGTGAATCAAAAAGTGCACAGATACTCTTCACGATACTGGCCATTGTCGGCGTGCTTGCCCTGAGTATCGCGGGATTTGCAGGCCCAGCAGGAGCCGGCGCGCCGGCTGCCGTCGGTGGCATGACCACACCGGTAAGCGCGGGCAGCTTGGGCATGGCCATGGTCTTCGTCCTGCTTACTTATGGCGGCTGGAACGAAACGGCTTATCTGTCCGGCGAGATGCGCGACGTACGCCGTGACCTCAGCCGCGTGTTGGTATACGGTACGCTCATTGTGGTCGCGCTCTACCTGATTGCCAACCTCGCTTTTCTGCACATCTTCGGCTTGCAGGGCTTGCGCGAAACCACCGCGGTTGGCGCCCAACTCATGGAGCTCGTAGCGGGTCCACAAGGAGCTTTCCTGCTCAGTCTTCTGGTGTGTTTTACCGCGTTATCGACCATTAACGGTACGATTCTGACTGGTGCTCGCATCTATTACGCACTGGGCCAGGACATCCCCGCGCTCAGCAAGCTGGCTGCGTGGGCGTCACGGGGATCTACCCCTACCAATGCGCTTCTGCTTCAGTGCGTCATCACGTTGGTCTTGATTGCCTTTGGTGCGTATACCGACGGCAGCGGCATCCAGACCATGGTCGCCTACACCGCGCCCGTGTTTTGGTTCTTCATGTTCCTGGTGGCACTGTCGGTGATCGTATTCCGGCGCCGCCACCCTGAAGTCGATCGGCCCTTCCGTGTGCCGCTGTACCCCATTACGCCGCTGATTTTCGCTGCTACCTGTCTTGGACTGGTTTACTCCAGTCTGATGTACGCTGGCGCGGGGGGCATCGTGGGTGTACTTGTACTCCTGGTAGGTCTGCCCTTTGTCTTGATGTGGGGGCGCAGCGCGACTCCGGCGGACGCGACTCCTCACCCTTAATTTTGGGCAGCAACCCCTGACCTAGCCGCTCCCTGCCACCTCCACATCAATCACTTCAATTTCGTCAAGCGCCGGCTTTCTGCCGGCGCTTTTTTTTTGCCCCTGGGCACCGACTTGGCGACACGCTCTCGCGAGATTAGGCGCACATATTGCTCTTATAGGAGTTCCCTTCAGCCAGCCATGCAGGTCCCGCTATGCGGACATCGTTCAAATGGGTACTCGGCGCCTTCGTGGCGCTTGTGTTGGTCGTCGCGCTTGTCGGGTTAGCTCTCTATACCTTCAACTGGAATCACCTTAAACCCCGCATAACGGCCCTGGTCGAGGAAACGACCGGACGGTCGTTTGTCATTGACGGTGACTTGCGCCTCGCTTGGCAATTGGCGGGTCCCCCCCAGACCGGCTGGCGCGCTTATCTCCCACAACCCATCATCACGGCAGAAGACCTTCAGCTGGGCAACCCGGAATGGGCGGAACACGAACACATGCTGCAGGTGCAGCGCGTGCACTTTGGCGTCGAGCTACTTCCCTTGTTGCAACGAAATGTCGTGATCCAAAACCTGACGCTGGAAGGAGCTACTGCGGCACTCGAGCGTCTCGACGCTAACAAAAACAGCTGGACGTTCGAGGCCGATCGGCCTGCCAAGGAAGAAAATGCGGCAACGCGCTGGCGACTCGTGCTGGATGACGCCCGCATCACACGAGGTCGTCTCGCCTACCGAGACGTGCCACTTGAGCTGCGCCTTGACGCGGGAATCGATTCGATTCCTGCCGAAACCACGCCAGCCGGTAACAGCGCTTCACCCTATGAAACCAGTATTGAGTTTACCGGACACTACCGGGAAGCAGACGTTAAGGGCACGGGCAAGAGCGGCGCCTTCTTGTCGCTACGTGATCGCGCCGTCCGCTATCCGCTGCAATTGAAGTTGACTGCGGGAGAAGTCGCACTCGCGGCGGAAGGCCGCATCGGAAACTTGTACGAAGCGTTAGAAGTGGACCTACAAGTGGCGGTGGGAGGAGCGAGCATGGCCATGCTCTACCCCGTAACGGGCATCGTGCTGCCCAGCACTCGCCCCTTTAGCACCGACGGACGGCTCCTTGGTCAGCTGTTACCGGACAATGCGCATTGGCGCTATGAGAACTTTAACGGCACCGTCGGCGACAGCGACCTGCACGGCACGCTCGAGTATCGCAGCGGTGCCGAACGCCCGCAGTTAAGCGGCAAGCTGACGTCAGACCTGTTGCACTTCGCCGACCTCGGCCCCCTCATCGGAGCAGGACCGCAACCCACCGACCCGGCGGCCCCGGAAGCCGATGCGCGCCGGGCTGCGGCCCAAGCCAAGCCACGCCCCGGCAAGGTATTACCAGCGAACGCCTTCCTGACCGATCGCTGGAATAAGATGGATCTCGATATTACTTTCCAGGGCAAGCGCATTGTGCGTCCGGACGCACTGCCGCTCAGTGCGATCCGGACACATGCGGTCCTTAAGAACGGCACGTTGCAACTTGAACCGCTGGAATTCGGGGTAGCTGGTGGCACCCTCAACGCCAACGTTCAACTCAATGGACGCGCCGAGCCCATGGAAGTACGCCTGCAGGCCAAAGTTAGCGACCTCAAGCTGCCCGAGCTCTTTCCTACCATCAAAGAAATGCAAATGAGCGCGGGGCGAATCGACGGAGCGATTGCGTTGGTATCGCGTGGCAACTCGATCGCCGCTCTCCTGGGCGAAAGTCAGGGCGAGGTCAAAGTATATCTACAGACCGGACGGATCAGCCGCTTTTTGCTCGAAGCTGCCTCGCTCAACATCGCCAGTGCGGTGGTTGCAAAATTATTCGGCGACGAAGAAGTCAAGATTAACTGCGCCGCGGCAGAGCTGGCTGTGCGAGACGGCCTTGCGACCGCGCGTAACGTGCGAATCGGAACCACGGAAGCGCTCATAGACATTACCGGCGCGATCGACTTACAGGATGAGCGGCTGGCGCTGGACGTCAAGCCCGAGTCATATGATTTGCGAGTGATTTCACTACGCACTCCGCTCTACGTTGAAGGAAGTTTTGCGGATCCCAAAATAGGTCTGGAAAAGGGCCCACTATTACTACGTGCCGGAGCGGTTGCTGTCATTGGTGCAATCGCACCGGCGGCCCTGGCGCTGCTTCCCATTACCGTGCCAGGGACGAGCGAAGGCGTCGACTGCAGCAAATTGCTTGAAAGTGCACGCCAGCCCCCGAAGTTTGAACCCGACACCACTGCACCCATTGAGTCGCCCTCAGTGCTTCGTACTTCCGCGGAGAACGACTCTGCGCCGCCGCGCGATGAGATTCCGGCAGCGTGGCAGGGTACGGCTACCATCGGCGACGATCCCTCCCGACCTCCGCCTGCAGTGAATGAGTTCGGTGTCTCTGAAGCCGTCACCGACGACGCGAACGAAAACGATGTTCGCGCAACGACCAACGCACGCCCAGGTAACGAGAGGTCGCGAGGCACAGACGCGCAGCGCCCGAACCCTGGCAACCGAAACCGATCGCAACCTCCCACTTCAACGGAGACCCAAGCCGCCCCGGCCTCGAGTCTGCGATTACGAGGTGCTCCAGCTCGCTAATAGCGCTGTGCTTGAGTCAGTCTGACCGTCCCAGTGTCGGCAGGCCGTTGCCGCCCACCCCAGGAGACGGCGGTCTTTTGTTGCCAAGCACAGACAGCCTCTTATCGATACGTGCGCGGAACCGGCCAAACCTTGTCTCACGATCGAGGTTTGTGTAGGGTGAAAGCACCGGAAGCCGAAGGCCCTTAATACAAGGAGGTCTCATGTTTGGCTTGACCGCACTTGAGCTTGCGCGCGTACAGTTTGGCTTCACCATCTCGTTCCACATCATCTTCCCTGCCATCACCATCGGGCTCGCCTCGTATCTCGTCGTGCTCGAGTTCCTGTGGCTACGAACCCAACGCGCTGTTTACCAAGACCTTTACCATTTCTGGCTCAAGGTATTTGCGATCAACTTTGCCATGGGAGTGGTGTCGGGCATTGTTATGGCCTATCAGTTTGGCACCAACTGGAGCGCTTTCTCGGATTTCGCGGGCGGCGTGACGGGGCCGTTGCTTACCTACGAAGTTTTGACCGCATTTTTCCTTGAAGCCGGCTTTCTCGGTGTCATGCTGTTTGGGTGGAATCGGGTTGGACCGGGACTGCACTTTACTTCGACGGTGCTTGTCGCTGTAGGAACACTGATTTCGGCGACTTGGATCCTGGCCTCCAACAGCTGGATGCACACGCCCCAGGGCCACGAAATCATCGATGGGCGCGTTGTTCCGGTCGATTGGCTGGCGGTCATCTTCAACCCATCATTTCCTTACCGCCTGCTGCACATGATTATTGCTGCCTACCTGGCCACGGCACTCATTGTGGGCGCGACCGCAGCATGGCACTTATTGCGCCGTAATAACACGCCGGCCGTGCGCACCATGTTTTCTATGGCCATGTGGATGGTGCTCATCGTTGCTCCCATCCAGGCCATTGTGGGCGACTTCCACGGGCTCAATACGGCAAAATACCAACCGGCGAAACTTGCAGCCATCGAAGGACACTGGGAGAACACCCCGGGCGAAGGCGTGCCATTTCACGTGGTGGGATGGCCCGATATGGAGCGCGAAGAAACTCGGTTCAGTCTTGCGATACCACACTTGGGCAGCTTGATTCTTACCCACAGCTGGGATGGTCAGTTCCCCGGCCTAAAAGAATTTGCGCCCGAAGACCGGCCCAACTCCACCATTGTCTTCTGGACATTCCGTATCATGGTGGCGCTCGGTTTATTAATGATAGCTCTGGGCATCTGGGCAGCGATCGAGCGATGGCGACACACACTATACGACTCGCCTCGCCTGTTGCGAATGGCGTATTACATGGGACCAGCAGGGCTGATTGCCATTCTGGCAGGTTGGTTTACCACTGAAATCGGGCGGCAACCCTGGGTTGTGCAAGACCTCATGCGCACGGCGGATGCAGTTTCTCCGCATAATGCTGCAGAGCTAGGCGTCTCGCTTGTGGTCTTCGTGATTGTTTACTTCGCCGTCTTTGGCGCCGGCACGGCCTACTGCTTACGCATGTTGCGGACAGGTCCGGTGACCGACGAAGGTAAAACCTACATTACCGGCGGGCCAGGCGAGCCACGCCAGCCGATGCGTCCCTTCTCTGGAGCGCCGGAACGCGGACCGGAAACGACGACTGCAAACATTTAAAGGGGGGCGAACACCATGGGGATCGACCTACCGCTTGTATGGGCCATTATCATCCTGTTCGGCATCATGATGTATGTGGTCATGGATGGCTTTGATCTTGGCATTGGCATTCTGTATCCGTTTTTTCCAGCCAAGGAAGACCGCGACATCATGATGAATACCGTAGCACCGGTGTGGGATGGTAATGAAACCTGGCTGGTGCTGGGCGGAGCCGGGCTTTTTGCCGCTTTTCCTCTCGCTTATTCCGTCGTGCTAAGCGCACTTTATCTGCCACTGATATTCATGTTGATCGCGCTTATTTTTCGCGGCGTGGCGTTCGAGTTCAGATTCAAGGCGGACGCTCGAGGCCGCCACTGGTGGGACAAGGCATTTATCGGAGGTTCGGTGGCCACGGCCTTTTTTCAGGGTATGGCTTTAGGTGCCTACATTCAGGGTATACCTGTTGCTAATCGTACATTTGCAGGAGGACCTCTCGACTGGATCACACCATTTAGCATCTTTACCGGGATTGGGCTGGTGATCGCCTATGCCTTATTAGGTGCTACCTGGCTCATTATGAAAACCGACGGCGAACTACAAGCTCAAATGTATGGTTTAAGCCGCAAAATGCTGTGGGCGCTGCTTGCCGTTATCGTCATACTGAGCCTTTGGACCCCACTGCTCGACGCGCGCATTGCCGCACGATGGTTCAGCTTTCCCAACCTCCTGTTTTTTGCTCCCGTCCCGATTTTGGTTGTCCTGGCGGCCTGGGCCATGATGCGCGCATTGCAGCGAAAGTCGAACGGGGCCCCGTTTCTACTGACCCTGTGTCTGATATTTTTAGGGTACAGCGGCCTAGGCATTAGCCTGTGGCCCTACATTATTCCTCCAGACATTACTCTGCGTGAAGCTGCAGGCCCACCCGAGGCAATGGGGTTCACTCTGGTAGGCACCCTGTTCATCGTACCCATCGTGCTGTTCTATACCGGGCTCTCGTACTACGTGTTTCGAGGTAAGGTGCGGCACGGCGAGGGTTATCACTAGCGCTAACAGCAGAGAACCCACGTGAATCGGCAGCGCAAGCCTCAAGCCTTTTGGAAACGCGTCGGGTGGCTCGTGTTTATTTGGGCATGCAGCGTTACCGTGCTTGCTCTCGTGGCCGGCGTGATCCGCATTATTATGAGATCTGTGGGTCTTACCACGTAAGGCTGCTGTCACCCCTGACATATGGCTTGGAGCGCCCGGCGCTAACCCTAGCCTTGCCTCTCGCGAAGACATCTGGGTGAAGTCGATGATGCGTCCTATGTGCACTCACATCATAACGCGTTGAGCTCGATATATACGCCCAGGATAGTGCAAGAAGGCAAGACGAGGCAGCGAGCAAAAACACCTAAAAAACAGCGAGCCTTTCAATAGGCTCGCTACTTTTATGCCGCCAGGAAAACTGTTCAGCGATTGATCGATTACCAGGCAAAGCCAATCCGCTGGCCTTTACCACCACGAATCGAGAAACGCCGTGTGAGGTCACGTCCCTGAAAGCTTGCGGTGGCTGTATATTGGCCGTCGGGGAGATCCATCAACAGAATAGGGCCGACGGAATTAAGTTCGACATTCGCCCCGCCATTGGTGCCTGTGATGCGCAGGGAGACATTAGCAACGTAGGCGCCGTTGGCCTCGCTAAAGATCATGGCAATCGAATGTTGCGGAATAGCGGCCATCATGGCGTTCGACTCGTCCAGCCCAAAGCCGCCGTTGATGTACGACACTCCATTCACCTGTTGCACCGGTGGCAAAGCGGAGTTACTGGCGGCAACGCCCGACTGGGACGCGCTGGCACCGCCGCTCGGCCCGGCGGCTGCGACATAAACGGCAGCACCCGGAACGACACGGGTTTCGTGTGATGCGGCGGTGGGAGTATCGGCCCAGACCGACGACCACATGAGACAACCGGCGAGTGCCGAGCTAAAGGTAAACGTACGAATCATGACAGCCTCCTTATCGAGAAATGACCTTGCTTGCGGCACGCGTAGTACCGAGCAGGTAGAATGCATTGCAGCACCTTAAGTGCCATACACAAAATTGTAGTGAGGTGCACTGGGAAAGCGCGGCCGCTGACTAGAACACACGGCGTCTGCGATTTTGACCTTTCTCAGTCGGCGGTTTTTGTTCCTTCTTCAATGTGCTCACCGCGCTGACGCAAAGGCAACCCGGCGAGGTTCAGGTAAATGTATCACACAGGCTTTCGATCTCCACATGTCTGCTGCCGGTGACGTCAATATTTGGCCACGTCGGCTCGTTGCCCTTGGGCTGTTGGCGGCCATAGGTGGTAGCAGTACTCCGATTCCCCTTTATCCGGTTTATCGCGCCACGCTCGAACTCGACGCCTTTACCATGACAATCATTTTTGTCGTGTACCTGATGGGCGTTTTGGTTGCGTTGTTTAGCATGAGCCGGCTTCTCGACTTTCTACGCAACCCGTATCGGCTACTTGCACCCGCTTTGGTGCTAGTCATTGTGGCGGCACTGCTCATGGGAACCGCGCATACACTACCGGCTTTGATACTGGGACGATTGATCGCGGGATTGGGCACCGGGTGCGTTACCGTGGCCGCCAACGCGGCCTTGGTCGATTTAACACCCGGTCGCGACCCGCGGGTTGCCGGGGTGATCTCCGGGCTTGCCTTCAGCACAGGTTCTGGGGTCGGACCAATCGTGTCTGGGGCCGCGTTGCAATGGAATATCTGGCCACTTACGCTGCCGTTTTTATTGGTGGCGATTTTAGCGGGCATTGCACTGTTTACCCCCATTCAGCGGTGGCACGCCGAGGGCCTGGCAGAACGCGCGCCAAAGCGCGGGCAATCGGACGACGCTCCTAGTCCCGGTACGCCTATTCCATGGGGCCCGGTTCTGTTGTGTATCGGCGTCATTTTGATGAACTGGAGCGTCGGTGCAACCTTGATGGCACTCGGCCCTTACTTTGGCGATCTTATCTTTGGCGTCGAAAGTTATGCCGTATCGGGGTATGCCGTTTCTCTCTACATGATCACGGCAGCAACCAGCCAATGGGCGCATCGACGCACCTCGCTGCCGCAAGCGCTGGCACGAGGCAGCTGGGCAATTGTTCTCGGAGGGATCGGCATTTTGATGGCGTGTCTGACCACGTCACTGCCGTTGGCCGTGGTAGGGATGTTCATTGCTGCCATAGGCAATGGCGCCGTGTTTGGCGCCGCCGCCGCTCTCATCAATTTGGTGGCTCCCGCCGTGTATCGATCACGCCTGGTTTCGCTATTTTTTGCATCCGGGTATATCGGCAGCTTACTGCCGATGGCTTTAGGCGCGATCACCGATCATTATGGTGCCCTGGTAGCGGCAACTGGATATGCAGCTTGCGTCAGTGCTGCTTTCATCCTGATCGCGCTGATCTCGCAGAAGCTAGTTCCGCGAGTTCTTGCCGACCTTCACGCCCGGCCTGCCGAGGTACCAGCGGGCAGGCCGGGCCAAGTCAATGCCCAATAGCATGCCCGACACCAGCCTGATCCTGAGATGAAGCTGAGTCGGGTGATGCGTGGTTGGCGTGTTCGGGCGAATGCTCGTCGCTGTGGAAGATCGCCGGATCGGCCTCGCCCTTAACCGTCAGGGTACCTGCTAAACCCTTCTCTACGCGCGAGATGGCATGGTCAACCAGCGTGTATGAACCGGGGTAATCGACCGTGAATTCAACCATCACCGAGCCACCAGGAGGCACCACGGTGGTTTGCACATCGGTCAACGGGGGCGAAGTGATCGACCCTTCCCGATAGACCCGATCGAATATTTCGCCAATCACGTGGAAGCTCGACGTCAGGTTGGGCCCACCCACGCCAAAGAAAATTCGCACCGTTTCACCCACGTTGGCTTCCATCTGATAGGTTGCGGTCAACGCGTCCATCGACCCATTAAACATCATGTGCTCGGGTTGCTCCGCCAGCAGCTTCTCAAGGGAGAACTCCTGCAGACCGGGTGCTCCGTGCTTTTGAGCGGTGTACAGCTCGCCCTGCATGATATAGAACTCGCGATCCACCTTGGGCAACCCACCTTCCGGTTCGATGAGAATCATGCCATACATGCCATTCGTGATATGTTGGGCGACCATCGGTGTCGCGCAATGATAGACATATAAGCCCGGCTTCAATGCCTTGAAAGTAAAGCTCTTCGTTTGGCCGGGGGCTGCCTGCGTGACATCGGCGCCCCCGCCCGGGCCCGTCACCGAATGCAAATCGATCGAATGAATATGGGTTGAATCCTCGGCGTTGGCCATGTTGATGGTAATGGTGTCGCCTACGCGCACACGAATAAACGGCCCTGGCACGGTGTTGTTGAAGGTCCAATATTTGTATGAGCTGCCATCGTCCAGACGCCCTTCAACTTCCGTAGTGATCAGGTCGACCGTAATGGGCTGAGGGTCTCGATCGCCCACCGGATCGCCTACTGCAGAGGGATCCTTGGATAAATCGACGGCGGTTGGCTTTACGACCTCATCGGGCTCGCCGACGATGAGACGGCCAAACATTCCGGCCGCCTTATGCCCAGGCAAGGTACACAGGTATTCGAATACCCCATTTTTTCTGGCCCGAAACACAATGACGGTGGCCGCTCCCTTGCCAACGACCTGGTCTGACTGCGCATTGAATTCGGGAATTGCGATGTCGTGTATGGCTCCGTCGTTATTGACCAAGTTGATTTGCACCACCGCCCCCTCGGGCACGCGCAAGTCTGGGTTGACCTGATCTTTAATGGCTCCGGTATCCCCGACGAAAACGAGTTTTCCTTCCGCTATTTCGGTGCGCAAAGTAAACGTGACATCGGCTAAATAGGCCACTTCGGCGCGGTCTTTTGGTTTCTCAGCGGCCAGTGCATGATGGCCCACAGCGAAAAAGCTGAGCAAGGCCAGAATCGACGTAAGCAATTTCATGATGGTCTCGGCTTAGACGGGTTGATGCAGTGTTATTGCCGTTTTGTTCTCACCGCTACGTACACCCGGCAGGCACGCTATGTCGCCGAGCGCAATCTTGACTGCTGCGAATCGACCAGACGCAGCGCTTGCAATATCGACTACTGAACCGCCGTGGGCTGACTTTCCGATGCCTGTTGCGGCGCAGTAAGTGTCACCCGCCACACCGTATTCGACAAGTCGTCTGCAACAATGAGTGCACCACGCGGATCGAGCGTTACCCCAACAGGTCGGCCGCGCGTGGTACCGTCATCATCGCGAAAACCGGTGACGAAGTCTATCGGAGGACCTGATGGACGGCCGTTTTCAAAGGGCACAAAAACGACCTTGTAGCCGACAGGGTCGGCCCGGTTCCAGCTACCATGTTCTCCGACGAAGGCGCCCTCAGCAAACTTCTCGCCCATAACAGGGTCAGAAAATGCAACGCCCAGGGCTGCGACGTGCGAACCGAGGCTGTAATCGGGTGTAATCGCCGCGGCCACTTTGTCAGGATCTTGCGGGCGCACACGGTCGTCAACATTTTGACCCCAATAACTATAAGGCCACCCATAAAACCCACCTTCTTGCACCGCAGTTAAATAATCAGGCACCAAGTTAGGTCCGATTTCATCCCGCTCGTTAACCACCGCCCACAGCTGACCCGAACTGGGCTGAATCGCTAAGGCGGTGGGGTTGCGCAATCCCGTAGCATAGGTACGATGAAACCCCGAATTCGGGTCGACCTGCCAGATTACGGCGCGATCCACTTCGGCCGTCATGCCGCGTTCAGTGATGTTGCTATTTGACCCAATCCCCACATAGAGAAAGCGGCCGTCTGCACTCGCCGTGAGCGACTTTGTCCAGTGGTGATTAATCGCAGAGGGCAGGTCCGAAACCTTTTGCGGGGCACCGCTTGCCTCGGTTTGCCCCTCCTGATAATCGAAACGCACCAAGGCATCCTGGTTAGCGACATAGAGCGAATTGCCAATTAATGCTAAGCCATAAGGTGCGTTCAGCTTCTCAGCGTATACCGTGGAGAATTCGTACTGACCATCACCATCCGCATCGCGCAGTAAAGTTAAGCGATTACCACTCTCTACCGAGGTGGTTCCCTTTGCCTTAATGAAACCGGCCACAATATCTTTAGGCTTTAAATCGGGGGCATTTCCGCCCCGGCCCTCAGCAACAAGAATATCGCCGTTTGGCAACACCAACGTGTGCCGCGGAATTTTCAAATCGGTAGCAATGGCGGTAATGGTGTAGCCCTCGGGTACAACGGGTTGTCGATCGCCCCAAGGTGCTGGTTCGGCAATCACCATTTCAGGCAACAGCCCTCGTTCAGGTTCAGGCAACTGAATGTTTGCACCCACTTGGGGTGACTCCGGCTCCCCGCCGCATCCGCCGATGAATCCTGCCGCAGCCAGTACCACCCAGGTCCGGTGTTTCATAACACGCTCTCCACACGACGCCTTGTCCGAAAACCTAATGCTACGGCTACCGCGGCAAGCACCGTGGTAATCACAGACAAGATCAACCCACCGGGCATGCTCGCCCACGCGTCCCGAGCATGCATGAGTGCGTCCAGGAACCCGACTATCCACGTAACGATCAACACTGCCACGTACAAGCCGATGCCATGGGCACGTCGATGACTCTGTGCCAAATCCACGATTGCAAAAATTAATGCAACCGACGTTAGCACCATGGCCCCCACAATGAGCCATGAGGCAAAGTTCTGCCATTGAATGTGAAAACTACGCACATAAGCCACATCGCTTATCAGCGCAGCCGCAAATAGGGTCAGGGCGCCGGCAAGCACAATGGCATGCAGTGGGTGTATGGTCTCTGAATATCTCCGTTCGACAATCGCCGTCATTAACATCCTCCTCTCGGGAACCGGAGCGCGATTACTCGGCGTTTCGCGCTAAGGCAGCAAAGCGTATGCCCAAAAGGCCGCCGCCGGGTTCGCTATACTCTTGAGCCTCAGGCATGTGACGGGTTTGTGCGACTTTACGCGAACGGCCTGCTGACTCAGCGCCGACCCTGGCGTTCTCGGAACGGGTGGGAGCCCTATGCCTTAGGTGTTTCGTCAACGATCGACGCGTCGCTAACTTTCATGTGATTGCCTACGTATTGAGTATGGCCAAGGCAAGTCGCTGCTACTCTCGCCTACCCCAACGAGCAGCTTCCGCGGGTGCTCGAACAACTGCAAGCAGCGCGCCAGCACTGCGCTGAACGCCAAGTGCGCCGTATCGGTTTTTTATCGCACGAACTGCCCAACCCTATGAATTTGGAGGGCGAATCTCAGGACGGGGCGGCGAGCGAATGGGATGACGCTTCATGCCAGAATATCGACGCCCCCTAAGCAAGCCCTCACTGACACACAATGCCCTTTGCACGAGCGCCGGCCTAACCGTTACGCTAATTAAACCCTAGGTCTCGAACTAACGACTTGTGTTCCCGCCGGGAACTACGGATGTAGATGACGCTACCCACCGATAAGGAAACTTCCCTGCCAACCGCACTCAGCAAGACATCTGGACGAGCTTCCGCTCAGCGCAGCTCCAACGGACGCGCCGCTAGCGGACCCGAGTCTGGCGCAAAGCACACGCCCATGATGCAACAGTATCTGGGGTTAAAGGCCGAAGCGGGACCCTTATTGCTGCTGTATCGCATGGGCGATTTCTACGAGTTGTTTTACGACGATGCCAAGAAGGCAGCGCGATTGCTCAACCTTACTCTGACCACGAGAGGCGTCTCCAATGGAGAGCCCGTGCCGATGGCAGGCATCCCTTACCACTCGCTCGAGAGTTATCTGGCACGGCTCGTGGCGCATGGGGAGTCAGTCGCAATTTGCGAGCAAGTTGGTGACGTCGCCACATCAAAAGGGCCGGTAGAGCGACGCATCGTACGTATCGTCACACCCGGCACACTCACCGAAGACGCACTGTTGCCCGCCAAAGCCGACCGTGCCGTCGCGGCCTTATATTTACCAGCCGGTGGCAAGAAGGAGCTCAACTGCGGTCTTGCCTGGTTGAACCTGGCCAATGGGAACTTCAGCGTGACGGAATGCCCGCGCAGCCAGTTGGCCAGTGAGCTGCATCGCATTGCCCCTGCCGAACTCATTCTTGCGGAAGGCGAGAGTGAGCCCGCTGAAACGGCGGAACTGCCCGTTGCCTTCAGCCGGGTCCCGGATTGGCACTTCGCCACTGACAACGCTCGTACGACGCTGCTCGAACACTTCGGTGTCGATACACTCGACGGCTTCGACATCAGCGATATGGCTGCAGCGATCCGGGCAGCGGGCGCACTGCTGCGATATGTGGCCCGTACGCAGTCCCAGTCGTTGCCACACGTGCAACAAATCACGGCCGATCGTGCGAGCGATTATGTTTGGCTCGATCCCGCCACGCGGCGAAATCTCGAGCTGACAGAGACGATCAGAGGGGAGGACTCGCCGACGTTGTTTTCTACGCTGGACCATTGCCGCACGCCCATGGGCAGCCGGTTGCTGCGACGTTGGCTCCATCACCCTCTGCGCGAGAATCACGAGCCGGGACGACGCCAACGAGCTATCGCCACTTTGTTGGATCACGGCGTGCGCCCCTTGCAAGATGCCCTGGCCCCGATGCCCGACATTGAACGCATCGCTGCCCGTATCGCACTGCGTTCGGTACGCCCGCGCGAGTTGGCGAGCCTGCGCGATGCGCTCGCTGAACTGCCGCAGCTTGCCCAACTCGTCGCCCACGCTGCACACGCTGGCCTTGATACGACTGCACACACCCACCCCAACGACACGCCCGCCCCTGGCCCGAACGATGGGCCCACGGGCTCCGCGGCCGGCGGCGACACGCCAGAGGATGCAGTGTCTGCGCAAGCGGCACAGGCTCAAGATGGGGCCACGCGACCCCTGTCGATCGAAGACGATGCACATCTGTACGCGCTTGCTTCCACTCTCCGTCTGGACCCAGCACTGCACGCGTTGTTGGAACGCGCATTGAACCCCGAGCCCGCCGTCGCGATTCGGGATGGCGGAGTCATCGCCGATGGCTATGACGAGACACTCGATGAGTTACGGCAACTTCAATCACGAAGCGGCGAGTTCCTCATGGAGCTGGAGACACGCGAACGCGAACGCACCGGCATTGCTAATTTGCGAGTCGAATTCAATCGTGTTCATGGCTTCTTTATCGAAGTCTCACGAGGACAAACCGATAAAGTTCCCGCCGACTACCGACGGCGGCAAACATTGAAAAATGCCGAACGCTATATCACACCCGAACTGAAGGAGTGGGAAGACAAGATACTGTCGGCGCAGGAACGTGCCTTGGCGCGCGAACGTTATTTGTTTGAACAATTACTGGATACCCTTGCGCCCCACGTGCAGCCTCTTTCTGCAGCGGCGGCGGCATTGGCTGAGCTGGACGTTCTGGTTGCGCTCGCAGTGCACGCTCGCGATAACGACTGGGTGGCTCCTCAGCTCAGCGAGAAACCAGAGATTGAAATCATTCAGGGGCGTCATCCGGTGGTCGAACGGACGATAGAACGGTTCACTCCTAACGATTGTCGGCTCAATGAGCAGCGCCGTTTACTCTTGGTGACGGGCCCCAACATGGGCGGGAAGTCAACCTACATGAGGCAGGTCGCCCTCATCGCGCTGTTGGCCCGCATCGGCAGTTTTGTCCCAGCACGCGCCGCTGTCATCGGCAATCTCGATCGCATTTTCACACGCATTGGTGCTGCCGATGACCTGGCCCGCGCCACTGATATCGCGCGGTCGATGGTCGCGCGCTATGGCATGGACCCCGAGCTGGGTAGTGTCAGCTATGAACAGGAGCGGGGTCACTTTCTGGATCAGCGACCGCCGGTGTGGTTCGAGCGCAATTACAGTGAGGCGACGGCCGAAGCCATGGACCGGGCGGTGCGCAATCTCGTACAGGATGTGTTCGCCCAGGCACTGACGATTCTCAGCAGCAACCGCGACATTCTGGAGCGAGTGGCCAGTCGCCTGCTGGAGCGGGAGACGCTGGAAGAAGAGGAGCTGGTCGATCTGGCTCAGGGGCTGCGAGCCGCTTCGTAGAGGCAAATCTGTTAATTCATGTCACGGCGAACGCAGCGGCACAGCCCCGGGATCGGACTCTGAGACAAAAAAACCCCACGGCTGAGGCATGGGGTTCCTGATCAGCGGCTGACTATTACCTGCCAGCCAGCTTCTTCTCCGCTGCGGCCACGCTCTGGAAGATCAGCGTGTTGATCGTCATCGGCCCAACGCCACCGGGAACCGGGGT
>CAZMVM010000068.1:0-16940 GCA_964569785.1 uncultured Pigmentiphaga sp. | reverse complement strand
ATTGGGCACGGGCGCTGTGCTTGGTGCGCGTGACTGTTGGACTGGCTGTAAATGCTCTGGCGCTGCAGAGCATCCCACAAGTAATGCGAGTGTTACCAGGGTCGTTATTCTTAATTTGCCCCCCATGTCCCAATCCTACAGTGACCTATTCAGAAGGAGGGACGTAACCTTGCGCTTCGACTGCGTCACCGTGAAATAGGTAACGCTCCATTTGTTGCGCAAGATACTTCCGGGCACGTGCATCCGCCAGGTTGAGGCGGTTTTCGTTCACCAAGCGCGTTTGAACGGCAATCCAGTCCTGCCACGCTTCTTTAGAGACATTTTCCCAAATTCGCTTCCCCAACTCCCCCGGGTAGGGTGGGAAGTCTAGGCCTTCAGCTTCACGCTTGAGCTTCACACAGAAAACGGTACGGGCCATCTTGACCTCTGTAAGTAATCGCCAAACCTTTGATTGTAAAGGACGGGGTTGAAACAGCGAACGACAGCGGGAGCGCCCAGTGCGCTGATCACTAGCGCGCATCACAGTACATGGATCAGCAAAACCCGCAGTGAAACCTGAGGAGAAGGACGGCTACGCTCCCGCGCTATCCTTCCCCGCTCTAAACGGCGGGGATTGCCGCGCATCTCGGTCAGGTCGTGATCTGGGCGATGTTGGGTGCAGTGCTTTCAGCTGGGGCGGACCGATTAGCAGCGGAGGTTTTGGTCGCCAGATGTGGGGTAAACATTCCTGACGCCAGTGTTGCTGCCGAGCGCAGCTGAGGCGGGTCGTTAGATTAGCCAGAAATCGAGTGCCGTTGGCGCTAGAGCCGCAGCGCAGCAAGCCTGCTCTTGGGGCGCCGCCCAGTCGCAGAGCGGGCTTGTTACTAGGGCCGGCGATGCGGGTGTTTCCACCCACGTTGGGAACATGTTGTTGTACCCGAGCTGCGTGCCAGCCATCAACGAAGGCGGCGTGAGGTGAGTGAATGCCAACGACTGATGGCCAGCAGAACTATCATGGCTAAAGAAGTCGGTGAAAGCGCTGTTAGCCGAGGACAGATCCGGCGCCAATTGATCAAGCTCTGGCGCTGCCAGGATTATCGGCTCGTGATCGAGCCCTGTGTGGTCGTCATTGAGGGTGCTGCTGGTTGCTTGCTGGGTGACGTTGAAGCCGGGGTGTCCGTGCTGTGCTAATAAGTGAGCAATCGTCACCAAGGCGTCACCGGGGGTATCAACGGCGCTGAGTATCGCGTGAGTATCAAGGTCAAGCTCGGGTTGCCTATGCATCAGCGAGGCCATGTGCTTGGCCACCAGCAGACGTGGCAGCAAGGGAGTATGCGGGCCTGTCGCATCCAAAGCGGCAACAATCAGGTGATTGAGCAGCTCGTCGGGCGTGGAGAGATTGATTTCCAGTTGTGTGAGCCAAGTGCTGAGCTCGTCGGGGTGGGGCGGGCGCGCTCGAGCATTGGTATATACAAACTCGATATACTCGGAGAGGTCAAGCTGCGTGCCGGCTTCTTCATGCTGCAAGCCCGCCCAGTAAATGTCTCGACTAATGGTTCTCAACGCTGCGGGTTCTGGAACGCTAGACTTCAGCAGCATTTCCAGCTGCTCGGCCCAGTAGGTCAACCCCTCATGTTCCGGGCCCCGACCAAAAGCGACAACATAGTTGGCTACGAGGTAATCGATTTGCAGTTTTGATAAATGTTCAAACAAACTGGGAGGTTTAGGTAGATGTATGGGTTCAAGATCGTAGGCTTGAATTGACCTGACGATTGAAGCAAGGCTAGGTGTGGGGTCGCTTTGCCCTTCAATGAGATAAGCAAGGAAGAACGCGGTGTTCGTGATACCGCCCAGTGTAATGGCTGCGATAACGCCCTCGCGTTCGGCAAGGTCGTGCTGTGGGTACATGAGTTCGACCAGCTGTCGGGTCTCTAGCGTCTCGAGATATGGGTAGCCCGCAGACCACGTGGCGAAACTGACCTCGGGAGTGACAGGCAATTGGCCTGATTGAGCAGCCAGCATGAGCGCCCATTGATGAACTCGCGCGTGAGCGGCATCGGCAGGGCTTAACCCGTTAGCAACATCAGCTTGCACCCCACTCCGGGTAAACTCTCGATGAAGCTGGAGAAGCTCCACATCGTCGTAGTACGGACGGGCAATTGCGTCATAGAGAAAGTCGATTTGCGCGAAAACGTGATCCAGTGTGAATTCCATATTGCTCCTCCTGAAGTAAGGCAGACTAATGGGTGGCCGTCACGTGGCAGGTGTTGCCGGTGTATCCGGGTGAGCCGCGTGTAATGAACCGCGCGGATACGGTGCCGTAGCCATAGCGCTTATTGGCAGTTTGCTGGCACCAGATATGCATGTCGTTCAGGGTCTCCGGCGAACCCGCCTGCTTGATGGCCTTACGCACCCAATCAATGGCCTGGGCTTCTGATAACGGAGGAACGCCGATTCCCATGAGACGCTGACCGACTTCATTGACCCAATAGGGATAGCTTTCTGTAAAGCTGCCTACGCCATACTCTGGGCATCGTTGGCTGGGCAGCTTTTTGTACGCCTCGATGATCTCGGTACGTACCTGGTTGGAGACCGTGCTGGCGGGAATCACCAACCCCTTGCCGTAGTCGAAGCCTTTATCTTGGCGGCTGCAAATTAAATCTCCAGACATTTGAAACTGTGCGCCAACTTTGGGCGCTGTTGGTGTGTCTGGTGATTTGCCGCTGGAATCGGGTTGGGATACAACACAGGGGCCCCACGCAGGAGATTCGTCGACGTAGACCTTGCGTATTTCTGACTGCCCATTTGGGGGGTGGCGCAGAATGTATTCGGTATAGCGTAAGAGGCGCTGCTGCGTTCCCTGGCGACTGGGGTCGTCGGGGTCGGTACACGGGCGGGATTCGATTTGCGTTCGAGAAGTGCCGCGTAGAGCACAGGCACCAAAATCTTCGTCATATTTGAAGCCGGGCCATGGGCTGCAGTCGAAGCGGCAAGAGCTCCAGGTCGACCATGCTTCCCATGGCCCATAGGTTGTGTAACTGGCGTGAGGTGGTTCGGGGTACCGCTGTGTGTATCGCGGTCGTTGACGCGATCGCTCTTGCGTACCCACAGGCTTCGACGCAATCGAACAGCTGCGCTCTTGTCGATCAACTTCCCATTGTCGGTGCGCACAGGCTTGAATTTCGGCGTAATACTTAAAGTAGGTTGGTACGTACGATGGACAGATCGGCGCAGGACCGGCAGCGTCAGCCGCTACGGTGATGTGGGCGTGTGCATTGGGCGAGTAAAAGTTAATGTGGGCTTCGGCGCTGAACCCAGGCGTTGGGAGCAACAACACCATGAGCAGCACGGAGTAGCCCACCTGCCCGGGACAGCGCGCGCGTAGGCAGGGTACCCAGGACGGTGTCAAGTATGTTTCAGGCAACGCGCGGAGCGTGCGCACAAACCGGTGTGTAAGGGCTGATCTGCCACGCGCATGTGCATGGGGGGATGGGGTTTGCATTACCCACGAGTGCTGAGGAGCGGCACCACGTATGACCTGACGTGCTAGCCAGCCCAACCAAGAAAGAACAGGTATCGCCATTGAGCCACATAATGGTTGGCACAAATGCAAGCATTGCTATGCTTAACGCTTGTGCATATGGGTGCGGGAAGTCGAGTGCGACTCGTGCCGCATTACTATGGCATCTGCGTGGCGGTGTGAACGCGAACTGTGTGTTTTTGCACGCACCTGATGACGCGAAATTGGTGCGGCGGGGGCAGAGATGGGCTCAACGTTGGTGCCGAGCCACGTATGGATAGATTGAGAGGGCGCGCAGATGATGTGAGAGAGTCTGCGCGCGTGCAGGCTGTGAATGCCTTACTGTGCGGGTAAGATTTCGTGTACCCGTTCCAGGGGACGACAGAGGCGGGCGCCCAGGTCGGTGACGACGAAGGGCCGGTTGATCAGGATGGGATGTGCCATCATGGCATCCAGTAGCTCGTCGTCGGACAGCTCCGGATTATCCAGGTTCAGCTCATGATACGGGGTACCACGCTCGCGTAACGCTTCCCGCACGGTGAGTCCGGCGCTTTCGATCATAGACTTCAGCTCGTCCCGCGTCGGCGGGGTTTTCAGATATTCCACCACGTCGGGCTCGTAACCTTGCTCGCGTAGCAAAGCCAGGACTTTGCGCGAAGTTCCGCAGTTGGGGTTGTGATAGATCTTGACGTTCATGATTCTTCCTTTTCTTGCTCCGTGACAAGGGCGCTCGTGCAACAGTTCTCGGTCAGGTAGGTCAGCACTTCGCGCATGCGCGTGCAGTTCGCACTGTAGTATACGAAGCGTCCGTCTTGGCGTGAGCTTACCAAGCCAGCCTGGGTGAGCTCCTTGAGATGAAACGAAAGCGATGATGGCGGTATCTCGGCGCGCTGGCTGATGACGCCAGCGGACAATCCGTCGGGCCCACTCTCCACCAACAGGCGGTAAACCCGCAGCCGGGATTCCTGTGCCAGGGCGGCCAACGCGGTCACGATGATTTTCGGTTGCATGCTTCAATTTTTGTAGAAATATTTCCGGAGCGCAAATGAGGTGTCGGTTCATGCACTGCCCTCAACCCGGGTTGCACTGGCTCGATTCAACGGCGGGGTGCTAGCAGGGTGCGGGTGGGGTCTCTTGAACCGGGTTGTGCGTGACGGGGGTTAACGTTGAGGCCAGGATAATCACGGGGTGGCGGAGGTTGACCCAGTGCAGGGCAGGGCAAACAACAGAGCCATACTCAGCGCCGATTGCCGGGAGCTGCGGGCGATTTCCCTCGATCGTTCGAAGTGCGGGTTTTTCCCAAATTGCCTTAGGCCCAAAGGATTTAGTATATTCCGCCAATTCGATTAGACCGATTTCGATCTAATTCATTCTGTTCTATTGTGGTCTGAAGCAGGGGGTGAGATGTCCGGGCTAGCGGATGCAGCGGTAATCGACGTGCACGCGCACGTGGTACTCGAGTCCACCATGGGTGCGGCAGGAGCCTTCGGGCCGGTAATCGGTCAGAATCCGGATGGCAGCCCGTATTTTCAAATCGGGGAGAACTATCGCCTCAACGGCGTTCGCTATCGCGGCAGCCCCTTTATGGATGTCGATGTCCGGCTCGCACGCATGCAAGAACACGGTATCGACTTCCAGGTTCTCTCACCCAACCCGCTGACCTACTTTCATTTCATCCCTGTCGCGGAAGCGGTGCGCTTTTGCCAGACGCACAACAACGAGCTTGCTCAGATTGTGCGAGCTCATCCCGATCGCTTGGGCGGGCTGGCTGCGCTACCCATGCAAGACCCGGTTGCGGCGCGTGATGAGCTCCAGCGAGCGGTTACCGAACTGGGCCTTTTGGGAGCTTGCTTCGGCACAGATTTCCCGCTGCGCTTGCACGACAAGCAGCTCGACCCGCTCTACGAAGCAGCTGTCGAGTTGGATGTTCCATTGTTTATTCACCCGGCTCCCGCAGGCATTGACGGCCCAGCTGGTGACCCAGCCCTCAAGAACTTCGAGCTCGACATCATCGCAGGCTTTGCCGCCCAGGAGACGTTAGCAGTCGCCTTGTTGATCTTCGGTGAAGTCCTGGACAGACACCCAAAGCTGGACATTTGCCTGAGCCATGGGGGCGGAGCGCTTGCAATCCTCGCTGGACGGATGGCCCGTGGTGCGCGTAAGCGCCCCTGGTCACCTCCCCAGCTGCGTCCAGAAGGGGCGTTTGAGGAGCGCTTGCGGCGGCTCTGGTTCGACACGCATATGAATAATCCTGGCGCGCTGGCGTTGCTGACCGAGCTTGTGGGGCGCGAACATCTGGTGTACGGCACCAACTTCGCCGGCTGGGATGAGCCTGATTCTGCGGGCGGTGAGCCGGTAGAGCCTTACCTCGCTGACAACGCGCGACGCTTGTTGCGCGTCAAGAAAGCAGGCAATTGATGAGGATTTGCCGGGGCGGACACGACAGCACACCCGATTGCACATTGAGGGCCGATTTCCATTGTGCGACACATTGAGGGGACGCACGGAACGCAAGAAGTGGAGTGCGTCCGGTACCCGGTCAGGACACCTTTGAGCGGCATAGACGGAACAAAAAATGCCAGATTCCATACTGATCGAAAACGGCATCGTTATTGACGGTACCGGGCGCGAACCTTTCCCGGGTTCTGTCCTGATCGAAGGCGATCACATTGTGGCGGTTGGTGCCGAAGCCGACCAAAGGGCGGCGCACCAGGTGCCTTCTCGGCGTCTGGATGTACAGGGCATGACCGTCATGCCGGGACTGATCGATGCGCATTGTCACTTGTCCTTCGACGACGCGGGATCCAATCCGGAAATTTTTCATCAGCGGCCCAACGCCTTGTCGGCCTTAGTCGCGAGCTACAACGCACGCAAGCTTCTGCGCGCGGGGGTCACCGGCATTCTCGATCCCGATTCTGTCCACGAGAACATGGTTGACGTTCGCGATGCGATCGAAGCCGGTGTCATTGAAGGTCCGCGCGTCGCCTGTGGTTGCTATGCCCTGATCACAGCGGTGGGTGGGACAGCCGGGCGTCTGATTGCTGATGAAGGGGTCACTGGCTACTACAAGGTGGTGCAGGGCGATGACGAGATCATCGCCGAGGTGCGTCGTCAGATCAAAATGGGCGCGGATTGGATCAAGGTGCATGTGTCGGGGGTCGTTCCACGCTACGCGCACCGCGGGGAACAATGCAGCTGGACGCAGCACGAGCTCGATTTGATTGTGGCAGTGGCGCACGACATGGGCGTTCCGGTGATGGGTCACTGTCGCGGGGCTGTGTCTACCTACCGCGCCGCCAAAGCCGGCTTTGATCTGATTTTTCATGGTACCGGGCTCGACGAAGCAGCTGTGGAAGCGGTGATCGAACGCAAGATCCCGGTTTGTCCAGCGTTTACCTTTCAAGCGAATTTGGTGGACTTCGGTCATGTGCTTGGCACCGATTCCAGCCTCATTCAATTGTTTGAGCGCGAGATCAGTGATTCAGTAGAGAACATGAAGGCCATGTACGCCGCCGGGGTTCCGCTGCTCACGGGGAGTGAGGCGGGCTTCACGATGGTGCCGTACGGCGAATGGCATTACCGGGAAATGGAAGTCTTTGTACGTTACTACGGGCTCTCCAACCTGCAAGCGATTCAATGCGCTACCCAGGCCGGCGCCATCGCTTTGAAAATGGAAGGTGAAGTGGGCGTGGTGGCGCCTGGCATGAAGGCTGATCTCATTTGCGTGGCCGGCGATCCGTCCTCCGATGTCACCGTCCTGGGTCAAAAAGACGCGATCAAACACGTGTTTCTTGATGGTCGGGCCGTTGACCTTTCCCCGCTTCCCCCGCGTAAGCCAATACCTGGCTGGCGTTTGCCTTTGATGGGCAGCCTCCTCACCCGCGACGTGGCGTTTGGCCGTCGTTCATCGGCTTCCTCCTAACGATCGAGTCGGGCACACACCCGACGCGGCTAAGCGCTCTTTACATACGCGGCTAAGCGCTCTTTACATCTTTGCCCCTATTGGAGACACATTGTGAAATTTGTTCGTAATGCCCTGATTGCTCCTGTGGTAGCAATCGCGACGATGCTAAACGCTGCCCACGCTCAGGAGCCGCTGAGCGTCAAGATTGGTGTACTCAGCGACATGAGTGGGCCCTTGGCCGATGCCTATGGGCCGGGCTCTCTGCATGCGGCCGAGCTGGCCGTTGAAGATGCGCGCGCATTCATGGGCGATGCCAAGATTGAAGTCATCTCTGGCAACCACCAGAATAAGGTAGACGTTGCTTCAACCATCGCTCGTCAATGGTTCGACGTGGACGGGGTTGACGCCGTGTTCGATCTGGTCAACACGGCTGTCGCCATCGCAGTCCAGGGCATTGCCCGTGAACGCAAGAAGATTAATGTGCCCATTTCCGGCGCAAGCTCATTAACCGGCGAGCATTGCTCCCCCTATGCGATCCACTGGTCGACGGACACCCACATTCAGGTGAATGGGGTAACGCAAAGCGTGGTCGATGCCGGCGGCGATACCTGGTATTTCATTACCGCTGATTATTCCGGTACCCGCGAAATGGCCGATCAGGCGGCCGCACTGGTCAAGCAGTTGGGGGGCAAGAAGCTGGGCGAATATCTGTTCCCCATGGGTAGCACCGATTACGCTTCGGCCGTCATTTCGGCGCAAGCTGCCAACCCGAAAGTGATTGCGCTTTCGAGCGGCGGACAAGACACCATCAACGCGATCAAGCAGCTTGCTGAGTTCGGCTTGATTGCGCAGGGCAAACGTATTGTCGCACCGGCCTTTTTCATGACTGACGTGCACGCGCTTGGTTTGAAAGCAGCGCAAGGTGTCTTATTCGTTGATTCGGCATATTGGGATCTTAACGATGAAACGCGCGAGTTTGCCGCACGATTCGCGAAGAAGATGAACCGTCCGCCCACTCCGCAGCAAATGAACGTCTACACCGCCGTAATGCACTACCTAAAGGCGGTGAAGGCGGCGGGTACGACAGACGCCGAAAAGGTCATGGAGCAGGTTCGGGCGATGCCTATTGAGTCGTTTGGAACCACGGACGGCGAGGTTCGGGCCAACGGCAGCGTCGTGCGCACGCGCTATGTGTTCGAAGTGAAGAAGCCTGAGGATAGCAGCAAGCCGTGGGATTACCTGAAAGTCGCCAAGAAGCTGTCGCTCGAAGAAGGTGCGCCATTGCCCGTCGAGGAAAGCGGCTGCCGCTTCGTGCAGTGAGAGTGCAACGACAATGAACGGTATCGACCAGTCGAGCATTGTGCTTGAAGCGCGCGGTCTGACGAAGCGCTTTTCCGGCTTCACGGCCGTGAACAACGTCAACCTTCGGGTAAAAAGCGGCTCCATTCATGCGTTGATCGGCCCGAATGGAGCCGGCAAATCCACGTTGTTTAACTTGCTGACCAAGTTTCTGGCTCCCAGCGAAGGGCAGATCTTCTACAAAGGCGAGGACATCACTGGCCTGGAAGCGTCGCAAATTGCACGCAAGGGGCTTGTGCGTTCATTTCAGATTTCCTCGGTTTTTCCCGGGCTGAGCGTTCGGGACAATGTCCGCATCGCCTTACAAGAGCGTACCGGTCTGTCGTTCAAGTTCTGGAAACCGGAACGCGTCCTGAATCATCTGCATGGGCGCGTCGAAGAGTTGCTCGCTTTGGTCGACCTCACCTGGGCCGCCCACTTGCCTGCCGCCGAGCTTTCCTACGGGCGCAAACGGGCACTGGAATTAGCCACCACGCTGGCGCTTGAGCCCGAAGTGCTTTTGCTCGATGAGCCCATGGCCGGGTTGGGTACGGAAGACATTGAGCGCATCACCCAGCTCATCAAACAGGTATCGGCGAACCGCACCGTGCTCATGGTGGAGCATAACCTGGGTGTGGTTGAAACCTTGTCGGATTACGTCACGGTGCTGACTCGTGGTGAGGTCCTGGTCGAGGGAAGTTATGCCGATGTGGCGGCACATCCTGCCGTGATGGAGGCTTACATGGGGACAGCCCATGTCTAATCAGGATCATGCTCAACCCGTGCTGCAGGTATCCGGGCTGAACGCTTGGTACGGCGAAAGTCACGTGCTGCATGGCATGGAGTTTCACGTCAACCCAGGTGAGGTCGTCACCCTACTGGGCCGTAATGGAGCCGGAAAAACCTCAACGCTGCGATCCATCATTGGCATTATCCCGCGTCGCACGGGCTCCATTGTTTTTGACAAACACGAACTCATCCAGGAAACACCGCATGCGATCGCCCGCCTCGGGATCGGATACTGTCCTGAGGAGCGAGGCATTTTTGCCAGTCTTAATGTCGAAGAAAACCTGGAGCTCCCACCGGTTGTGCGGCCGGGGGGGATGAGCGTCGCTGAACTGTATCAGTTGTTCCCCAACTTGCTCGAACGCCGAAAAAGTCAGGGCACGAAGCTATCCGGCGGTGAGCAACAAATGTTGGCCATTGCGCGCATTTTGCGCACGGGAGCGTCACTGCTCCTGCTGGATGAGCCGACCGAGGGCCTGGCTCCGGTGATCGTGCAAAAGATTGGCGAAGTCGTGCGCACGCTGAAGCAGCGCGGCTACACGATTTTGCTTGTTGAACAAAACCTGCAGTTTGCCGCCGCCCTGGCGGATCGCAATTATGTCGTGGAAAACGGCGTGGTGGTCGATCATTTTGATCGTGAGGAAATAGTGCAGCAGCACGACAGGCTCAAGGCCTATTTGGGCGTATAGGAAAAGTCCGATGTTCGAGTTCACCTTATTCGGTACTACCTACAACTCGGCCGCCCTGTTTGGGCAGTTGCTCATAGGGCTGATCAACGGCTCGTTCTATGCGCTGCTAAGCCTGGGTGTCGCGGTCATCTTTGGCATGTTGCGCATTGCCAACTTCATGCACGGTGCGCAGTATATGACGGGCGCGTTGTTGGCATGGGTGCTTTACAACCTCCCGGAGCTGTTTCCAGGCCTGGGCTTACCGTCCATTGGTTACTGGTGGGCGCTTTTGCTCGTGCCGTTGCTGATCGGGCTGAGTGGCGCCGTTACCGAAAGGCTATTTATCCGCCATGTGTACAAGATTGACCATGCCTATGGTTTCTTGCTGACGATAGGCCTGGCTATGGTCATCGAGGGTTTGGTCCAGCTTCGGTTTGGGTCGGCGGGGCTACCCTATAGCATTCCCGAATCTCTGCAAGGTGTACACAACCTGGGTTTCATGTTCTTACCCACTTATCGTGGTTGGGTGGTCGTCGCGTCATTGGTCATTTGTTTTGGCACCTGGTTTGCCATTGAACGCACCAAGTTAGGCGCGTATCTGCGTGCGGCCACTGAAAACCCGGTGCTGGTGCAGGCATTCGGTATCAATGTCCCCCTTCTGTTGACCTTGACCTATGCATTGGGTGTTGGGCTGGCGGGTTTGGCCGGCGTGCTGGCAGCACCCATCTACCAGGTGAGCCCACTCATGGGGCAAAACCTGATTGTCATTGTTTTTGCAGTCGTAGTTATTGGCGGCATGGGGTCTATTTTTGGCTCCATTGTCAGCGGATTCATGCTGGGAATTATCGAAGGGCTCACGAAAGTCTTTTATCCCGCGGCCTCGACCACGGTGATATTCATCGTGATGGCCATCGTGTTGTTGGTCAAGGAACAGGGGCTTTTCGGAAAAAGCGTGGGCCATGCTCCCACGCCGCCATCCGCACGTGCGATCAAGGCTGGCCAGGTGCGTAAAGACAACCGTGAGCTGGTCTACCTTGCGGGGCTATTAGCAGTCGGGGTTATCGCGCCATACCTGTTCTACCCCGTCTTCATCATGAAGATTCTGTGCTTTGCCCTGTTCGCCTGCGCTTACAACCTGCTGTTTGGCTACGCGGGATTGTTGGCCTTCGGGCATGCAGCGTTCTTTGGGTCTGCGGCGTATGTTGCTGCGCATGCTACCAAAGTTTGGGGGCTAAATCCGGAACTGGCAATTCTAAGCGGTGCGCTGGTCGCCACGGGACTGGGTGCGATCTTTGGCTGGTTGGCAATCAAGCGCCAGGGGCTTTACTTCGCCATGATCACGCTCGCACTGGCGCAGATCGTGTACTTCTACGCCTTGCAAGCACCCTGGACGATGGGAGAAGACGGCATTCAAACCGGGCCGCGAGGCCAGTTGTTCGGCTTTATCGACCTGAATGACACCATGGCCATGTACTTCGTGACACTGGCCATCTTCTTGATCGGTTTTGCCATTATTCAGCGCGCCATTCACTCTCCATTTGGCCAGACATTAAAGGCGATTCGAGAGAACGAGTCGCGTGCCATCTCACTGGGGTACAACACGAACCGGTACAAGTGGCTGGCATTCATATTGTCAGCAGGGCTATCCGGTCTGGCCGGCAGCACCAAGGCCATTGTGTTTCAGCTGGCTTCGCTTACGGACGTGTTCTTTTCGACGTCGGGCGAGGTGTTGTTGATGGTATTGATCGGGGGCATCGGGACGGTGATGGGGCCGGTGGTTGGGGCGATCGTACTTGTGTCGATGTTGAACTACTTGGCCGGGTTTGGCGCCTGGGTGCAAATCATCCAGGGAACGCTGTTTGTTGCCTGCATCCTGTTCCTACGTAAGGGGGTCGTGGGCACATTGAATGATGCATTGGTGGGTTTCCTGCTGCGCCGCCAGAGTTCACCCACTGCGTTAATGCATACGCGCTAGCCGCGTTTTATGAACCGTGAAATTGCCGCCCAGTCAGATAGAAAGAAGGCGCAAGCTCGGTCAGAGCGCGCAGGGTCTGAACCACGTAGGGCGGCTGCAGGAGCAAACTCCGGCGCTAGACGCGGTGAGTGAGCCCATTCACATAGCTATTGGTTGATGGGGGTTTCAATCTAGATGTCCGACTTGCTAGAGCTTCAGAAGCGTGTCGAGCGACTCGAGGCGCGCGCAGAGATAGGCGAGCTGGTCAGTGCTTACGCGGTCGCTTGCGACGAACACGATATGGATCGCTTGATGTCGCTGTTTACCGAGGATGCAGTGTTCGATTCGCCGAATGGCATGATGCGCGCCAACGGCATTGGAGAAATCGAGGCGATGTTCATCCGCATGTTCAAGATTCGTGGGCCAGCGTATCACTGGACCCACGATCATTTCATTCGGTTTGATCCCGACAATCCTGACCTGGCTACCGGGACAGTGCTGAGTCATGCAGAGACCTCACCCAATAACGAGGTGAGCCTCGCTGCGATGCGATATCAGGATATTTACCGGCGGGATGGGGGCAAGTGGCGCTTTCAGAAGCGCTCCATCGAGTTCTTGTATTACGTTCCCGCCAAGGACTATCCGGGTGTTTTCGGAAGTGAAGAACGGGTTACGGTTGGCGGTGCGCGCATCAAAGCTGATTACCCCGAGTCGCTGCCAAGTTGGCAGGCGTTTAACCGGAAGCACGGAGGCCACGCTTAAGCCTGTTGCGGACGGCATCGGTTTTAAGCGTTTTTGAATCAGGTTACGACATAGGTAAAGCCGTGAGTTCGTACGACATCGATTACATGTCCTTGGCGCGTCGCGCCGTGGCTCATCTGGAGAAGCGTTCTACCGACCAGGCGGATTCCATCATGGAGTTGCCCATCGAGGCCTATCTCGACCCAGAACGGTACGAGCGCGAAGTTAACATCGTGTTCCGACATTTGCCGCTCGCGATCGCTCTCAGCCTCGAGCTTCCAGAGCCCGGCTCTTACCTCGCCCGTAACATTATGGATGTGCCGGTACTGCTGGTGCGGGGTGACGACGGCACCGCACGTGCCTTTTTAAATGTGTGTCGGCACCGGGGCGCACCCGTCGTCGAGACCGAACGGGGCGTGGCACGAAGGTTTGTCTGTCCCTATCACGCTTGGTCGTTCGATACCCAGGGACGACTCACCGGCGTCTACGGAGCGGATACGTTTGGCGACGTAAGTGCCGAGACGCACTCGCTTACACCGCTCTTTTGCGCCGAGCGCAGCGGGCTGCTTTGGGTGGTGCTGACCCCCGGCGTTGATTTCGACATCGACGCCTGGCTACACGATGCCGGCGAACTGCTCGGTGGCGAGCCCGAGGAGTCGGTTCGCCAAGCCCTGATCGGCTTGCAGGAAATGGTCAAGGGAGAGCTGGCCGGCGACGATATCGCCATCGTCATGCTGTTGCCTTCCGACGATGCGCCGCTGGCCGAGCGCGCACTGGCGCTGGGGCAGTGGTGCCAGAGTTTTCTCGCCGGTTTCGGACTGATCGCTGGTGACCGAGCGCTGAGCGCCGAAGCCATGGAAGTGCTGCAGGACATGGCCGCCATTGCTCAGGTGCAGGGTGGGCTGGAAGAGTCCGAGGATGGTGAAAGTGATTACATGGAGGTGATGGAGTACCTGCGTGTCGCGCCGCTGTTGCTGTTCGCCGAATGTGCCAAGCCGCTGGCGCCGACGGCCAAACCTTCCCTGCATTAAGGACCGCACTTGCCTATGACTCGCATCCCGAAATCGGAATACGCCCGCCGTCGCAAGGCGCTGATGGAGCAGATGGAACCCGACAGTATTGCCATCCTGCCGGCGGCGCCGGTGTATATCCGCAATCGCGACGTCGAGCATGTCTACCGTCAGGACAGTGACTTCCAGTACCTCTCGGGCTTCCCCGAGCCGGAAGCCGTAATTGCACTGATTCCGGGGCGTGAGCACGGCGAGTATGTGCTGTTCTGCCGCGAGCGCGATCCCGAGCGCGAGCTCTGGGATGGCCTACGTGCCGGGCAGGAAGGTGCAGTTAACGAATACGGCGCGGACGATGCCTTCCCCATCGGCGACATCGACGACATTTTGCCGGGCCTGATCGAGGGGCGTTCGCGTGTCTACTACGCCATCGGCACCAACGAAGCCTTTGATCACCGCCTGATGGAGTGGATCAAGACCATCCGTGCCAAGGTTCGCCAGGGCGCGCAGCCGCCCAATGAATTCGTTGCCCTCGACCACCTGCTGCACGACATGCGTCTGTACAAGTCGGTCAACGAGGTGAAGGTGATGAAGCACGCAGCAGAGATTTCCGCCCGTGCGCATATCCGCGCCATGCAGGCCAGTCGCGCCGGGCTGTTCGAATATCATCTGGAAGCCGAGCTGGACTACGAATTCCGCAAGGGCGGGGCGAAGATGCCGGCCTATGGTTCCATTGTCGCGGCGGGCCGCAATGCCTGCATTTTGCACTACCGCGAGAATGATGCACCGCTCAAGGACGGTGATCTGGTCTTGATCGATGCCGGCTGCGAGATCGACTGCTACGCCAGCGACATCACCCGTACCTTTCCGGTCAACGGCAAGTTTTCGCCGGAACAGAAGGCCATCTATCAGCTAGTGCTGGCCGCCAATGAAGAAGCCTTCAAGTTCATTGCCCCCGGCCGCCACTGGAACGAGGCGCACGAGGCTACCGTGCGAGTCATTACCGCCGGCCTGGTAGAGCTAGGTCTGCTGCAGGGCGAGGTGGACGAGCTGATCGCCAGCGAGGCCTACAAACCCTTTTATATGCACCGGGCCGGTCACTGGCTGGGAATGGATGTACATGACGTCGGCGACTACAAGGTTGGCGGCGAGTGGCGTGTGCTCGAGCCCGGCATGGCGATGACCGTCGAGCCGGGCATCTATATCGCGGCGGACAATCTGCTGGTGGCAAAAAAGTGGCGCGGCATCGGCGTGCGCATCGAGGATGATGTGGTGGTCACCAAGACCGGCTGTGAAATCCTCACCGGCGGTGTGCCCAAGAGCGTCGCCGAAATCGAGGCGCTGATGGCTGCCGCGCACGAGGAAGCCTGATCCATGAGCGTACTGGCGATCATCGGTGGCGGGCTGGTCGGCGCCAGTCTGGCTCTGGCACTGCAACAGGGCGCCAAACAGCGCGGTTGGAGCATCGTGCTGATCGAGCCCTTTGCTCCGGGTAACGAGTATCAGCCCAGCTACGACGCACGCTCCACGGCGCTGTCCTACGGCACCCGGCTGATCTATCAGCGCCTGGGTGTCTGGGAGCAGATTGCCGAGCGCGCTGAGCCGATCACCCATATCCAGGTTTCCGACCGTGGTCGCGCGGGCGCCACCCGCCTGGATGCGCAGACCGAGCAGGTGCCGGCGCTGGGTTATGTGGTGGAAAACGCCTGGATCGGCCATTGCCTGTGGCAGGCGCTGGATGACGAGGTGGTGCAGCGCCATTGTCCTGCGGAAGTGGCGCGTATGCAGCCCACCGTTGATGGCTGGCAACTGACTCTGACTGATGGCAGCCTGCTTGAATGCGATCTGGCGGTGCTTGCAGACGGCGGTCGCTCGGCATTGCGCGAGCAGCTCGGCGTCGCCGTCAAGCACACGCCTTACGGACAAACCGCGCTGATCGCCAATGTGACGCCCGGCAAGCCTCACGGCGGTCACGCTTTCGAGCGCTTTACCGATGACGGCCCGATGGCCCTGTTGCCGGTACGAGATAACCGCTGCGCACTGATCTGGAGTCGTTCGCACGCAGACGCGGCACGGCTGGTGGCACTGAACGAAGCGCAGTTTCTCGATGAGCTACAGCAGGCCTTTGGCTATCGCCTGGGTGGCTTTCAGCAGGTAGGCGCGCGGCATCTCTACCCACTGGCGCTGGTTGAAGCAGCCGAGCAGGTGCGCAGTGGACTGGTGGTGCTGGGCAACGCCGCCCATAGCCTCCACCCGATCGCGGGCCAGGGTTACAACCTGTCGCTACGCGATGCCGACGTGCTGGCCGCGACCCTGCTGGGTAGCGGCGCGGCACCGGGGGGGCTGGCCGTGCTTCAGGAATATCAGCGCCGCCAGCATCTTGATCAGCACCTGACCGTGGGTTTTTCCGATCGTTTGACGCGCCTGTTCGGTGAGCCCAGCTCGCTGATCAGGGCAGGGCGCAACCTGGGTCTGCTGGCGCTGGACCTGCTGCCTCCGGCCAAGGGCTGGTTTGCCCGCCAGGCCATGGGGCTGGGCGCGCGGGAAAGCTGAACTCGCTGTTCAAGGTGCACCGTGATATGAGGGGCCGCTGTTCGGCTTTTGTAGGAGCGGACTTGTCCGCAGCTGTTATGTGGCGACGCTGAAAGCTCGCAAATGAATTCGCTCCGCAGGGTGCGATGCGCCTGTCAGACCTTCGAGGGCTGCCCGCGCGCTTTCATATAAAGACAGGGTCGTGCCATCACGTAACTGGAACTGGCCTTTTCGCAGATCGTTGAAAACTCGCAGGAGAGAATGATGCAAGCGGACCTCATCATCGTGGGCGCGGGGATGGTCGGCAGCACGCTGGCACTGGCGCTGCAGGAGTGCGGGCTGAACATTCGCCTGATTGATGCCGGGCCGCTTGAACCGCAAGCCTTCGCTCCATCCGACCCTTTCGAACCCCGCGTAAGCGCACTGTCCGCTGCCAGCCAGCGCATACTCGAACGCGTCGGTGCCGGGTCGTGGATCGGCCAGGGGGCAGTGATCCTGCCCGGCGCCAGCA
>CAZMVM010000067.1:0-17021 GCA_964569785.1 uncultured Pigmentiphaga sp. | reverse complement strand
TGTGGGGCAGGTATCTACCGCTAAAGCGTCGCTGCCAGGTCATAGTCCGAAGTCCTTGCAAAAGCCTTTTCGGATACCGTGCGCAACGCGCTTGCTCCATTGCTGCCAACTTTTGCAAGGAAGAATTGCGTGGCTGATTTAAACGATTATCTCTTTACCTCGGAATCCGTTTCCGAAGGCCACCCCGATAAAGTGGCCGACCAAATTTCCGATGCCATCCTGGATGCAATTCTCGAGCAGGATCCTACTGCGCGGGTTGCTGCCGAAACCCTTTGCAATACGGGTCTAGTGGTGCTGGCGGGCGAAATTACCACAACCGCTAATGTTGACTATATCCAGGTCGCGCGCGAAACCATTCGCCGCATTGGGTATGACAACACCGAGTTCGGCATTGATCACAAGGGGTGTGCCGTTCTAGTGGCATACGACAAACAATCGCCGGACATCGCGCAAGGCGTCGATAGCAGCATGGACGATGCGTTGGATCAGGGCGCCGGCGATCAGGGCTTGATGTTCGGGTATGCGTGCGATGAAACTCCCGACCTCATGCCCGCTCCCATCTGGTACGCCCATCGTTTGGTTCAGCGCCAAAGTGAACTGCGGCGCGACGGACGCCTGCCGTGGCTGCGGCCCGATGCCAAGTCCCAGGTCACGTTCCGCTACGTCGATGGTAAGCCGGTCGAAGTTGACACCGTGGTGCTGTCCACCCAGCATGCGCCCGATGTCGATCTGGAAACCATCCGCGAAGCCGTCACCGAGGAAATCATCAAGAAATGCTTCCCGGCTGAACTCCTTACCGGCCAGACTCGCTATCTGGTGAACCCCACGGGGCGTTTCGTTATCGGCGGCCCGCAGGGTGATGCAGGACTAACCGGACGCAAGATCATTGTCGATACTTACGGCGGGTCTTGCCCGCATGGTGGGGGTGCATTTTCTGGGAAGGATGCGTCCAAGGTCGACCGCTCCGGCGCCTACGCAGCGCGCTATGTCGCGAAGAACGTCGTCGCCGCAGGTCTTGCAACGAAGTGCCAGGTTCAGGTCAGCTATGCCATTGGTGTGGCCGCGCCGATCAACATCACGGTCAATACCCACGGCACCGGGGTTATTCCTGATCGCGAGATCGCTAAGCTGGTACGCGAACACTTCGACTTAAGACCGCGGGGCATTATCCAAATGCTCGACTTGTTGCGGCCGATATACAGCAAAACCGCTGCGTACGGACACTTCGGGCGGTCCGAGCCAGAGTTCACTTGGGAAGCTACCGACCGAGCGGATGCGCTACGACGTGCGGCCGGCATTTAGGCCACAGCCGAGTTTCTTTAAATCCTATTGAGGCAGGCGCAGCCGCGATCGCAGCTGCGCCCGCTGCCTTGCGGATTGCTTCGTGCCCAGGGGGCGGCAAGGCGGTTACCATCTGGTCATGTCGTTCGCCAGTTCTCGAAAACAAGGTCCGGGCAACAGGATCTTTGCCCACAACTGCCGGCTGTGCAACGTTGCAGTAAGGCCGCACTGACACTTTAACCTTTGCGTCAATCGGTTTACCCTTCGCTATCTGAGTTCCGGCTGGGCCCGGGATGTTCGGAGCATTCGATGAATCAAATAGGGTCGGAGGGACGCAGGGCAAACCGGCTGTCGCGTGGCGGCGCGGCGGTGGCACTGGCGTTAACAACTAGCATCTTGGTTGGCATCAACACGGCGAGTGCCGAAGAAGCCGTTTTGCAACCGGGTTCCATGCAGGCACGGCTCGTTGCATGTACCGCATGCCATGGAGAACAGGGGAGGTCGGGTCCCGATGCATACTATCCCCGCATTGCAGGTAAGCCGGCAACATACCTCTACAATCAACTCGTCAATTTCCGGGATGGGTATCGTACCTACCCGCCCATGCAGGTCATTCTCCGCAACCTATCCGACGATTACTTACGTGAAATCGCGCAATGGTTCGCCGAGCAGCAGCCTGAATATGATCCCCCTGTCTCTGTGCGTGTTGCGCCCGCGCTTCTGAAGCGCGGTCAACAACTTGCAGAGCAAGGAGACGCGGCGGCCCGAATTCCTGCCTGTACCGCCTGTCACGGTGAAGCGCTTACTGGGGTGCAGCCAGGTGTTCCCGGTTTGCTTGGTATCCCGCGCGATTACATCGCCTCGCAGTTCGGATCGTGGGTGAATGGAATGCGGAATGCCGCAGCGCCGGATTGCATGGAAGAGATCGCGTTACGCATGACGCCCGAGGATATCGCTGCGGTAGCGGCATGGCTAGCCACGCAGCCGGTTCCTGGCTCGGGAGAACCCGCCTCCGCTCCCACCGAACCCTTGCCTATGGAATGCGGGAGCCAGCCCGTTGAGATGACCGCCAGTGAGGTAAGCCGATGAACCGAAGCGCACGTCTCTTGGTGGCTTTGCTGGCGCTCATCGGGATCATTATCGCGGTCGCGGTCTGGATGGGAACCCGCGAAAGCAATGAAGGCCGTACGGGCAGCGTGATCGATTTCTCGGACACCAGCGTGATTCAACGCGGCCAATACCTGGCGCAGATAGGCAACTGCATGGGGTGTCACACCGCCCCCGGAGGGGCTCCTTATGCCGGGGGCAGGGCGATACCCACACCTTACGGCACTTTTTTCGGCCCTAACATTACACCGGATCCCACCACCGGCATCGGTGAATGGTCGGCCGATGACTTCTGGCGCGCCTTGCACAACGGGAAGGGCAGAGACGGGCGTTTGCTCTATCCTGCCTTCCCGTACCCTACCTATACGTACGTCAGCCGCGCCGACGCGGATGCGCTCTTTGCCTTTCTGCGATCGTTACCGTCCGTGGAACAGGCGAATCAAGCGCATGAGCTCCAGTTCCCATATAGCCAGCGCTGGCTGCTGAGCTTTTGGCGTGCAGCGCATTTCAGACCGGGTCAACTCGAGCCCGAGGCAGGGCAATCAGAGCAATGGTTACGGGGACGCTACCTCGTAGAAGGCCTCGCTCACTGCGCGGAATGTCACACACCGCGCAGCCGGTGGGGTGGGCTGGATCACGCGCTACATCTACAAGGAGGAGTGATTCCGGGGTTGAACTGGTATGCGACGCCACTCACCGGTGATCAGGCGACGGGGCTAGGGAATTGGTCTGTATCCGACATTGCCCAACTGTTGCAGTCTGGCTTATCGGCGCATAGTCATGTCGCCGGTCCTATGGCTGAGTCGGTATATTGGGGATATCAGTTTCTAACGGATGAAGACGCCCTGGCGATCGGCACGTATTTGAAAACCCTCCCCGCTGCAGGTGTGGATGGCCGGGCGGCACGTGGTGCGAAGGCGAGCACTACGTTGCTAGATCTTGGTCAACAGGTATACGAAGAATCCTGTGTGCAATGCCATAAGGCAGACGGGCGAGGCGAGCCGGGGGCCTGGCCACCTTTGGCGGGAAACCCCTCGGTGCTCGCTGTGTCATCGCTCAACGTACTGCGCGCGATTCTCGATGGCGGCTTCCCACCGACGACCTCGGACAATCCGCGCCCACACGGCATGCCCCCGTATCGCCACGTGCTTAACGACACACAATTGGCCGCAGTTGCCAGCTACGTACGTTCGGCGTGGGGGAATAATGCCAGTGGCGTGTCGATACCCGAGGCGCGGCGGATACGTGAGGCGTCCCGGTAAGGCGAGGGAAAGCACCGCGTCCGAAATGCCAGAGGTGATATGCTTGGGGCATGTCTGCATCAGATTACGTTCAACACCCCGATCCGGTTTCCAAGCAGAATGAGGACGAAACCTCACGCGCTTCGGGCGGTCATTCAGCTGCCGCCCGCGAGCTCACTGGGACGTCGGCCGCGGTGAGCACTTACCGCGCCGACTCGTCTACCGTAAGCGCCCGGGCGGCAGATGCAAAATCTTCCCATGTATTTTCTAACACCGATTCGCCGTGTGTCGCGGTATGTTCTACGCTGTTCGACGAGATTTGCCGCGGGTGCGGGCGCACAGCCAGCGAGGTTTCCAACTGGGTGTTTCTAAGTGACGAAGAAAAACAGCAAGTCTGGAAGCGCATTCGCTCGCAAGGTTATCCGCGGCGTAAATAGCAAAAATGCGCAAGGCGCGCAGCCGTCTTGCAGTACGTGATCAGTGGGCTGAAATACACCCCAAAGGTTGGAGGGTGTTCAACGTTTGGGGCGCAGTTCACGACGAGTCCTTGCTAGTCTATTTGACCCAAGTGCGCGGCAAACCCCGCCGTTCAGGGCGGGGAGGATGTCAATTAATCCATTTTCAAGCCCACAGCGTCAATGACGGGCTTCCACATCGCCTGTTCCTCACGCATCTCTCTGGCAAACTCTTCGGGCGTGTTGGCCACAACCTCCATCAGCTGATCGTTCAAGGTCTTGGTGACCTTAGGGTCGCGCAGGGCGCGTATGTTTAGGTAAGCGCATGACTTGTCTTGAATTCTGCGTCCGATGCTCACGAGCGCTTGGCGGTTGCGTAGACATGGGCGTCTTGCAGGCCGACCCCTTCTCTCGCGGGTTTACCCGGAGTTACCTTGATCGCGCAATCTGTAGAATGGTAACCAGGTTAACAACGTTGACCGCCAAGGAGGGCATGTCATGCAAACCTGGACTGTCACTTCACCCCAATCGCAGATTCTTGTTCCCGCGGTACAGGTTGCAAGGTTGATCAATGCGATCGCCAGTCAGGATCACGTCGCGCTTGCGGCGGCCGTTCTGCAGACCGTTCATGAGTCTTTTCCGGTAGAGCATTGCGCATTGTTTGCTTACGAGGGAGATCGCAATCCCCGCCTCATCTCGGCGGCAGGTCGCGACGGCCCTTGGCGAGCAATACGTTTGGGCACGCTTTATTGCCGCACCTACTTCGAGCGCGATCACTTACCAACGCTATTGAAATCCCGGACGGGCAAAGGCGGCGACGGCCCGGTGTTGGTGTGCCGCACCCGTGCATCCGAAGTCGACGATGAGTACCGCAAAGCGTGTTTTGACGAACTCGGCATTTGCGATCGCTTGGCTATTGTGGTGCGGGTCAGCAAGGTCAGCTGGTTGTCGATATGTGTCTTTCGCGACGAGAGCACGGGGCCGTTTGCCGACTCCGACGTTCAGACAATGTTGGACCTAGCACCTTTGTTATCGAGTTGCGCCATTCGCCACTACGCTGCCGATGTCGACGGTGAAGCGCGATTTCGGGATGCTGTGACCGATGAGGTCGAGAAGCTCTGTCCGAATCTCACCGTCCGAGAGCGAGAAGTGTTATTGCGCATTTTGGATGGGTTCACTATTAACCGCATCGCGGAAGATCTGAAGCTGCGGCCAACAACGGTAGCAACGTACCGGATGCGGGCATACGAGAAACTGGGGGTGGGATCGCGTCGGGAATTGTTTGCAACGGTGCTGCGTCGGCGGTCGGCAACGCGTGCCCCATTTTATGCGTAACGTGAGTTGCTGCTTAGAACATGACAAATCCAGCCACAAGGCCAGTCGACGAAAGTGCTTTCGCTGGCCAAAGCGACGTTATCAATCTGCATGACTACGTGGCGCCGTCAGAACTCAAGACCGAACAGATGAAAGCATACTTGGGCTACCTGGTGCGCCGGCTTGATGCCCGCATTGCCCAAAGCTTTCACGCTGCGCTCAGCGAAGAAAGCATCACACCCGCCCGCTTTACGGCCTTGTCGATCATTGCGGCTAATCCAGGTGTCCGCCAAACCGACTTGGCGCGCGAGCTGGGAATTGCAAGGCCGGCTGCCTTGAAGCTGGTCAACATTCTAGATTCGTTGGGGCTGATTGAATGTCATCCGGTGCCCAGCGATAAACGCATCAGCGCCATCATGCTTAGCAAGTTGGGTCGTGAAAAACTCTCCATCATCGAACAGAAAGTGCAGGCTCACGAAGAGCGCCTGACCAAGAATCTTACGCGGGCTGAACTACAACAGCTGATGGGGCTGTTGTCTCGTTTGCTTGAATGAACAGCCTAAGCGACTTGCCGCGTATTTCGCGAGGCTGTTCCCCCGTTATTCGACTTTCAAGCCCATGGCAAGTACGTCGTCGCGCAGAGCGAGTCCCTCCCGGATGGCCTGGGCCTGAAACTCTTCAACCGAGCTCGACGGCGCAGGTTCATACCCGATCTGAATGAGCTTGGCGCGCACCTCGGGATCGGAAAGCGCGATTTTGCTGGCCTCGAACAGCTTTTGCACAACGTGATCAGGAAGACCTGCTGGCCCCGCCAGGGCGGACCAGTACCCGACGTGATAGCCTTCGAGTCCGAACTCCGCAATGGTGGGAACGCCTTCAGCGAGTTCAGACCCTTGTCCATTCGTAATGGCCAGTGCCTTGAGTCGGCCTTCTTTGGCCAGAGGGATGACCGAGCTTGGCACTGCCATGGTCAAGGGCGGCTCGCCGGAGGCCGCGGCCATGACCGCCGGAGCTCCGCCCTTGTAGGGCACCAGCGTGAGCTTTACGCCAGTCATGCGCTCGATCTTCTCGACGATTAGCTGCGGGTAGAGGCCCTGAGTAGATGCAATGAAGGTGGGGTTGGGCGCGTCTTTGCGAGCCTTCTCGAGCATTTCTGAGAAGTTGTTGGCTTCGTAGTCTTTGTGTGCGCCGAGCACGAAAAACGTGTTAGCCCAATTGCTGATGGGGGTGAAGCTCTTCTCGTCGTAATTCACCGTATTCGGGAACAGGGCTTTGTCTGCCCCAAAAGCCGAGGTAACGGCGAACAGTAATGTATAGCCGTCGGGTTTGGCGTTGGCGACTACCGTGGGGGCAATGGTGGTAAAAGCGCCCGGTCGGTTCTCAACGAGAATCGTTTGATTTAATGTCTTGCTCATGGACTCGGCCATGATGCGGGTGACTGTGTCTCCTCCGCCGCCGGGGGCGAAGGGAACGACGATACGAATAGGGCGGCTTGGATAATCATCCTCGGCCGCGAACGAGCCTGTCGACACACTGGAAAATGCGGTAAGCGATAGCACCATCGCACATTTCATGTAATACGTCTTCATTGCGTCTCCCCCGTTGGCGATATTTGTTTATGGTGCATTGGTCAAAGCGTCAGGACCTGGTCGTATTCTCAGTTAACCTAGGGTTACTCCACGGTCAGACCCATTTCGAGGATCGCGTCCCGTAATGCGCGTCCGTCTCTCAAGGCTTCGGCCTGAAATTCTTGCACCGAGCTGGACGGCGCAGTGTCGTAACCGATCTGGGCCAGCTTTTCGCGTACCTCGGGATCGGACAGAGCGATTCTGCTCGCTTCAAACAGTTTGTCGACCACATCTGCGGGTAAGCCGGCAGGTCCGGCCAAACCAAACCAGTAACCTACATCGAATCCTTCGAGACCCGACTCGGACATCGTTGGTAGTCCGGGAGTTAGAGGCGATGGTTTGCCCGCCGTAATCGCGAGGGCGCGCAATCGTCCTTCGTGGACGAGCGGCATAACCGAACTGGGCACGGCGAACGTGATGGGCGGCTCTCCGGACACCACCGCGACCACTGCGGGAGCACCTCCCTTGTAGGGAATCTGTGAGAACTTAACGCCTGTCAACTGATGAATTTTCTCGAGTATGAGCTGCGGATAGATTCCCTGGGTGGAGGCCACAAACGTTGGCTGGGGTAGGGCTTTGCGGGCCTTGTCGATCAGTTCGCTAACGGTCTTAGTGTCGTAGTTGTTATTGACGGCCAAGACAAAGAACGTACTCGCCCACTTACTAATCGGAGTGAAGCTGTTCTCGTCGTAATTCACGGTCTTGGGATACAGGGCCTTGTCGGGGCCGAATACCGAATCGGGAGCAAGCAACAATGTATATCCGTCGGGTGCTGCATTGGCGACGACAGTTGGCGCGATCGTCGTGAACGCACCGGGCCGGTTTTCGACGAGTACAGGCTGTTTCAGGGTTTTGCTCATGGAGTCGGCCATGATGCGCGCGACCGTATCTCCTCCGCCTCCAGGAGCGAAACCAACGACGATCCTGATTGGACGGCTGGGGTACTCGTCTTCTGCTGCATTCGCCACCATCCCTGCAGTTGTCATTGCAACGAGTGATAGCACCAGGCTTGCTTTCACTAACGTCTTCATCGTGTCTCTTCCCTCCGGGGTTCACGTGCTCGTGTGAGATGCTTCGTTGAATGCGCACTGATTTAGTGATGTATTCAATTGCGAGCCATAGTGAGAGCGCTAACGCGTCAGGCTGGATGCGACGCGCTAAACATTTGTATTTGACTTCCGGCGGCCGCTCGGCGTCATGTTTTGTATGAGCAAGATAGCGCAAGCCTTCGGCAACGTGCGTCATACAAAACTATGACGTCACTGCGCACAGAAAGCGCCTTTCAGAGTTCTTCATGAATGTGCTTGCGCTCAGCAGTAACGGGTGCAAAGACCATCAACGTATGAAGGTGCGTCATAGTTTCATATGACGCACGATTGTTACGTGCCTTCCTAGAATCAAAAGTAGCGTCTGCACGAATATTGTGCATTCAATAACGGCAGTGCATTCAGGAGGAGGAAGTCATGAGAAGGTGGCTCTGTTTAAGTGTCGCATTACTGACTTTATTATGTGCGGAGGGAATTGTTGCAGCTCAGACTTATCCTAGCCGTACGATCAACCTGTACATAGGTTTTCCCCCTGGCGGCGGTGCAGATACGATTGCCCGGTTGCTGGCCGACCAAATGTCCAAGGTCTTAAATCAATCGGTGGTTGTGCATAACCGTCCCGGCGCTGAAACGACCATCGCAGCAGCCCATGTGGCTAGCGCTCAGCCTGACGGCTACTCGCTATTGCTGGCCACCGATGCAGTCCTTGGCGCTGATAAGGCCGCATTCGAATCGTTTGTGAACTACGACAAGCGCAACTTTACGCCCATCAACCGTGTCGCATCCACTTTTTTCGTGCTGGCGGCGAACAATGAGCTGCCCATTGATAATGCCTCACAATTGGCGGAATGGGCAGGCAAGCTTGACCATCCGGTTTTCATCGGATCGGCAGGCGGTGTCTTCATGAAAATGGCCGTTTCGGAAATGACCCAATCATCGGGTATTAAGTTCACAGAGGTCCCCTATAAAGGCGGTGGCCCGGCGACCACCGCAGTATTGGCGAACGAAGTGCCACTCACGCTCATGGGGCCCGCAGCCATCATTCCACTCGCGCGTGAGCAAAAGCTGAGAGCCTTGGGGATCACCGCGGCTAAGCGGTCGGCATTAATGCCAGATCTGCCGACGCTGGCTGAGCAAGGAATGAAAGATCTGAATGTAACAGTGTCGTGGATGCTGTTCGGGCCCGCCGATATGTCCACGGAGGTGGTGCAGAAGTTGTTCCAAGCAAGCAATACCGCGCTGAACGACGAAGGCGTTAAACAGCGTTTGGCCAATCTGGGATACGAGGTCGCACCGCTGAACACGTATCAGGAAGTACTCGAGTTTGCTGACCGTGAAGGCGCCATATTGCGCGATCGGGTAAAAGCTGTCATCGACAGCGCTCCCGCGGCGACTAAACCGTAACGTGCATCCGTGTGAGTCATGTGAATGTCGTAGTTCAACACGACAGCCTGCCATATTAATTCTGGTTATCGTCAATAACGGATCCCTGAACCTATAAGTTGTGGTGGAGAACGATGAATTTCAATCCGGAACCTGGACAACCGCCTGGCCTCGAGTATGCCTTCGCAATCCGCGTCATGCTGGGTAAGCGCACCAAGGTCGGTGAACTACCGAGCGGTTTTATTCGGGGGTTCACCCCTGCAATTGGTGGGGAAGTGAGCGGCCCCAAGCTGAACGGTCGCGTGATACCCAACAGTGGAGGTGACTGGCCATCTTACTGGCCCAACGGCGCAGTAGAGTTTAGTGCGCAATACATGCTTGAAGCCGATGACGGCACCCTGATTGTGATCAAGAATCGAGGCTTCCGCTACGCACCTCCGGATGTCACCGCACGGATGGAGCGCCTCGACCCAGTCGACCCCGGCGAGTATTACATGCGCCTCTCACCTTTCTTCGAGGCGCCGGCCGGAAAGTACGATTGGCTAAATCGTACGGTATTTGTAGGTACAGCTGACCGTAATGCAGATTTCTCGATTTTCCGATTCTGGCAGGTTGTATGACAGAAGCGTATATTTATGACGCGGTGCGTACCCCGCGCGGCCTCGGAAAGCCGAGCGGATCGCTGCACACGCTGTCACCCATCGACTTGGGCGCGACGGTCATTCGCGCTTTACATGAGCGCAATGGCTTCGCGCCAACGATGATCGAGGAGGTCATATTCGGCTGCGGTGATCCTGCAGACGATCAGGGCGGCAACGTTGCACGCACGTCCTGGTTGCATGCAGGAATGGATGAGCGCGTTCCGGGATGCGTAGTTACGCGATTCTGCGCGTCCGGCCTTGACGCTGTGAATCTGGCAGCAGCGAAGATCATCGCGGGTCAAGGCGACGCGGTCATCGCTGGGGGCGTCGAAATGATGTCGCTTGTGCCCATTGGAGGTGGGGGCGGCGTGTGGGGCAGCGCAGCCGAATTTAATACCCGAACCTTGTTCACGCCACTAGGGGTTGCTGCAGATCTGGTCGCTACCTTGGCGGGGCACACGAGGGAGGAGGTTGACGCGTACGCAGTCGCTTCTCAGGAACGGGCGGCTCGTGCATGGGCGGAGGGGCGCTTCAGTGGCTCCGTGGTACCCGTGTACGACTTCAACGGAGAGTAATGCCACGAACGTGACGAGCACATGCGGCCCGGTACTACGCTAGAGACATTGAGCAAGTTGCGGCCGGCGTTTGCCGACATGGCCGACAAGGTGGGCTTTGGCGAGATCGTGAAGCGGCGTTACCCGCAGGTTAATCGTCTGCATCACGTGCATACAGGCGGGAACTCATCCGGTGTCGTCGATGGTGCAAGTGCGTTGCTGATCGGATCGCAACAGCTGGGTGAGCAACTGGGCATCAAGCCACGTGCACGCATTCTCAGCTCTGCGTCCATAGGCTGCGATCCCTGTCTGATGCTGGTTGCTCCCGCCGACGTAGCGCAGCGCGCGGTGCGGCGCGCAGGGATGACGCTGCACGATATCGACCTGTTTGAAGTCAATGAGGCGTTCGCCTCCGTGGTTCTGCAGTTCATGCAGGACACCGGCATCGCACATGAGCGTATCAACGTTAACGGCGGTGCCATTGCCATGGGGCATCCTATCGGTGCCACCGGAGGAATGCTTGTCGGTACATTGTTGGATGAGTTAGAGCGCGCCAATAAATCGACCGGACTCGTCACAATGTGTGTAGGGCTCGGCATGGGTGTGGCCACGGTGATAGAGCGAGTGTGAGGGCAGCGTCGAGATGATCAGGCTACAAGATATGGGCGACGGTATCGTCGCGGTCGTTTTTGCGGGCGCCGGAAGTGTCAACACGCTCGACCGTACAACGAATGAGGCATTCGTGCGCGTGGTCGACGAGATGCTTGAGGATTCCGGTGTCAGTGGCATCGTGTTGACATCCGACAAGCGGGACTTCGTGGTGGGTGGCGATCTCAATGAACTGCAGGCTGCCAATACTCCGGGCCAAGTAACGGAAATCGTGCAATCCTTCATCGGGGCGCTGAGGCGCTTGGAGACGGGGGGTAAACCGGTAGTCGCTGCCATGCCGGGCAGCGCCCTGGGGGGAGGCCTGGAGCTCGCGCTGGCATGTCATTATCGACTGGCAGCCAATAACCCCAACGCACGCTTTGGCTTACCCGAGGTTACCTTGGGTTTGATGCCCGGAGCAGGGGGCACACAACGGCTGCCCCGATTGATTGGGCTTGCCGCCGCTGCACCGTTACTGCTGCAGGGTAAACGGATAGATGCACAAGAAGCGAAAAATCGTGGCGTGATCGACGAGGTCGTAGAACCGGATCAATTACTCGAGACTGCCAAGGCATGGGCACTCGCTAATCCGGACGCGACACAGCCCTGGGACCGTAAAGGCTATGTGATACCGGGTTTCTCCGTACATTCTGGGGCAGGGCGACAGTTCTTTGTCGGGGCTTGGGCCAGTCTGAAGCGCTCGGGGCCGGGTTTCAACGATATGGGTGCCGAGGCCATTCTCCAAGTCCTGCAACAAGGAATGCAGCGCGGCTTGGTACAAGGCATCGCTATCGAGACGCGATATTTTGCGCGCTTGGTCGTCAGTAACGATGCAAAAAACAAGATACGCACGCTCTTTACAGGGGTTAATCAAGCGAAGTCGATGAAATCTCGCCCCCCGCAGGTACCCACGTCGAAAGTGGCGCACTTGGGCGTCGTAGGCGGCGGAGTGATGGGCCGCGGAATTGCGCTGACCGCGGCGATGCGGGGCATTCGCGTAACCGTTCTGGATACCAACCTCGCTCAGGCAAGCAAGGCCCGCGACGAAATATCGCGTCACCTGTACCGTGAAGCGGAACGAGGACGATTGCGCGAAGATCCCGACCAGATCTTGCAAGTCATTCAGCCCGGCGCCGACTACAAGGACATCGCGGGTGTCGACCTGGTGGTGGAAGCAGTATTCGAGCGTGAGGACGTGAAGCAATCCGTGCTGCGCGAGGTCGCCGCGGTCGTGCGGCCTGATACACCGATCGCAAGTAATACGTCCACGATCCCGATTTCGCGGTTGGCACAAGTGGTTGGACAACCCGAGCGAGTTTTGGGTCTGCATTTCTTCTCGCCGGTCGACCGTATGGCCTTGGTAGAAGTTGTGCGTGCACCCGCAACGTCCGACGTCACATTGGTTCGTGCCCTGGACTTTCTCAAACAGCTTGGCAAAACACCGATCGTGGTGAATGACGGGCTGGGTTTTTTTACCAGCCGGGTAATCACCACATATTCCTGCGAGGCTATGAACCTTATTGGAGAGGGTGTTGCTCCGCAGCTCATCGATAACGCCTCAGTCAAGGCGGGGTTTTCGATCGGCATCGCGTCGTTGATGGACCTCACGACGCTGCCGCTCTTGCGCGACATATTCGCCTCGATGCGCGGCGACGGCGATCGCATTGCCAACGCAGGCAGCAACGCCGAGGCCACAGTCGCCAAACTGCTGGAGCTGGGGCGTGTGGGCAAGTCAACAGGGGGTGGCGTATACGACTACCTTCCCGACGGGCGTGTTCCGTGGGCGAGTTTGAGGGAACATTTCCCGCCGCTATCTGCCGAGCCAATCAATGAGGTCACGGTGACGCAGCGCTTGTTGAATGTGCAATCGTTGGAAGCCGTGCGTACGCTCGATGACAACATCATCACTCGACCTTTAGATGGGGATGTCGCCTGCGTGCTCGGCTGGGGATATCCCGCGCATCTGGGCGGTGCATTCGCATACATCGATCGCGTCGGCGTCGACGAGTTTATCGACCAGTGCGAAGTGCTGGCTGCACAGTACGGAGATCGGTTCCGGCCTCCGCACCGCCTTTACGAAATGGCCCGTAAAGGCGAGCGTTTTCACGCCAATTGAAAGGTGTGCGAGTAAAGGCCGAAAAAAACAGAATTCACACGGAGTACACAGTATGAAGGCGATGGTCTTGGGGGAGCTGGGGCTGGAGAATCTTAAGCTACAGGAAGTCGCGGACCCGACGCCAGGTCCCGGTGAGGTGCTGGTTAGGATGCGGGCCGCCTCGCTTAATTTTCGCGATTTGTTGGTTGTTGATGGGCGCTACGGTTCGCGCCAGCGGTCGAGTCAACTCATCCCGCTCTCAGACGGAGCGGGCGACGTCATCGAGGTTGGGCCGAACGTGAAAGCCTGGAAACCCGGCGACCGCGTGGTCGGGGCCTTTTTCCCCGATTGGCTGAGCGGGCCACCGAACGAGTTGCTAATGCGCCGCGATATAGGTGGTCTGGAGAACGGGGTGGCGTGTGAGCTGCGCGTATTCCGGGCGGATGCGTTGGCGGTTATCCCCAGTTCATTAAGTTATCTAGAGGCAGCGACTTTGCCTTGTGCGGCGGTGACGGCGTGGAATGCTGTCCGCACGCACGGCAATGTGGGGCCCGAACATGCCGTCCTAACCCAGGGTTCGGGCGGGGTCGCCCTATTTGCGTTGCAATTCGCGAAAGCGGCGGGGGCTCGAATCATTGCGACAACATCCAGCGCCGAAAAGATGCAACGTCTGGCAACACTGGGGGCATGGCACACCCTCAACTATCGCGAGGATGCCGAGTGGGGAAAAACAGTGCGGGGTATCTGGCCTCGTGGCGTCGATCTAGTCGTGGAAACGGGGGGAGCTGCCACGCTGAAGCAATCGATGCGTGCAGCAAAAAATGGTGGCATGATCACTCTGATCGGGGTCGTCAGCGGGACAACTGCTGAACTCAACCTGCCGATCGCGTCAATGAATAGTTTGAGATTGCATGGTATTGCTGTGGGTAACCGCGATCAGTTGATAGAGGTGCTCACGGCCATGGACACGAATGGCATCAAGCCAGTGATCGATCGCGTGTTCTCGCTAGAGGAGTTGCCCGAAGCGATTCGCTATCTGAAGTCGGGGCAGCAGTTCGGCAAGGTTTGCATCGAAATTCCGTAATCTCGGCGACGTGATGGGCCGAACTACCATCGGCACAACCACTAGCCTCGTGAACCCACGCGAGGTCACTATGAATTCATCTACTCCTGAAGCCGCGGAAGGCACCGGCGAACTGTTGTTGAAGGTCGAGCAACAGGTAGCTTATCTCGCGCTGAACCGCCCGCAAGTGCTGAACGCTTTGCATACTGAGCTTATTCGGGCATTGTGTACGACGCTGGAGGCTTTGCAAACCGACGATGCGGTCCGAGTGTTGGTACTGACGGGCATGGGCAGGGCCTTTTGCGTCGGCGCAGACCTGCGCGATCCGATGATGGCCATCGATCTCCCCGCCGAACAGCGGGGCATGCGGTTTCTGCAAACAGCTGATACCAGCATCCATGCGCTAGCACGGTTACTGCGTAATTTCAGTAAACCGATTGTCGCTGCGGTAAATGGGCCGGCGGTGGGTGGTGGGGCCGCATTGGCTTTTGCAGCAGATATCACCATCGCGGGGCGGTCAGCATATTTTCAGCAGCCTTTTTCTGCACAACTGGGACTAGTGCCCGATATGGGGGCCAGCTGGTACCTCATGCGACGCGCGGGGCCTGCTCGCGCTCTAGGTCTCACGCTGTTGGGTGATCGCCTCGATGCAGAACGCGCCGCACAATGGGGGCTTATCTGGCAGTGTGTCGAAGACGATACTCTGCAGGAAACCGCTCAGAACATCGCCCGCCAGCTGGCGGCTAGCGCTCCACGTGCCATGAAAGCCTTGCCGCGCGTGATGTGGCAGGCGCTCGTTCACGATTTTGACGTGCAACTCGACTTGGAGCGCGACACGCAGGCAGAGCTGGTGCAAAGTGAAGATTTTATCGAGGCGGTGACGGCTTTCAGACAGAAGCGACCGCCCAAATTCACCGGGCGCTGAGAACAGCGCGGGGAGGGTGAGCACGATACTCATTGAAACTTACGGAGACAGAGCTCGAAATGCGGGAACAGCTCACTCAAAGTTTGCGAAGGGCGGCCCAGATCCGGCCCCACGGTGTCGCGACGATTTATCGAGAAAGATCCCATACATGGCGTGAATTGAAAGAGCGCATTGCGCGCTTGGCCGGGGCGCTGAAGCAGCATGGGGTGGCGCCAGGTGATCGGGTCGCGCTTCTGGCGCTGAATAGCGACCGCTACCTGGAAGTTTATTTTGCAGTCCCATGGGGCGGTGGGGTCATCGTGCCGCTCAACCCTCGGTTAAGCGTCGGCGACTTGCAGTACATGCTCAACGACGCGGGGGTTCGAATTCTGTGTATCGACGATTATTTCGTGCACCTGTCCGACGAGTTGAAAGCCGGTTGTCCGGAGTTGTCCAACATCATCTATATTGGGGATACGCCGGACGCCCATCCTGAGCTTCTGCCGTACGAAGCGCTGCTCGCACGCTGTCAGCCTGCCCCGGATGCGGGACGTTCAGGTGATGATCTGGCAGGAATCTTCTATACGGGAGGCAGTACCGGACGGCCCAAGGGTGTGATGCTCAGCCATCGCAACCTGGTCACCAATGCCGTGAATGCCTGTTACCTGATTGGGTATGACCAATCCAGCATATTTTTACATGCTGCACCGATGTGCCATCTTACCGACGGCATGTCGACCGTGGCCATCACAATGGCGGCCGGCACGCACGTCATGATTCCGAAATTCGATCCCGCTGGCTGCTTGGAGGCAGCCGAAGCGCACAAAGTCACGCATCTCACCTTGGTGCCGACTATGATTGCCATGCTGCTCGAGGTGCCCGGTGTCGAGACGCGTGATTTCTCTCACTTGCGCCAGATCATGTTTGGTTCGGCACCGATCCCTGATGCGGTATTGCGTCGCGCGGTGGAAGTCTGGCCCCATATGCGTTTCCTGCATGGCTGGGGGATGACCGAATTGTCGCCTATCGGTACCATGCTGCCGGCGGCAATGCGACTACCTTCCGTCGCAGGAGAACGGTTGCGATCTTGCGGGCAGGTGATGCCCAACATCGACTTGCTGATTGTCGACCCAGACGGCAATGAAGTGCCACGCGGAACGCCGGGGGAAATCATCGTACGTGGTCCCACGGTTATGCTGGGCTATTGGAACAAACCCCAGGAAACTGCTGCCGTTCTGCGCGATGGGTGGCTGCACACCGGGGATGTTGCGTACATGGATGACGACGGTTACGTTTACATCGTCGATCGTCTCAAGGACATGGTAATTAGTGGAGGTGAGAACGTCTACTCCACTGAAGTCGAAAATGTCATCTCTTTGATGCCGGGGATTGCAGAAGTTGCTGTAATTGGTATCCCTCATCCCAAATGGGGAGAGGCAGTACATGCCATCGTAGTACCGCGTGAGGGCGTCGAGATCACGGAAGAGGCGGTCATCGCCTATACGCGCGAACGGTTGGCAGCTTACAAATGTCCTCGCAGCGTTACCATCAGGATGGAATCATTGCCGATGTCCGGTGCCGGTAAGGTGCTGAAAAGCGAATTGCGGGCGCAATACTGGACACACGGGCCAACGAGAATATGACATCGAGCGGGCGAGACA
>CAZMVM010000066.1:0-17053 GCA_964569785.1 uncultured Pigmentiphaga sp. | reverse complement strand
TCTTCATCTGAGGCCGGATCATCAGGAAGTAGAGGATCACGAACATCAGGATGATAGGCAGCAATCCCATTAGGGCGCTTTCACCCCCTTGAGCTTGGGCCAGCACGGAAACAGGGATATCGATCATGCTCATCGCGTTGTCTCGAGTTTGAAAATAAAACAGTTGATTGTAGCGGCTGCGACGCTCTGATAGGCAGGAATTGCAGATATTGGCATGTCAAAGCAGCCGAGGCCACCTTTTGACTGGCACCTACACGCCCCGGGCGCGGTCCGCTGCGAACTTTTGGCGCCAACTGGAAAATGTACCGGCAGCGATCGCAGTGCGCATTTCGTCCATGAGATTGAGATAAAAATGTAAGTTGTGCAGCGTGTTCAGGCGTGCACCCAGAATTTCATTCGCACGCTGCAAATGGTGTAAATAGGCGCGCGAAAATTTACTGCAGGTGAGACACGAGCAGGTTTCATCCAAGGGTGCTGTGTCAGCGCGGTAACGTGCGTTGCGAATCTTGATGTCGCCATAGCGGGTGAAGAGCCATCCATTCCTCGCATTGCGGGTGGGCATGACGCAATCGAACATATCGATGCCGGCTGCCACGCCATCGACCAGATCTTCAGGAGTGCCCACACCCATGAGATAGCGGGGGGCATTGTCCGGCAATTGAGGGGCGGTGTGCGTCAGAATACGCATCATGTCCTCTTTGGGCTCCCCGACCGAAAGCCCACCGATGGCATACCCATGGAACCCGATATCAATCAGACCTGCTAACGATTCGTCGCGCAGGTCTTCGTACATGCCGCCTTGAACGATGCCGAATAGCGCATTGGGGTTTTCCAATGTGTCGAAGCTTGCGCGTGAGCGGCGCGCCCAGCGGAGCGACATTCGCATCGATCGCGCAGCCTCCTCGTGCGTGGCCGGGCGGTCACCGATGCGGTAGGGCGTGCACTCGTCGAATACCATGACGACGTCAGAGTTGAGCGCATACTGAATCCGCATCGACTCTTCTGGTGTGAGAAACTTCCGCGAGCCGTCGATGGGAGAGGCAAAGTGCACGCCTTCTTCAGTGATTTTGCGCATCCCCTGCAAACTAAAAACCTGAAAACCGCCCGAGTCGGTCAAGATGGGCTTATGCCATTGCATGAAACCATGTAAGCCACCATGAGCTTGAATGATTTCCGTGCCTGGTCGCAGCCACAAGTGGAAGGTGTTGCCCAGAATCACTTGTGCACCGAGCTCTTCCAGCTCGTGGGGACTCATGGCTTTAACAGTGCCATAGGTACCCACCGGCATGAACACAGGCGTTTCTACCGTGCCGTGATTCAGGGTGATACGTGCACGGCGAGCCCGTCCATCGGTAGCAAGCAATTCGAACGAAAGACCGGTAGAAGCAGAAGTAAGGCCAAGAGTCATAGTGAAGATTCAGGGGGCTCGATGAGCATGGCATCGCCATAACTGAAGAAGCGGTAACGCTCGGCGATGGCATGCTGATAAGCCGCGCGGATGCGATCCAGGCCTGCCAGCGCGGCAATCAGCATCAACAGGGTCGATTGTGGCAGATGAAAGTTGGTAATGAGGGCGTCAACGACGCGGAAGCGGTAACCGGGCCGAATGAATAGCGCGGTGTCGTTCGAGACCGCAGTGTACAGGGTACGCTCAGGGGTGCCATGCAAGGCGGCAGCCGATTCTAGGGCACGCACGCTAGTGGTGCCCACGGCCACGATACGACCACCGGCAGCACGGGTTGTAGCGATTTGCTCGACGGTCGACTGGGGTACCGTGTAGTGCTCCGTGTGCATCACATGTTGATCAAGATCCTGCACTCGCACTGGCATGAATGTGCCTGCGCCAACATGCAGTGTCACGTAGGCGAAACGCACCCCCCGCGCGCCCAGAGCGTCCAGAATCCCTTCATCGAAGTGCAAACCTGCGGTGGGCGCCGCCACAGCACCCGGGGTGCGCGCATACACGGTTTGATAGCGCAGTTCGTCGTCGGTGTCGGCGGCGTGGTCGATATAGGGCGGCAGCGGGGTTGACCCGTGCGCGTCGAGCAGATCCAACACGGGCGCGGGAAATGACAGCTCGAACAGATCTTGCTCGCGTCGTTCGACGGTGACGTCGAACGCATTGGCCAGGCGCAGTTGCGTGCCGGGTTTGGGCGCCTTACTGGCGCGCACATGAGCGAGCGCCCGTTGCGGGCTAATGATGCGTTCAACCAGTACCTCAGCCTTGCCGCCGGTGTGTTTATGCCCGAACAGTCGGGCCTTGATGACACGGGTGTCGTTGAAGACCAATAAGTCGTTGGGGCGAAGCAGGCCGGGTAAATCTGCGAACTGCTGATCGTGGAGCCTGCCCTGCGCGTTGAGGTACAAAAGCCGGCTGGCTGAACGTTGCGCGGCCGGGTGCTGTGCAATCAGCTCGGGAGGTAAGTGATAGTCGAAGTCGGCCAGTGTTAGCCTGGTGCTCATAGAATGAAAAGAAAATGGCAGGAAACGAGGAGCCCTACACTTACGTTTGCTTGTACTATTCGGGCGGACGGCTGGTGCACGTCAGTATCGGGCATCAGCGCGAAATTCTAACCGGTTAACGTTGGCGGGCCATTTTTGCCGCAGTATGTCAGGGCAGTGATGACATGCATAGGCAGGTGGGCGCTGCACGCAGCCTTTCACTTCCCGGTAGGATGCCGGGGAAACGTGGGTCAGGCGAATGACCGCCGGCGGTCTACGCTGTTCAGGGAGTTGCGAATGAATTTGATATTGTGGCGGCACGCGGAAGCGGAAAACGGTTCGGTGGATATGCAGCGCGCCCTCACGGCCCGGGGCCGGAAGCAGGCTGACCGCATCGCGCGCTGGCTGACTCCCCGCTTGCCTGACGATGCCCGTATTATTGTGAGTCCGGCGCGGCGGGCCCGTGAAACAGCCGACGCACTCGGCAAGCGCTATGAGGTCGTCGATGCCATTGCCCCGGGGGCACGCGCGCAAGACGTGATGGAGGTGGCTGGGTGGCCAGAGGCTGGAGGCACGGTGTTAGTGGTCGGGCACCAGCCCACTTTAGGTGCGGTTGCGGCCTTGGCCTTGACGGGTACGGTGCAGTCCTGGTCGGTGCGCAAGGCTGGGCTATGGTGGTTGCAATTGCGTGAGCGCGATGATGTGGAAGTCGTTGTTCGTGCCGTGGTGAACCCGGATTTGCTCGACGGCTAACCCGGCCTCTAGCGGCGTCCGGCATCCAGTTTGGGGGTGGCAACCAGCCTGGCTAATCGAGCTGCTTTAGCACGAGACCCAGCAGGTCGTACAACACCCCGACCCGCAACGCGCCTTCCGCTGAATCCATGCGTTCTATCGGCAGCTCGTCGAAAATTGCGCGCATCACAGCCAGTCCGCCCGGCAGTACAGCGGCCCGGCCTGGGCGGATGTCACGCAACTCTGCTGCCTCGACCGTGCCCGCCTGAACGAGCCGCTGCCGTAGTCTTTCCAGACCATCCCGTGTGATACCGCCTTCACTCAGCCCGGTGGCGGGCAAGATGGCGGCGAGTGCTTTCGCCGTTCCCGAGGAACCGTAGGCAAATGACCAGCCTGCTTCACGATAGCGCTGGACCACGGGCTTGATCTGATCGCGCGCAGCATACTCGGCGTCCCTCATCCGGCGCGCCGTGATCTTGCCCTTACTAAAGTAGTGCTTACTGAGGGTGACACACCCCACTTGCACGGATTCCAGCAACTCCGGCTCAAAACCAATACCAAGGATGAGTTCGGTCGAGCCGCCACCGATGTCGACGACAAGCCGTCGTTCGCTCGACGCGGGCAGACTGTGGCTCACGCCGGAGTAAATCAACCGTGCTTCTTCGCGACCCGAGATAATTTCGATAGGAAAGCCCAGCGCTGCTTCCGCGCGCGGCAACAACTCTTCCACGTTCGTGGCCACGCGAAAGGTGTTGGTGGCGACCGCACGTACGCGTTGGGGCTGAAAATGGCGTAAGCGCTCGCCAAACCGTTCGAGCACGACCACCGCTCGTTGCATGGCTGCTTCATCCAGGCGTAGGTGCCGGTCGAGTCCTGCCGCGAGCCGAACCGCTTCTTTCATGCGATGGATTGGAGAAATGTGTGAGCTTCCCGCACTTTGTGTAACGCGGCCGACGACCAGCCGGAAACTATTGGAGCCCAGGTCGACGGAGGCGAGCAGGTGGGTCATGATGTGCTGGGCGATGAGTCGCGTAGTTGGATTGCGCGTTCGTAGAGCTGATCGCGCGGCACCCCAGTGAGTTTGGCCGCTACCCGGCTTGCGTCCTTGGTGCTTAACATCTCAAGCAGAACCAACAACATCGTGTCAATGTCGCGGTCGAAGCCCGATCCGAGCTGTGGCGCGCCTTCCACGATCAAGACAAACTCGCCCTGAGCTCGTCGCGCGTGCTCATTGAGCCACCGAGTGGCGTCTCCTAGCCGCACTGTACAGATTTCTTCGAACCGCTTGGTCAGTTCGCGTGCGATGGTAACGCGCCGCTCGGGGCCGCACACCGCGAGTAAATCATCCAGGGTCGCAGGCAAGCGAGGGGGAGACTCATACATGACGACCGGCGCCGTCCCCGAACACCACTGTTGCAACCATTTCTTGCGCGCAGTTTTCTTGGGCGGGGGAAAGCCGGCAAAGCAAAAGGCCGGATTCTCATCGCTTGTAGCCCCGCTTGCCATGAGGGCGGTAATGACGGCGCTTGGACCGGGTATGGGAATGACACGATAGCCGGCAGCCCGCACCGCGTGTACGATGCGCGCACCGGGGTCGCTGATGGCCGGGGCACCAGCATCGGAAATCAACGCGACCCGTTTCCCCTCCGCCAGGCAGGCGATGACGGCCTCGGCAGCGCTTGCTTCATTGTGCCGGTGGGCAGCCATCAAAGGGGTGTTGATACCCCAAGCTTGCAGCAGGGCCTTGCTCGTCCGCGTGTCTTCCGCCGCGATCGTGTCAACCAGGTGCAATGTGTAGGCAGCCCTCGCGCTCATGTCTGCGAGATTGCCGATGGGCGTAGCGACCACGTAAAGGGTTGCCAACGGCCACTGTTGAGCGGCCAGCTGCTGGAATTGACGCGCCCAAGTGTGTGCGGGTGTCTGCGTCGCATCCTGCCGGGCCGAAACTGGCGGGTGAGAATTATCTTGACAGTCAGAAGGGGTCATCATGAGTCGAAGCATAACCGCGTGTGATCCGTCCTGCAGGGGGAAACCTCTGGAGCAAGGTATGAAGCGCAAACGGGAGCGCTCGCATAGGCCAGCCAGTGCGAGCGCCACTGCAAACCAGGCCGCAACGCCGGGGCCCACGCAAGGAAGTGCCCGTCGGGGGAGCTCGTTAGTCGCATTTGAACTTGCTCGTCAGATGCAGCGCAAGCGCTTTCGTCGCGGAAAGCACCGCCGTGCAACTGCGCAACCCACGGTGCGCGCACGTCAGGCGAAAGCTGTGTCGCCCGCGCAACGACGCGGAGCCCGAGCCGAGCAGCAGGCCCTCGCCATGCTGGAACAGGCCGGACTGCAACTGGTCGCACGCAATATTCAATTCCGCTCGGGAGAAATTGATCTCGTGATGTGCGATGGCCAGGTTCTCGTGTTTGTTGAGGTACGCTCGCGACAACGTTCCAGCTTTGGTAGCGCCCTGGAAAGCATTGGTGGTGTCAAGCAGCATCGAATCGTGCGCGCTGCACAGTATTTCCTGCATACAGCGTGGCCCGGGCCGCATCCCCGCTGCCGGTTCGACGTGGTTGCCTACGATGGCAGCACGTGTACCTGGGTGCGGGACGCGATTCGTACGGCCTGACCACGCACAGCATATAATCAACCGCTATGGATCTCACCAGCCGCATTGCCTCCCATTTTCAGGACGCCATCTCGCTCCACGAACAATGTATGCAGGAAATGGCCGCGCCAACCGCCGCAGCGGCGGAAGTGCTGTTTATGGCGCTGTCCAGCAACTGCAAAATTCTTGCCTGTGGTAATGGTGGATCGGCAGCCGACGCCCAGCATTTCGTCGCCGAGCTCGTCGGCCGCTTCGAACGCGAGCGTCTACCGTTGGCGGCCGTCGCACTCAACACCGACACCTCCATTCTTACTGCCGTGTCCAACGACTACGGCTATGACGAAGTGTTTTCGCGCCAGGTATGTGCACTGGGTCAGCCCGGCGACGTTCTTGTAGCGATATCTACCAGCGGCAACTCGCCCAGCGTCGTGAAGGCGGTGGAAAGCGCCCAGGAAAGAGAAATGATCGTTGTGGCCCTCACCGGCAAAGGTGGCGGAGCCATTGGGGCGATGATGGGGCCATTGGATCATCATTTATGTGTGCCGCACGATCGCACGATGCGTATTCAAGAGGTTCACGGCTTACTGTTACACGCCTTGTGCGATGGTATCGACGTCCAGCTACTCGGAGAGGCCTAATGCTGTCCCGCTTCACTCGCTTTCTTGGCTCCGGTCGGTTTGCTCAGCCTGAGACACGCGCGTGCTCGCTCACTGAGCCCAACGCGCGGCCTGAGTTAGTGCTCTTGCGCAGGGGCAGACCAAGTTTCGGGAAGTTGGGAGGCGGAGCCGGGGCAATCACGCGATTGATGGTGATTGGGCTAACGGCCTGTGTGCTGTCGGGGTGTGTTCCCGCGTTGGTCGGTGGAGCGGTCGTCGGTACGACAGTGGTGGCCACCGACCGTCGTACTGCAGGTATGCAGCTGGACGATCAGGCAATTGAACTACGTGTGCGAAACCTGGTCGCTAATAATTACAGCGACGCAGTACAAGTTACCCCATCGTCGTATAACGGCAATGTTCTCTTAGTGGGCACGGTTCCCGATGTCGGAACCAGCTCGCAAATAGAAAAGCTGGTGCAGCAGCTCGAACATGTCAAACGGGTCATCAATCAACTTCAGGTCGGCGCGCCGCGTACCGTCGCCGAAGGCGCGGCAGACAGTTGGATAAGTGGCCAGGTGCGGGCAGCGTTTCTGGCTACCGAAGGCCTGCCTTCCAATGCCTTTGCCGTCACAACTAACCGTGGCGTTGTCTATCTGCAAGGTCTGGTCACCCGGGAAGAGGGTGATCGCGGGGCTAACGTCGCAGCCGGTATCAAAGGCGTGAACAAAGTGGTGAAGTTGTTCGAGTACATTTCTCCCGAAGAGGCGAGCAAGACCTTGCAGCTGGGGGGAAGTGAGAACACGGTAAGCGCTGAAAATGGTGCAACGCCTGCAACTGGCGCAAGCCGGACGCAACCATCCTCTAGCACCCAAAGTGACAACGACGCCTCGATGCCCCCGAGCGGGGCGTTGGCAATACCGGTTCCGTCCGCCCCATAGCGCGCTCGTTGCCGGTTATGCGACGGCAGCGATTGCTGTGAGCGCTACCGGTGGCGGTGTTGGCGAGGTGGCGTTTTTGAGCGGGGGCGGATGGCTTAGAGACGGCGCTGAGCTGCGACCGCCTGGGGCTGACATCGCTAACGCAGTGTAGTCAGTCCCCCGGGCGGGGATTGCCGTCAATACGTATGACGGCATTAACGATGCGTACTGTCGATGGCGTCGTTAGAGGTAGTAGGTTTATGAGGGCTGGCGGCTCGGTGCGCCCAGGGGGTGTCACAGGGCCAGGCCAGGCGTATATTTGATTTTCATTGCCGATCGGAGCACATCTATGTCACAGTCTGTGGCCCCTTCATTCCGCCGCCAGGAAGGGTCGATACGCATTCTGGTCAGCGTCTTGTTGGCCGTGGCGGTCGCTGTGGGCGGATGGTTTATGTTCTCTCCGGGTAATCAGGCGCCCAACGTCACTTATACCTCGTTGCACGGTGAAAAAATTTCCACTGAGAGCCTGACGGGCAAGGTGGTGCTAGTGAACTTTTGGGCTACCAGCTGTGTTACCTGCGTTAAGAAAATGCCCATGATCGTCGAGGCCTACAACAAATATCACCGTCAAGGGTTCGATGTGGTCGCCGTAGCGATGCATTACGATCCGCCTAACTACGTGGCGCATTTTGCTGAAACCCGGCAGCTGCCGTTCACGGTGGCGCTCGATCCCATGGGTGAGCTGGCCAAGGAGTTTGGCGACGTTCGCCTGACTCCCACAGCTTTCCTGATTAACCGCGAGGGGCGTATTGTCAAGCGGTATCTGGGCGACGTCGACGAGGCGCGCTTCACTGCCGATATCGAGGCCGCCCTTGTGTCGTAATCGGTACCGGCGCAGCCTCGGCAATACGCGTTTGTGATCAGCGGGAGTGCTGTGGTTGGACGCATACGCTGCGTCCGCGACCCGGGGTCTTCTCAACAACTTTGGCTTTTATGAAAATTCGTAGTCTTTGCGTGTACTGTGGCGCCAACCCCGGGAACAAGCCCATCTATCTGGACGCTGCCGAATCATTTGCACGCTTGCTCGCCGAGCGAGGTATTCGCCTGGTGTACGGCGGCGCCAGTGTCGGGGTCATGGGTGCCGTCGCTAACGCCGCGTTGGAGGCGGGTGGCGAGGTGGTTGGCGTCATCCCGCAAGCCTTGGTCGAGCGGGAAGTCGCCCACAACGGTCTATCTGAGCTGATCATCACCAGCTCCATGCACGAGCGAAAGGCGCGCATGGCCGATCTGGCTGACGCCTTCGTGGCTTTGCCGGGCGGCATCGGAACGCTCGAGGAGTTATTCGAAATCTGGACCTGGAATCAGTTGGGCTTGTTGAGCAAGCCGTGCGGATTGCTCAACGTCGACGGCTATTACGAAACCCTAGTGCGATTTGTCGATGAGGCGGTCGAACGCGGATTTGTACGCGATATCTACCGCCGCATGTTGGTCACTGCCGAACACGGTGAAGACTTATTAGACGCGTTCGAGCGTTACCACGCTCCCGCAGTCGTGCGCTGGGTAGAACGCGGGGAAGTCTAAAGGCCGGAAGGGGCGCCAGAAGCCGGCTAGGAAAGGCGATTCACCTTTACCCCGCACCGTTACTTCGCAACCTTCCCCAGATGACAGCGAACCGTGCATCGCCGAAGGCGTCAAGCCGGCGATGTCTGATCGGGGTAGAGCCCTCGTACTTGAGCATGAACCCGGGCAAGGCCAAATAGGGCTTCCGTATTCGGCATTGCCACGCCCACCTGTTGACCAATTTCGATGACTGCCGCGACTAACGCGTCCAGTTCGACAGGGCGGCCCGCGTCGACATCCTGCAACATCGAAGTACGGAATGCTCCGAGCTTTCGCGTCACCTCGTGGCGCGCTTCGGGATCGTGTTCGATGGGGATCCCGATGCGATCACCCACGGCTGCTGCTTCCAGCATGCAGCGCGACATAAAGGCGCGGACGTAGGGGTCATCCAGTGCTCTGTCGACCGTGGCCCCGGTAATTCCGGACACGGGGTTCATGGTCATATTGCCCCACAGCTTGTACCAGATGTGGGTTTGAATGGAATCCACCTCTTCGATCTCGAAGCGAGCGTTGCGCAGTGCGCGCACAATCGTCTGGGCGCGTTCGGTGTGGGTGCCGCCCTTAGGTTCTCCGACGATGATGTGATTGCCCGCAACATGACGGACGCAGCCCGGTTCAGGGGTGGTCGCCGACAAATGGGTCACGCTGCCTACGACCAATTCTGGCGGAATTGCTGCAGAGATTGCACCGCCCGGGTCGACGGTATCCAAGCTGATGCGCGAGTTTCCAGTTGGGTGTCCGTAAAAGAACCACCAAGGCACCCCATTCATAGCGGAAAACACGGTTGTATTGGGCCCCAGCAGGGGTGCTATCTTGGGAGCTATCTCGGGCAATGCGGTCGTTTTGACCGAAATGATCACAACATCTTGGTGACCCAGGTTTTTGGGCTCGTCCGTGACGTGAATCTGATGCTGGGATTCGCGTTCGTGGTCGGTGTTGTCAATGAGACGCAAGCCGCGTTCTTGCACTGCCCGCAAGGTTGCGCCCCGCGCGATGGCGCTGACTTGTTGTCCGCTTTCTGCTAGCCGGGCGGCGAGCAAACCACCGATTGCGCCCAAGCCATAAACTGCAATTTTCATGGTTTGCTGTGTTAGTTACGATAGGACGGGTCTTGGCGATCGATCAGCCGCGTCAGGGCCGCGAATACGTCTTCTCCTGCGCCGTATTTCGGATTGAATTGGAGCGCATCCACATAGCACTTGTGCTGGATCTCCTCGGAGATGGGTCGAGTCGGGCCCAGCGCAGCGCCCATAACCTGAATTTCGCACGCACGCTGTAAGGTCCACATAACACTAAAGGCCATGGGAATTGTGCTGCCCCAAGTCAACAGACCGTGGTTCCGCAGAATGACAGCGGGTTTATCGCCAATGTTGCGAATCAGGCGCGGTCCCTCGTCAGCGTGCACCGTAATACCTTCAAAATCGTGGTAGGCCACCCGGTTGTAGAGTTGCGCTGCATAGAAGTTGTCCATGGACAAGCCCGCTTCTGAACAGGCGACGGCCAAGCCTTCTGTCGTGTGCGTATGCATGACGCAGTGGGCGTCGGGGATGTTTCCGTGGATGGCGGAATGCAGGACAAAACCAGCGGGGTTAATCTGATGCGGCGTGTCGTCCAGGATGTTCCCCTCTAAGTCGACCTTGACGAGGTTGGAGGCCGTGACTTCCGTGTAGTGCAGGCCAAAGGGGTTGATCAGATAATGCAGTTCCGGCCCAGGTATGCGAACCGTGATGTGGTTGTAGATGAGTTCCGTCCACCCCAACATGGCGAAGATGCGGTAGCAGGCCGCCAGTTGAACGCGTAACTCTTGTTCGGTCAAAGGTGCGCTCATAATTGATCCTTCCATGTTCTCCTGTTAGTCGCCGCAGTTTATCGCCTAGGCCAAGGCTTGTATATCGGGTTGCGTCGTCTGGCAGAAGAGAGTCGAGGCGGGCAGTTCGTCATCCAGTCTTTGTACAAGCTCGAAAAAGGCCGCTTCTGCCGTGGCGCCCAGAGTAGGCTGCACCAGCTGCGAATACTTGGCACGCAGTTCGTTCATACCATAGGGTGTGGAAGGCTCACCGAGCGGCACGCGCACAAACTCGCGCAAGGTGCTGCCGTCTGTAAAGCTGATTTCGACGACACCTGAAAACGCCTCGGGGAAGTTGGCTTCCGCTTCTGCGTCTTCATAAACATCAATTTTCTGCATGAGCGCAAAGATGTCTGGGTCGTGTAACGCGGGCTCATAGTCGTCCCAGCCCATGCGCTTGTGTTTCAGCGCAATCGACAAGCAAAGATGGGTCGAGAACTGGCAATCCACCACGTTCTTGGGCCGGCGTCGACGGTCCTGCGGCTCCCCGACGACGTAAACACTGCGCTTCGCCATGCCCACCCGTACCCGCTCAATTTCGGCAATATCGATGTCGCGCTGTTGGTGCAACAGCATGACCGCGTCGAGCGGTGCATGAATTCCGCGGCAACAGGGCCAGGGCTTCAGGCCTGATTCGAGGATCTCCCAGACAGTGCCCAGCGCTTGCACCGCTAATTCCGGCTGGGGGCGGGGGGAATACACATTGAAAAACCCTTCGCGTCCTTCGAAAGCCTGGGTGGCACCGGTGTAGTCTTTCGAGGCGAAGACTGCGGCGGTCAGGCCACCAGCCGCTGCGTACCCCACGTGATAGCGCTTTGTCCATGCACCGTTAACCGAAAACTGGCCGGTTCCTGCCGATTGACTCAACGCAGTGCCAAAGGCGTGCTCCATCTGTTTTGGGGTTAGCCCCAGAATGCGTCCCGCCGCGGCCGTGGCGCCAAACACACCGATCGTAGCGGAAGGGTGAAACCCGCGCTCTGAGTGTGCAAGGGCGACAGCGCCCAAGGCAACTCGTATCATGACTTCATAACCCGCGACAATGCCGGTGAGAAGATCTCGTGTGGTGCCATTGCAAAGCTGAACGGCCGCCAGCGCGGCGGCAATGATAGGGGCACCGGGATGCAGCTGGGCGCGGGCGTGCGTGTCGTCAAAGTCCAGACTATGGGCAGCAGTGCCTGCCAAGTGGGCGGCAGCCTGCGGAGTCCAACGCTCGTCGCTGCCCAAAACGTGCACGGTGCCGCAATTGCCCTGCAGTGCGCGTAGCGCATCTTTCATGGCAAGGGTGGAATCCAGGTTTTGCGCCCGAATCATGATGCCCGCGGTGTCGAGAAATAGAATCTTTGCTTTTTCGACGACGTCGGAAGGTAGGTGGTCAAACTGGAGTCGAGCGGCAAAGTGGGCCAGCTGTTCGGTCACGTTGATCACGGGGTTTCTCCTCTGGGTTTTCATACTGATTCATGCCGACATGCAAAACATCGGTACCGAGGGTGAGTACACGTGTCTGTGACGCGTGTGCTGATGTGCGGAGCATGTCATGTTGTCGTTCTGCGCTATGGCTTTGCGCTGGCGTCGATCGCAAGCTGCTGTTGTTCGATCACGTTGGGGGCATGTTTCTTTTGAGCGGGAATTCCGCGTCTGACGAAGCTTGCAAAGTCGGGCGATAACTGCACGCTATTGGGCAAATTAATCCACATCCGTAGCAGATAGCGCTTGCGGCCATCGCTGTGGTCAACGTAGTTGGAGCGAGAATGTAGGGTCATATAGTTGTTAATGACTTGTATATCTCCCGGCTCCAACATCATGTCGATTCGTAATTCGGGAGACAATGCTAAGTTGTGAACGTAATCAATGGCGGCTTGTTGCAGTGGTGTTAACGGCACGCCGCGCTTTGCAGCTCCGCGTTCGATAATGGTTTTGGCAAAGGCGCAATTGACGCGGCCGTTGTTGTATTCAAATACCGGGATTGGGGTGGCAGTGACTTCATTCGGATCGCCGGTCGGGCCGTAGCCACGGTAGTCGTGATAAAAGCCCTTGTAGAGCGGCTCCAGGTATTCGGGATGGTTGCGCAGAATTTCATTATGAATGGTCACGCTACTGCAAAGGCTGCTCAAGCCACCCTCCCGAGCCTTCTCGATACAAAGAAGCGTAACAACATCTGCCAGGTCAGTGTGTGGGTCTAACAGCTGATTGGTCGTGTTGTTGCGCCGGTTGGGGTCATCGTCTTTCAGGCCCAGGTCGGTTACCGGCGCCATCAAGTCGCCTTGGACGTTATGTGAAATGACTTGCCCAAGGTATACCCCCAATCCCCAGTAGATGATTTTCAGGGTTTCCATGTCGAGGGTGCGCACGGGTAGGCCCCGCACCAGAGCGAACCCTCGTCCATGACGAATTTGCTGATCAATTTCTTCAAGCCGGGCGGTTAGTCCGGGCAAAACGAAATCGTGCTTATCGAACTGGCCCCAGGTGAGGCCGCGCTGCTTGATCATCTCCGCTGCCGCTTCAAGCTCTTGAACGTCTGCGGCATCGAGCTCGTAAATCCAGGACGTATCTTGCTGCAGGTCAGGGCCTTTCCAGGCCGTCACGTCGCGAATCAATTCGCGCAGTATGGGTTTCGTCATGTCGAATGCTTCCTTGTTTGCTGGTCCGTCTGCAGCGCGGCAGACTGAGTTGGCCTCGTGTCGGTTTTTCCGCTTCGGGGTGGGGCAAGCCACACCCCAGTCGTCAAGTACGTCGCTTGAGCGCCGAAGTCGCCCGTCGGTTCACGATAACGACTTGAGCGAGTCGGTAAGGGGTTTGCAGAGTCATGGCTGGCAGTAAACACGCTCACCGGGTTCCACATCCATCAGGGCGCGATTCGGTCCTTCCGCAGCTTCAGTGGTCACGTTTCTCTGCAGCCCTAAAAGCTCATGTCGATGACGTTCGCGGCATGTCCGGAACTTCGATGTTCACCAAGGGTGCGAATTGCTGGCCCCCGAAGAGGTCAGTATCTTCCGGGGCACCCGAAGGCACCATGCGCGGAACAGTTACCTTAATGGCATTGGCAGGGGCGTATTTGAACAACCGTACGTCAGTCTCGGGCACCTTGAAGTAGTTGGCCATCGAAGCGATGGAAATCACCCCACTGTTGACCACGTGTTCATAAGTTGCCCGATCGGGAAACATAATGTCTAACGTAAGTTGAAAAGGGCCTGCATTTTTTGTCCGAATCAGCTTGGCAAGATCGCGCAGTCGGGTCATGTCAGATATCCTTGTAATGAATCGTGTGAAGTTCTAGCGGGTGGTCAAGTTCAACCACGTGATTCAGCACAAACGCGTAGGCGGGGCCCAGGCTCCAGAAGTGTGGAGCGATAGGAAATGCCAGATTCGACACCAGACCTTCCCATTCAGGAACAGCATGATGAAGAACCATATGTGCGGCTTGACCTGCAATGGCATAGGCGAGCTCTTCGCTTTCCGCCAGGCTGACCATGAGAATTCCCACTTCATGCGGCGCGCCCGTCAGGCCAGCCTCGCGCGGCCCTAGCACGCCGCTATGGCCATACAATTTGAAGTCGACTTGGTATTTCCCCGCCATTGACTGTCCGTAAACGGCGTCAATGTTTTCTCGAATGGCGGTTTTGATGCCGTCGAACCAGGAGTCAAACTGTTCGAGAATGACCGGATCACGCACGCCACCCAATACCATGGCGCGGTAACCGATTTGTTTGGCCCCCTCAAGCTTTACAGTATAGGGCTCAGCATGAAATTCGCTCCCCCAGACGCGCACGGTGCGATCACTGGTGGCTTCGTAACGGGCATGGGTAAGATCCATGTAGCCGCCCGGTTCATGCATGATGTAGGGATCGCCTGTTTCATAGAGAGCATGGGCTGCCACACTGAGCGGAGAGCAACGTTGTTCGGGGCTAACCGGCGTAAGCTCGAAATAGTCGTCGGTAATGGTGCATATCATTCCCTCCGACTTCTCCATACTGACGACGGAGGCACCCCCGCATTCCATAATTTTTGCAGCGTGCCAGCAAAGACCAGCAGGGAATCCTCGAGCGACCGGAATCGCCGCGAAGATGGCAGCGTCGGTAGATCGCCCTGCCAAGACCACGTCGGCGCCGTTCTCGAGCGCTTCCAGATAGGCTTCTGCGCCCATCATGGCAACAATATGATCAGCGTTGCGCAGCGTCTCCTCGGAAATCTCGGGAGCAGGGTGCAACGCGCGAAACTTGCCGGCTCGATATTTGGCTATCAGTTGATCGCGATCGGGTTCAGACTCAATGAGGGCAGTGCGAAACTGCAAGTTCTCTTCCCGCGCAATCTCTTGCACGATATCCCACACCCAATGCAGATTCCAATTGCCCCCGCTGCCACCACATGATCCAACCAGTAATGGCACATTGATGGAGCGCGCCCCCTTAAGCATGATACGCAAATCACGCTTCACAGCATTGCGCGAGAAGAACGGTTTGTTGCCGCCCAGATTGGCGGGGCCGCCGTCGGTAGATCCGGCGTCGCAACCGATGAAAGCGATGTCATCTTCGAGGGCACGAAGAAAATACTCCTCTGTAAAGCCCACGCCCAGAATTCCGGTGGGAGAAATGTATTTAATTTGTCGGGTCATTGGTTTCGGTTGTCCGTTGTAGAATGCGCCGGTGTCAGCGATTTGTTGGAGAGGTCGGGGTGTTAAGTCAAAACATGAAAAGGTATGCTTCTCTTGCTCCGAAGAGGGTGTCGTTTTCCGTTTTTCATGAGTTCGTTAGCGGTGTTCAGTATCAAACGTTATTGAGAGAATGGCGCAAAGTCGCCGAAGGCCGTGCTGTTAGTGAAGTAACCGTTGAGCCTACCGTCGGGCTCGGCAACTCGGGAAACGCATGACGTACGTCGCACGCACAGGGCCTTGACGCGACGTACTACACGACCCGCGACAAGAAACTACGCAAGCGTTCCGTTTTCGGATGAGCCAAGGTAGTACGAGCGTCGCCCTGTTCGACGATGCGTCCCCCTTCCATGAACACGATGCGATCTGCAGCTTCGCGCGCGAAACCAATTTCGTGGGTAACCACCACCATGGTTTTGCCCGCCCGCGCGAGGTCGGTGACCACCTTCAGAACTTCGCCGACAAGCTCGGGATCAAGGGCGCTGGTAGGCTCATCAAACAGCAGCACCTGCGGACGCATGGCAAGCGCACGGGCAATGCCCACGCGTTGCTGCTGCCCTCCGGACAGTTGCTGGGGGTAGGCATCGGCCTTGTCACTGAGGCCGACCCTGCCGAGCAGATAGAGGGCAAGTTCACGCGCGGCTTCGGGCGTGTCGCCCAGCACACGTATGGGGCCCTCCATAATGTTCTCGGCTGCGGTCATATGTGGAAACAGGACGAACTGCTGAAACACCATTCCCAGACAACGACGTTGACGTGCAATCGAGATGGGGTCGAGTGGCTTGAGGACGGAACCTGCGCGTCGATAGCCGAGCAGTTCGTCATTAAGGTAAATGGCGCCCCCCTGGATGGTCTCGAGCTGATGGATGCAGCGGACCAGGGTTGATTTGCCCGAGCCTGAAGGCCCAATAACGGCTACGACTTCACCTTCATGGACATCGAGCGAGACGTTGTCCAGTGCAGTGAAGCTGCCATAGCGCTTCGTGACGTTGCAGGCCCTTAGCACAAGCTTTCGTTGGTCGAAACCATGGGCTGCTGATTCGCGTTGTGACATGGTGGGGTTACTTGCTTGCATCGTGCGTGCTCAAGTCGTTGTGGGGCTGGAGGACGTGGTAGGAGCAGGTGCATGCCCGCGGCCGTAGTGCCGTTCGAGTCGTGCTTGAACAACGTACATCAGGGTGATGAGCGCCAAGTACCAGATGACCGCAACCATGAGTAGCGGCACAACTTCGTAGGTGCGGTTGTAAATCGATTGCACGGCAAACAAGAGGTCGTTCATGGCGATAACGCTGACCAGCGCCGTGCCTTTGGCGAGACTGATGAATTGATTGCCGGTGGGCGGAATAATGACCCGCATTGCCTGGGGACAAACAATGCGGAAAAACGTTTGCGTAGGTGTCATGCCCAGCGCCTTCGCGGCATCTGACTGTCGCGAATCAACCGACAACAAACCGGCCCGAATGATTTCCGCCATATAAGCGCCTTCTGCCAATCCCAGGCCCAGAAGTGCCGCCGTAAAAGGGCTGATGAGCTCGGTGGTTTCCCAGCTGACCCAGGGTTCGCTGAATGGCAACCCGATCGAAATGGTAGGAATCAGGTAGGCCAGGTTGTACCAGAACAAGAGTTGAATCATGAGCGGCGTGGCCCGAAATGCCC
>CAZMVM010000065.1:0-17149 GCA_964569785.1 uncultured Pigmentiphaga sp. | reverse complement strand
GCCTTCTCGTGCAATTCCGCTTGTACGGCTTCCGGCGCGGGTCGGAAAATATAGAAGCCAATACCGGCAATGGCAGCGCCCAGCACAAAGGGCAGGAGTACGGCAGCCAGCCGGTGCATGACGACAATTAGGGCAGGACGGCCGGCTGTGCAAGGCCACTGGTTTCAGGCAGACCAAACATGAGGTTCATGTTTTGTACCGCTTGCCCTGAAGCGCCCTTGACGAGGTTGTCCTGCACCACCAGGATGACCAGTTGGTCGCCATGAGCGGGCCGGTGTACGGCGATGCGGACCATATTCGAGGCGCGGACCGACCGTGTTTCCGGAGTGCTGCCGGCGGGCATGACGTCGACGAACGGCTCGTCGGCGTAGAACGTCTCGAACACTTGCTGAAAATCGGTGGAACGCGCGTCGGGACGAACTCGCGCATACAGCGTGGAATGCATGCCGCGCACCATCGGCGTCAGATGTGGCACGAAAGTGAGCTCGACCGAGGCCCCTAATAACTGCTCCAGCTGCTCCACGATTTCTGGATGATGGCGGTGCCCGGCAACACCGTAAGCTTTAAAGGTGTCTGAGGCTTCCGAAAACAGAATGCCGATTTCTGCCTTGCGGCCTGCACCGGTGACGCCCGACTTGCAGTCGGCGATCAAGCCCGTGGTTTCGACCAGCAGCTTGCCGGATTGGAGGAGCGGTGCCAAGCCCAAGGCGACCGTGGTGGGATAGCAGCCGGGATTGCCCACAACTTGAGCGGATTTGATGGCTTCGCGGTGCAGTTCAGGCAGGCCGTAAACCGCATTGGCGAGAACGTCCGGGCAGGCGTGCGGCATTTTGTACCACTGTTCGAACGCCTGGAGGTTCTTGAGACGGAAGTCTGCGGCCAGGTCGATGATCTTGACGCCGTGCTCAAGCAGTTGCTTGGCTTGAGCCATGGCAACGCCATGCGGTGTGGCGAAGAAAACGACGTCGCACTCGGTAAGCGGCGCGTTATCGGGGTGTGAGTAGGCCAAGTCGACGTGGCCCCGCAGGTTGGGGTACATGGCGTCGACCCGCACCCCTTCCTCGCCGCGCGAAGTGATCGCCAACAGCTCGACTGCAGGATGCTGAGACAAAATACGTAGCAGCTCGACACCGGTGTAACCCGTGCCGCCAACGATACCGACCTTGATGCGGGGGGATTCTGATTGAGCCATGATGTAACGTGTGCGCGGCGAGCGCGTTAATGAATGCGTCCCGCCAGCGGCCAAGCGCCACCAGCGTGTCGGCATTGACGAGCTGCAGCAATGGTTATCAGCCACTTGAGCGGAGACCAAGAGTCGATGCCACTCAACCGATGCTGCAGTTTTGTTCGCACAAGCAGGCTATCAACCAAGAACCAGGTTGCTTGAAGACAAGTGCACGGCCTGTTCGCGCGAATTTGAACATTATCGTCCCTCTGGGGCCCGATCGCAAACCGGCTGCGTCGTTGCGATCCATCAGCGAAGATCTCGGAAACGATCGAGAACCGATAGTGCCCGGGGCTCTCCGAGCGCGGCTAAAACAACGGAAGCACCAGAGCCAGTCCTTCTAGCCGGCGCGAGCCGTGGGGTCGGAAAAGTGCGACTCGACACCGGGCATGGGTGCCCCTGTATATCCACTAGTAGGGTGCCATCCTGCACGTGGCGCGGTGTTTCGCGCATGCGGCCCGGCGGCAGATTCGAGTTACGTGTATTATCGATAACTCGTTAACGATTTCCCTTGCCAGTTGGGCGATCGTACAAGTCTTTGCGCTACTCCTGGCGTGTACTGCGAGCGACGCAGTCGACAGCTCAATCACTTTTGACTACGGTGTCGGAAAGATGCGGCACGCGGTATAGCAGCAGCCGGGGAATATGGAGTCTCTGATGAAGTTGTTGAAGAAGTGGAAGAAAGTCGCCGGCGGACTCGTGGCCGCGGGTTTACTTAGCGGTGGGCTGGCGCAAGCTGCCTACCCGGAAAAGCCGGTGAGTGTGGTGGTTGGATTCGCGCCCGGAGGCACGAATGACATCGTCGCGCGCTTCATTTCCAGTGAGTTGGAAAAGCGTTTGGGCCAACCCTTTGTTGTGGTGAACAAGCCAGGCGCCAGCTCGATGATTTCGGCCAATTTCGTGAAGCAGGCCGAGCCGGATGGCTATACTTTGCTGGTCATTGCCAGCGGTGGTCTCACGGTGAACCCGGCGGTTTACAAGCCTGGCCGCGTTACCTATGACCCGATTGCCGACTTCACTCCCATTGCGCAGTTATCGACGTACCCATTGGTGCTGGTCACCGGCCGCAAGCTTGATGACGTGAATTCGATCGAGGAAGTGATTGCGCGCGGTCGCGAGTCTGACATGCCCCTCACGCACGGAGTGGCAACCTCGGCCTTTGAGCTCGCCGCAGAAGTGTTCGGGGGCGCCACCGGCATTGAATTTACACAGGTACCTTACAAGGGTTCCGGTCCGGTGGTCACGGACCTGATGGGCGGCCAAATCGACTTGGCTTTCCTCGATACTGCGGCTGTGGTTCCGGGGATCGAAAGTGGGCGACTGCGCGCTCAAGCGGTGACGTCCAAGAACCGTTCGAGCTTGCTGCCTGACGTGCCAACCGTGGCGGAATCGGGCATTGAAGATTTTGATGTTGTCCTCTGGGCCGCGCTCATGGCTCCGGCCGGTGTTCCTGATGAGGTTGTCACTACGCTGTCCGGCGCGTTACGCGAGATCCTGGCGGACCCGCAAACGCGTGAGCGGTTCGCACAAATGGGTATGGAACCGGGTGTGGCCGATCCGCAGGAGCTGGCAAAGATCATCGAGTCCGATCTCGCACTGTGGACCAAAGTGGCCAAAGAAGCCGGCATTGAAATTGAGTAGCTGACGTGGAAAAACCAACGCTGCGGCAGCTGGAAGCCTTTACCCACGTGTACCGGTTGGGCAGTTTGACGCGCGCTGCACAGGTCATGCACCTGACGCAATCGGCGATGAGCGTGCTGCTGCAGCAGTTGGAAGAAGTGCTCGGTCTGCGTCTGTTCGACCGCACCTCGCGTTCGCTACGGCCAACTGCCGCGGCGCATGAAGTGTATGAGACGGCGCAGCGCATATTGGGCGAAGTCGGCCAGTTGGTGGCAGGGGCTCGCGGGCTGGCCGAAAAACGGCGAGGCGTTCTGCATTTTGGGGTGGCCACCTCGGTTGCCGCCACCATACTGCCCGAAGTACTGCTCAAGTTTAAGACGCGCTATCCTGGCATACGCCCAGTGGTCCACGACATGGGGCCCGACCGCCTTTTGGCCCCCGTTCTTGAACGGACGGTAGAGTTCAGCATTGGCACACCCGACACGCGCAACAGTGCGCTGCACTTCGAGCCCTTGCTGCAGGATTCCCTGGGCGTCATTTGTCGCACCGATCATCCGTTGGCGGCGCAAAAGGAGATCTCCTGGAAGCAGCTAGCCGGGGAGGACTTGATTACCGTGCGGCGCGACAATGCTATTCGCGTTCTTGTCGATACCGCCATGCAAGAGGCCGGAACAGCTTTCGAACCGGCTTGGGAAGTCTCCTATTTTTCTACCGCGCTGGCATTGACCGCACGCGGACTAGGAATCTCGGTTCTACCCGGCCACCTGGTTACGTTTACAGGCAACCCCGTCTTGATCACCCGGCCCCTTATTGATCCGCAGGTTGAACGCAATCTGTATTTAATCACCAGCCGTGAGCACGGTCTTTCCCCCGCGGCCGAAGCCATGGTTGATATGCTGCGGAAGACGCTTGATGCTCGCGAAGCAGGTGTGGCCGGGGATATGCACGATTAGAAGTAAGTTGGCGGGTGGGTATTGCTTAGCCGGCTTGAAGGCAAAGTAAAGTTCTGGCTCATCGTACACACGCCCTCGGTGAGCGTGTCAAAAAGCAATGATTCGCGCCTTGGTTCAGCACCGGTCGCGTCATCATTGTGTGTGCATTTGATACTACGACTTTGAATCTCGTAGCAGCCTCTCGTATTCTTTGATGACGCCTTCTGCGCTGGAGTCGTAATGTGCGCAGAGCAACGAGACCGCAGTATCAGCATCTTTGTTGAGTGCGGCGTCTACTAGCGCTTGGTGCTCACGGTCGATGACCTTGCGGACTTCGGCGCTACTCCAGTACTGACGAAGCACAATGCGACGATAACGCAAGTACTGGTCATCAAGAATTCTGCAAAACTGCAACAGCCAGGTGGAGCGGCACGTGGATAGCAAGACCGCATGAAAGTGTCTGTGCTTTTCTTCCCAGTAATCGACTTCGGGGCCGTCCGGATCTGACGGTAGAGGCGCGCATCGCAACTCGTGCGCGGCGGCAAGTAGTTTTCCACCCCATTCCGGAGTGCCATTGGCAATAGCGTCGCGCAATGCGTCGGCGGCAAGCTTGCGCCGCAAGTTGTTGATGTCGTGAAGCTCTTCAATGCTAAGGGGTGCAACCCTGAAGCCCACATGCCCCTCTCCAATGACGAGGCGCTCGGATACAAGGCGTTGTAGGGCCTCGCGCAATGGGCTCACGCCGACACCGTAGCGCTTCTTGAGCATTTCAAATCCTAGCTTGGCTCCCGGCGGTAGGCGCCCCGCGGTGATGTCGGCACGCAGCTGTTGTTCGATGCGGTCGGTTGTGGTTTGCCTTTGGGGTGCGAAGGATTGATCGAGCACGTGAAACTCCACTTTTTAGGGATTCTAGCATGTAGATATTTTCTACGATTTTGATAAGATCGAAAATTGATCAAAGCGAAAGGAGGTATGAGGTGACCTACAAAACTATTTCCAGCCCAGATATCCCTACGCCGCCGCCCGCCACCTGGTCCAACATGAAGGTGTACAAGAACGGGCACTTTCATATTTCGGGTATGGCTGCGCACGGCGCCACCATGTACGAACAAGCCAAAACTACTTTTGGGTACATCAAAAGCGTATTAGAAGCGGCGGGCGGCAGCATGGATGACATCATGTCCATGCAAATATTCGTCACCGATCTCGACAAGAACGAGGAGGTATGGAAGGCGCGGCGCGAATTCTTTACCGGAGATTTCCCATGCTCAACCCTGGTTCAGGTCATGCGCGTCGGCGATCCAAAGGCCGACCCTCCAATGCAAGTCGAAATTAACTGCACTGGCTATATCGGTGCTAGTAAAGAGTAACGGCCGAAGAATTCATCAGAGTGTCCCGCGAGCTGCACTCATCAGGAGGAGATAATGAAACTAAGAATACTGCGCTGGATAATCTCAGCCGTCACGCTTTGCACGGCCACTGCGGCTCTAAGCTTTCCAAACAAGCCGGTTCATATCATCGTGCCATACGCTGCGGGAAGCGGCCCGCTCGAAGCCGCCGTCCGCCTGGTGGCCGACGAGCTCTCGGCGATGTGGGGCAAGCCCGTGGTAGTAGAGTACAAACCCGGCGGAGCCACCACAATTGGTGCCGCAGCGGTGGCGCAAGCGCCCGCCGACGGGCATACACTGTTCGTCAATGCCGCAAGCTTTCTAATCACCGCGCAGCTTATGTCGAAGCTGCCGTACGACCCTAAAACGGCTTTCGTGCCCGTCACCATGTTGCACTCGTACCCACACGTGCTGATTGTGCCGGCGGATAGCAAAGCGAATACCGCAAAAGACCTCATTGAAGAAGCGCGCCAGAACGGCGAGAACATGTCCTACGGCTCGTTCGGAAACGCCAGTTCTGGACACCTGGCCACCGAGCTGCTCAAAAAGAACTTTGGCTTTTCCATGCTGCATGTTCCGTACAAAGGAGGAGATGGGTTAAAGGACCTGGTGGCCGGACGGCTGGATGCGATGCTCTTCGACTTGCCCGCTGTCGTGCCTTTTGTCGAGGGAAATAAGGTCAAGGCATTGGCTGTCGGTACTCCAGAGCGCCACCCGCTCTTGCCGGATGTTCCAACATTTGAAGAAGCGCTGGGTAAACCGTTCTTGTCCAGATCGTGGTTTGGCATCCTCGTTCGAGCCGAGACTCCGGAGGAAATACGTGAGCAGCTGAACCGCGACATTGTTACCGTTCTGCGTAAACCCGAGGTGATCGAGAAGCTCAAACCGCTGGGCATCGATCTGCACCCCACCACCCCCGAAGAGTTTGCGCAGTTCATGGAGATCGAAAGCGCGAGAATCGCTGAGGCAGTGGCCTTTTCGGGTGCGCGTATGGAATAAGTAGTGCACAGGTATATGTAAGCTCATTACTGTCGCATGGATCGCTCGGGGCGAGGAACCTCGAGCGGTCGTACATCAGAAAAAACAACAAGCCAGGAAAATTAGAGATGAAGTTGTTGCGCTACGGCCCACCCGGGGACGAGCAGCCCGGTGCGTTGGACGCCGATGGCAATATTCGGGCTTTAAGTGCTCTTTTGCCTGACATTACCGCTCACGCCCTCAATCCAGATACGCTTGCGGCACTTGCCGCACTAGACCTAACCAAGTTGCCGCTGGTCGACCCAACGGTACGGCTTGGAGCCCCCTGGACTGGGGTACGAAAATTCATCGCCGTCGGCCTAAATTACCGTGCCCACGCGCAAGAATCTGGCATGCCCATCCCGGACCAGCCTGTGCTTTTCCCGAAGTGGACAAGCTGTCTAAGCGGCCCCAACGATCCTATCGTAGTGCCTCACGATCACTGCAAGCTCGATTGGGAAGTCGAGCTGGGCATCGTAATCGGCCGCACCGCACGCAACGTCACCGTAGGTGACGCACTAGAGTACGTTGCCGGCTACTGCACCGCCAACGATGTCTCGGATCGGCATTACCAGTTTGAAGGTGGTGCTAGTCAATGGGGTAAAGGCAAAGGCTTTGACACCTTCGGGCCTGTTGGACCATGGCTGGTCACCCGCGATGAAGTGCCCGATCCTCAGGCACTCGACTTGTGGCTTGCTGTGAATGGCGAAGAGATGCAGCGGTCGAACACCGCCGACATGATCTTTAGCTGCGCAGAACTCATCAGCCATTGCAGCCAATTCATGACGCTCGAAGCTGGCGATCTCATCATCACCGGCACACCCTCGGGTGTCGGCATGGCCAGGAATCCACCACGATTTCTCAAACCGGGCGATGTGGTCACATTGGGTGTGGCCGGTCTTGGGGAGCAAACGCAGCAGGTTATTGCCAAGGTTTAATAACCCGGCCTCTGGCACAGATAAAGCTGTTTGTAAAGGGCTTCGGCTTACTTTCCCGTACCCAACGCGTGCGGCGCCTTTCCCATTCCAGAGCCCAACCGTGCCGCGAAGGCAATGTCCCAAATAGAGAAACGGCTCCGAACTCGGAGCCGTTTCGTCCTTATTGCGAGCTGCCCTGGTTACTGAGCAGCCCGTAGTAAGCCCTATCAGGCAATACGTGCGCCGCGAATGGTTTCCACCAATTCGTTAACATCGTTGGGTAAGGCGTTACCGCGCCAAGCAACGTGCTGGTCGGGGCGAGAAAGGACCAACTTGTGTTGATACACCTCGGCGCGGGGATCGCTGGTCTTGACATCGAGCACCTGGAAGGGAACGCCGCGTTCCTTAGCGGCTGCTTCAAGGGCTTCGACGTTGACCGAGGGGTCGAAGCGCAGCAGGGTATAGCCGTCCTCCATGGCATCGTATAGTGGTGTGCCGTCCTCGAGCTCGATATAAGGCGTACGACAGCCGGGTACGGTCGATGCGGTAAACGTGTTCATCGTGTACCCAGGGGCTTCTTCGCCGTCGTAGATGATTAGCGGGGATTTGTCGTAGTAGTAGCCGAAGTTCAAGCCCGCAGCGGCGTACTGTTTTACGTTCAGCTCGTAGGCTTGGCGTCCCAACTCGGCGCGCAGGGCATCGCCCTCGGGGCCCGGCTTCTCGATGTCTTGCGGTACTCCACCACGCTGCTTGGCCATAGCATGAGCGTGGTTCATCGCGAAGTACGAGACTTGCTCGGTGATGGGCAAGCGCTCCGCTTCGTACGCATCCAGAATACGTTCCGTGCCCCAGCCATTCAAATGCGCGGCCATAAGCCAGGCCAGGTTGGCTGCGTCGGCAATGCCTGCGTTCATGCCGTAACCAGCGTAAGGTACCCACAAATGGGAAGCGTCACCACAAATGAAGACGCGGCCGTCACGGAACTTATCGGCCACCAGGCGACGTCCATACCAATCTTCGTAGCTGATGATCTCGTATTCAAAATCTGGACCGACGCCCAGGATGTCGCGGATGCTTTGATCGCGGTCGACCGAATCGAAATCGGGCTCGTCGTCGCGCAGGTAATTGTGGATGAGCCACAGTTCGCGCCCGTCGATGGCGTACATGTTGCCGCAGCGACGCGGGTTAAGGGAGAACGTTGCCCATGCAGGTTCATGTTTGAACATCGATAGCAGCTTGGGCGCGCGGATGAACGTTGACTGGCAACGCTGGACCACGGCGTCCCCTTGAAGCGTGGCGCCGATGAGCTTACGCACGGTGGAGCGGCCGCCGTCGCATCCCACCATATAGATGCTGCGTAGGGTGCGCACTTCGTTCGTGTCCACGTTACGCACGGTTGAAGTCACGCCTTGATCGTCCTGTTCAAACGATTCAAGCTGAACGCGATTCAGAATGGTGATGCCCGGCTGGTTCTCCGCGTGCTTGAACAGCGTAGGTTCCAGATAAATCTGGTTAATGCGGTGCGGAGGCTCGGCCGTCGGCCAGTTTGCGTCGGCGGCGGTGAGATCGGTATAGCGGTCGCGACGGCAGGGAATGCGGATGCGGGTGAGCTCCTCGCCGGTGGCTGTGATGCGATACGCAATGTCATGAGCATAGTCTTCCGGCAAGCCGTTATTGCGCACGGCACCGGCCACGCCCAGACGACGAAAGATTTCCATGGAGCGAGCCGACACGTGGTTGCATTTCACGCTGGGCGGCTCCAGGCGGGCGCGCGGCTCAACAATGGTGACCTTGACGCCACGCGCGGCGAGGTCCATTGCGAGCACCAATCCAACCGGGCCTGCGCCGGCAATAAGGACGTCTGTATCGACTCCAGTAGACATCTTGCAATCCTTCTAGCAGTTCCAGTGAACAGGGGGGCCTTGGCCGCGTCTTCTTCCCAGTGGGTCATGCCATCGACGCGACGGCACCCGATTAGGGGAATTGCATCACGGATTCAAGAATAAATAAATCGGAATTATTCTATGGCTGCATGAAATTTTTTTATGTATCTGCGGAATGCGGAGACGTCGCAACTCTGCTGCGGTTACCGCAGCTTCCCATGTGAAAGCGACTGGGCTTTGCGTTTTGAGTGTCAAGGTTTAATGTTAACGTGCCACAGCAAAGGAATCTGGCGTGGTACGAGTGTCGTGTCACCGCTTCACCGTGCCCATGCGGGCTCTTGAGGTGCGCAACCCGTAATGCGCTCGAACCGAGCACGAAACGCCTCCCAAGCTTCCGGGTTCAGCACTCGCTCAGGTGGGTTGCCACGCAAGAGCGCAACGATACGGTCTGCGGCCCGTCGGGACGCTTCTAGACGTGACTCTACTGTGGCACCCGCAATGTGAGGGCTGGCCACCACGTTGTCCATTTTCAGCAAGGGATGATTGTTTGGCGGGGGCTCGACGTCCCACACATCGACTCCAGCACCCGCGATTTGTTTACGTTCCAGCGCCGTAATTAAAGCCTGTTCGTCGTGAATGCCACCCCGGGCCGTTGTGATGAAGTAAGCGTGCGGCGGCATCAGGGCAAATTCTGTGGCTCCGATCATGTTGCGGGTTTCATCGGTGAGCGAGCAACAGACGGCGACGAAGTCGCATTGCGGCAGCATGTCGTGCAGGGAAACCAATTCTGCGCCATAAGGGCTGACTTCGTCCGGCGTGCGATGAGAATCACAGACCAACACCCGCATGTCGAAGGCGCGTCGACACAGGGTGGTCAGTTGACGTCCAACATTTCCGAAACCGATGATCCCGAGGGTTTTGCCGTGCACATTCCGGCCCGTGTACGCGTGGCGCGAAATTCCGTCCTCACGCCGCATATGGCGATCGGAGTCGATAATGCGCTTGGACAGGCACAGCATCATGCCAAGCGTGTGCTCAACAACCGCCTGTGCATTGCCGCCACCACTCTGGTTCACGACCAAAATGCCACGTTCGGTACAGGCCGCGACATCGACGGTATCGTATCCCGCCCCCACCGTCGAAACGAGCAACAGATTGTCCGCCTGATCGAGCAGCGGTGCACGCGCAAGCAGCGGTTCCGGGATGTCGTTGACGCCAGAACTTATCTGATACACCGAGGCTTGGCTAATGATGCGCTGTCGGTCGGCCTCGGGTTGTCCCAGGTCGACGCGTTGCAGGGCGACGCCGTTTGCTGCAAGCACTTCCTCAAAAATGGGTACGCCGAAGTAATTAACGTAAAAAACAAGTTTTTGCATGGTCGCGGTGAGTGAGCAATTGCGGGCTTTGCGGGCGCTTGAGCCGATCTGAGGACGCGCTAACAGGAGCCCACGCATGATGTCTCAAAACTAGGTGGCCAAGGCAGCATCAATCACTTCGATCCAGTGTCGCACGGGCGTTGTGGTACCCGACTGTAAATGGTGAATACACCCAACATTTGCTGAAACAATGTATTCGTTCGGGTCCGGTGCCAGGCTTTTCAGCTTGCGTTCACGCAAGCGTTGAGAGAGTTCAGGTTGAAGAATGGAATACGTTCCAGCCGACCCACAGCACAGGTGCGCATCGTGTTGTGGGGGTCGCACTGTAAAGCCCAGCTCGCGCAAGCCGGGTATGACTGAATCGTGCAGTTTGTGTCCGTGCTGCAAGGTGCAGGGGGTATGCACGACCACGGGCTTCAGTGCGACGGTATTCAGTTTGCCGCGTAGACCAGCGACGATATCCGGCATTAACTCGGACACATCTTTCGTTATCGCTGCGATGCGGCGCGCCTTATCGGCGTATTCATCATCGTCGAATAAGTCGGAATATTCTTTAACCGTTATGCCACAACCCGAGGCGTTGCTTACAATTGCCTCGACAGCGCCTGATTCTACGTGCGGCCACCATGCATCGATGTTGCTCCGGGCGGCAGCCTTTGCCCCAGAATGATCTGACAAATGCAGGCGAATCGCCCCGCAGCAGCCACCTTCCGCTGCCGAAATGGCTGTAATGCCTGCTGCGTTCAGTACCCTTCTTGTCGCGGCGTCGATGTTTGGGGCCAATGACGGCTGCACACACCCTACTGGCAGCAACACTTTACGGGGGTGCGTGCGACCTTGCCAGTCGGGCTTGCGGTCGGGCACCGAGAGCGGTACCTGTTGACGCAGCCGCTTGGGCAGGAGTGGGCGGACCAGACGTCCCGCCTTCAGTGCTGCGGGAAACACGGGAGAATCCAGGGTTTCACGCAGCACGCTGCGGCGAGCGCGTTCTAGAGGGGGACGGCTCACCTTTTTCTCAACGACGCGTCGTCCGATGTCCAGCAAGGCCGCGTACTCGACGCCAGAAGGGCAGGTGGTTTCGCAGCTACGGCAGGTTAAACAACGGTCCAGGTGCTGCTGGGTCTTGCACGTAACCGCTTCGCCTTCCATGACTTGCTTAATCAAGTAGATGCGACCGCGGGGGCCGTCCAGCTCGTCACCCAACAACTGATACGTCGGACAGGTCGCGGTGCAGAACCCGCAGTGCACGCAGCGGCGCAAAATGGCTTCGGCCCGCTTGCCCTCTGGGGTATCGCGGAATTCATCAGAAAGATTAGTTTGCATAACGGCAAAACAGGTCGAAGTTACGACGAGAGTGGCGTGAATAAAGGCGAAAGAAAAACGTCCGCCGGGTCGAATGCCTTCTTGAGCTGCCGATGGAGGCGGTCGAGCGGCGGACGCAATGGGGTGAAGACAGACGCGTTACCCGGTGTACCGTAAAAGCAGGTGGCATGGCCACCCAGGCGCTGTGCGCGAGCTTGTATGCTGGTGCCGGCTGCCGGGTCTGCAGTGTGAACCCAACGCAACCCGCCGTGCCATTCGACCAGCTCGTGGGCACCCTCGCCCCACTGCTGCGGGCTGGTGGTAGGTGGCACCGACACACGCCACAGCCGGGAAGCTTCCCGTGCCCGGGCAAAGAACGGATAGGTGTGATGACGGACACCATCCCAGTATGCAGTCGCTTCCGCCGCCTCGACAGGTTCGCCGTCGATGAGCGTGAGCGCATGTTGTACGGCGGCTCGCGCCCCGCTGAGGCGTAGGATAAGCGTGTCCTCGTGCCATACTGAAGCGTCGATGGGTAAAGCTTGGGCCAACCACTTGTACACCTGCGAGATTCCCTCTGTTTGCGAAATCGACAGACGCAGTGTGACCGAGCTGACCGGAACCGGAGAGACCCGTATCGATACTTCCAGAATAACGCCCAGCGATCCCAGCGAGCCACATAAAAGACGGGAAACGTCGTACCCCGCGACGTTCTTTATGACTTGGCCCCCAAATGACAACACTTCGCCCCGTCCATTCAACAGGGTGGTGCCCAACACGAAGTCGCGCACCGCGCCTCGCGTCGCCCGAGCTGGCCCGCTCAAACCGGCCGCCACCATGCCGCCCACGGTTGAGTTGGGTGTGAAATGCGGCGGTTCAAAAGCGAGGTACTGCCCATGGCGTGCGAGCGTGTCTTCGACTTCCTGCAGGGAAGTGCCGGCACGAGCGGTAATCACCAGCTCGGAGGGCTCATACGAGACGATGCCCGACAATGCTCGGGTGGTGAGCTGTTGATCATCGGCCAAATACTCGGGCTGTGGCCTGCCATAGAATGCCTTGCTTCCTCCGCCCACGATCCGCAGCTGGCGCTTCTCGTGCCGTGCCGTATTAACCTGATCGATGAGTTCCCGCAGCGCCGGTTCATCCAAGGTACGTAGCACACCGCGCTGGGTCTCGATGACGCGCTGCGATGCGGGGGTAGCCACGGCGGCCGAGGTTGTATCGTCCTGAGTGTCGGGCATGGTGGGTTGGGTTTGCATACGAATAACCGGGGTGCAAAGGGTCGGGGCCTCGTGCGAGGATGGGTGTGGCAGGGCTGCATCCGGAAACGCCATCCAAATGGTCGCACCGGTGTTCCACGGCCACTGCGCACGCGTTAGAAACGGGGCAGCTCGGGGAAGGGCAATATCCCCTTGTGCACATGCATCACACCATGCTCTGCGCACCGATGGAGGGTTGGGATCACCTTGCCGGGGTTGAGTAGGCCGTGCGGGTCAAACGCTGCTTTAACTGCTAGCAGCTGATCGCGTTCCTGGGGGGAAAACTGCACGCACATGGAATTGAGCTTCTCAAGGCCCACGCCGTGTTCACCCGTAATGGTGCCGCCAAGACGAACACTGGTTTCGAGGATGGCGGCTCCAAACGCTTCGGCGCGCTCGATTTGGCCTGGTGCACTGGCGTCAAACAGAATAAGAGGGTGAAGGTTGCCGTCGCCCGCGTGAAACACGTTGACGCACCGCAGGCCATAGGTTTGCTCCATGTTCTTGATGGCAATGAGCATGTCGGCCAAGCGGCGCCGCGGGATAGTGGAGTCCATGCAAATATAGTCTGGGCTGATGCGTCCGCTGGCTGGAAAGGCGTTCTTGCGTCCGCTCCAGAAGCGCAGTCGTTGCGCTTCATCCTGGCTGACCTCGATACGGGTAGCGCCTGCGTCCAGCAAGACTTGTTGCATACGCTCGATTTCTTCTGCCACTTCTTCTTCAGTGCCGTCGCTTTCGCAAAGCAGAATCGCTTCTGCGGCGAGATCGTAGCCGGCCCGCACAAAGTCTTCGGCGGCGGCGATCATGGGCTTATCCATCATCTCCAGGCCTGCCGGAACAATGGAGGCGGCCACAATGTTCGCCACTGCATCGGCCGCTTTGCGCAAATCATCGAAGCTGGCCATGATGCAGCGTGCCGTTTGGGGACGAGGCGTGAGCCGCACCGTGACCTCGGTCACGATGCCCAGCATGCCTTCACTGCCCATGAACAGTGCAAGCAGATCGAGTCCGGTTGCATCATAGGCCTCGCTCCCAAGTTCCAAAGGCTCTCCCTCGACGGTGTACCCGCGCACGCGCAAGACGTTGTGCAGGGTCAGGCCGTACTTCAGGCAGCGCACACCGCCAGCGTTCTCCGCAACATTGCCGCCTATGGTGCAGGCGATTTGGCTGCTCGGGTCGGGGGCATAGAAAAGCCCGTAGGGTGCGGCTGCTTCGCTGATGGCCAGATTTCGCACGCCGGCTTGGACTTCTGCGATACGGGCGAGCGGGTCGATGCGCAGAATGCGATTGAACTTGGCCAGCGAGAGCGTCACACCCAGGGGGTTGGGCGTTGCTCCACCACTGAGGCCGGTTCCTGCTCCTCGGGCGACCACGGGCACGCGCAGCGCGTGACAGGCCTTGAGCACGGCAACCAATTGGCTGTCGTTTTCGGGCAAGGCAACCGCCAAGGGCTGTCGACGATACACGGTCAGACCGTCGCATTCGTAGGGGCCAGTAGTCTCTTTGCACCACAACAATGCATCGGGGGGCAGGAGCGGAGCGAGCTGCTCTACCACCCGCGCTTGCAGTGCGTCACGTGCTTGCTCGTCCTCGAAGCGCTTATTCATGTCGATGAAGAAGAAATCAAGTTTGCGGATACCGTGGTTAGCTGGGCCACGTTATCGAGTTGGGGCAGTCGACGCAGCAGAGTGAGTAACTCGGTTGCATCATGACGTCCACCGTGCCGAGCGCAATCCACGAATTTACGAGCCAGCTCCTCGGCTGACAGCGGTAGCCGGGCATGGCCGCGTGCGTACTGGACAGGTCCGCTATCGAGCACGGTATTGTTGGACATCTTTACACGTATCTGGTCTGCGGGGCAAAACACTGGGTCATCGGCCGCTGTCGCGTCGTCGAGCTCGAGCTCGGTGAGGTCGATGAGGCGGCGCACAGGCGCAGAAAGAAAGAAGGCGGGCTCCAACTGGGGGAAGCTGGCATCTCTTGCGAGCAGGCCGGCGGCGACGGCAAAGGGGACGCTGTACTTCGCTTCGAGCGGTGTCGTGGGGCGGCGGTGATGTGCCATTGCCGCCTGCTTCCGGCCGATGCGTATCTGCACACGCTCAACTTGCTCAACGTGAAAGCTGGGGTGCTGCGCTAAGTCGATGGCCGCATCAACCACTCGATGCGTGGAATAGCATACCGGGTACTTCTTGATGCATATGCCCTCGGTCAGAATGCGCAATGTTTCGGGGGTGCGCTCGAATGGATTCTCGACATCCACGCGCCCCTTGGGCGAGAGGACGCGCAACAAGCCGGTCGGTGCTTCCAGCGCGTCTGCTGCCCCCGTCACACCGGCTTGGGCCAAACGCACCGCCATTACACCCGCTTGAGCCGTGCGTCCCGCGTGCAAGGCTTTCGTGGGCGTGCCGAAGTTGCCCATGATGCCGCCGGTCATGCTGGCTGCTATAGCGATGGCCTGTTGAGTGGTTTCGGGCGATAAATGCTTCAAATTGGCCACCGCAGCAGCTACTGCTACGGGCCCAAGCATCGCGGTGGGGTGCCAGCCTGTCACATGAAGCCCGTCGGGCTCGCGTTGGGAGAGTTCACAGAGGACTTCGAAGCCAGCGATATAGGCGTTCAGCAGCTGCATTCCGTTTGCGCCCACGGCTTCGCCTTCGGCTAGCAAGGCGGGCATTAGGACGGCGCTGGGATGGCAGCCCACTGCCACGTCGTCCATGGCAAACGCGTGGGCCGCGGTCGCATTGACAAACGCTGCATGTGACGGCGTTGCCCGCGCGGCCGATAGCAGCAGACTGCTTTGCCCCGGGGAATATGTGCGCGCCTGGGCTGTGAGTGTACCGGCATGGGGGCGGCCGGTGTGCCCTTCGGGTGCTGACTCACCGAGCTGGGCACTTCGCACCATGCGCACGACGGGCTCGTTCTGCGCTGCAAGCATGGTGCCAATGGCATCGATCACGCCGGTTAAAGCGGTATCGATGGCTTTTGGAGGAACCTGAGCGTGGGGCCCGCTATGTCCGAATGTTGAAGCAAATTCGGCAAGCGCGACAGTAAGTGGGTACATAGGAACCTCGATCGCACGATGTTATGAAGCTCAGGGTCTTCACGCGGGTGGCGGCAAGACCCGAGGTAGCTGCCGCCCGTTAAGCCAAGCCTCCAGGCTTTCCGTAACGCCCGCCACATAGGCTCGAAAGGCTTCCTCGCAGACAAAGCCCAGGTGTGGAGTTAAGAGCGTATTGGGCAGACCGCGCAACGGATGGTCGGCGGCAAGGGGTTCGGCGTTGAACACGTCCAGGGCAGCAAACCCGGGCCGTCCTTGCTGTAACGCATGCACAAGCGCCTCTGTATCGATCAGACTAGCGCGGGAGGTGTTCACCAATATGGAGTCTGCCCGCATGGTGGCTAATCGAGCCGCGTTAATCAGGTGGTGGGTTGACGCGCTGGGCACCAGATGCAGGGAGACCACCATGGAGGTTGACAGTAATTCTTCGAGGGTGGTTGCGCTCACTCCATGCGCAGCGGCGCGCGCAGCAGTCATGTTCGGGCTCCAGGTAACGACCTCCATGCCGAAAGCTTGACCGATTCGTGCGACCTGTTGGCCAATGTTGCCCAAGCCAATCACACCCAGGCGTTGACCTTGGAGGACCGGGCTGAGCTTGCCCGACAGGCTGGGCCGCCATAAGCCGTTGCGCATCAGCCTGGCCTGTGCTTCCAGGCGGCGTGTCGCGCCTAATATCAATGCCCAGGTGAGCTCGACGGTGCTGACGCGAGAAGGGCCGCCTTCCGTATGGCTGAGAGGAATACGACGGCGCGCCAACGCCTCGCGGTCGATGAGACGGTTACGTGGTCCCGTGTACACCACATATTGCAGGTGCGGCATGCGCTCGAGAAGTGCCGCATCGAGTGGTGTTCGATCGCGGTTCAGCACCAGTACGCGTGCCTTTTCTACCGCCGCAAACAATGCCTCATCGCGCAAAGGGAAATGGTGCAAAGTGATATGGGCCTGGTCGTGCAAATGATCCCAAGCGGCCAGGCGCTCGAATGCGCGCTCCCAGTCGTCGAGCACCACGATTTGAGGTTTGTCTTTCATGGACTACCCCTCTCCGGGTGGCGGTGTTATGAGTCGTGCGGTGCACACGCCCGCCGGGTGAAGGCGGCGTGGCGCAATCGGAAAGGTATCGCCATGTGACGATGCAGCCAACGTCTGGAGTACCACACGGTGCGTTCTATTCA
>CAZMVM010000064.1:11678-17305 GCA_964569785.1 uncultured Pigmentiphaga sp. | reverse complement strand
GCGCTACAACCGAGAAACGCTAGAAATTCGATATCGCGGCCGCAATATTAGCGAGGTTCTAGACCTGACTGTTGATGAAGCCATGGAGTGCTTCAACGCAGTTCCCTCCATTGCCCGTAAGCTTGAAACTCTGGCCGCGGTAGGTTTGGGCTACGTGAAGCTGGGACAAAGTGCCACGACGCTTTCGGGCGGCGAAGCACAACGGGTCAAACTCTCGCTTGAACTGTCACGCCGTTCTACCGGACGCACCTTGTACATCCTGGATGAACCCACCACAGGATTGCACTTTCACGATATTGCCTTGCTACTTCGTGTCTTGAATCAATTGGTGGACGCGGGTAATACCGTCGTCGTCATCGAGCATAATCTCGATGTCATCAAGACCGCGGATTGGGTTATCGACATGGGGCCAGAGGGTGGTGACGGCGGCGGCAGAATTGTGGCACAGGGCACCCCCGAGGATATCGCCGCCAACCCGCATAGTTTCACAGGGCGTTATCTTGCGCGCATTCTGCGGCAACCTGAAACGGTAACCGTTGAATAATTAGTAAGAGGTGTTTGTCATGGCGCCCGGTGCAATCTCCCAGCCATGGGTTCGCTTAACGAGCGCCGCAACCATTGAAAAGTTCGTTGTTTGCACTACTTCCCGATGTTGCCCGGTTGGGCAGATTCCCCACCCGCATCGGGTGCACCGTCCGACCCCTTCGCGCTACACGGGCTCGTGGCGCCACTGCGCTGCTGAATAGTGTCGTCTTGATCTGTTGCGGCGCAACTTTCCTCGGCACCCCCATTAGGGGCCGCCGGATCATCGAACGAGCAGATCGAAAACAAGGGCGTACCGGTGGCGCGAACAGCCGCCGAGCCACCCAAATACGGCAGATCGATGATGGTGGTTGCTTCGACCACATTGGCGCCCAGACGTTGCAGCAACTTCATCGCTGCAACCATGGTACCGCCTGTGGCGATCAAATCGTCGATGAGGATGACACGTTGTCCGGGAGCCACCGCATCGGTGTGCATTTCCACCGCCGCACTGCCGTACTCAAGCTGATACTCTTCTTCCAACGTCACGTAAGGGAGCTTGCCTTTTTTGCGGACAGGCACAAAACCGAGGTTCAGCTCATAGGCCAGAACACTGCCCACGATAAAGCCGCGCGCATCGATGCCGGCCACCAAATCGAGCCGCTTGTTCATGTAACGATACACAAGCAAGTCGATGAGCACTCGAAAACTGCGCGGATCCTGAAAGACTGGCGTGATGTCGCGAAACATAACCCCGGGGATGGGCCAGTCGGGCACAGTTCGAATGCGATCGCGAATAAACTTGGTATTGGGCGTCATGGAAACTCACTAATGAATAAACGTGGGCGACTCGTAAGATTACCGCGTCAAAGAGCTGCTTTCTGCAGAACTTCGGGGCGGCCCGGGGCGCAGGGTCAACGCACGGTCAAGATAAGCCTCTTGACTAGCAGCGCTTGGTCGACTGGTTGGAATCTGTCGCGTGCGAACCGGTCATAGCATGGCGCACCTGCGCGATTCCTGCACAGCAGGCAGGACATTGTAGAAAACCAGGAGAGCAACAGTTTTCCCTCTGATTGCATTTTAAGATACCCCTAGCATGACCGCACACCAGAAGCATCACGAAATCGATACCGAGAGCGTCCTGGCCTCGGGCCGGCGCACCTTGACGATCGAGTCTGAGGCCATACAAGCCGTTGCACATCGGCTCGATCGGCGATTTGCAGACGCCGTTCAACGTCTGCTCAACTGCAAAGGTCGAGTCGTCGTGTGCGGCATTGGCAAGTCGGGTCACATCGCGCGCAAGGTGGCCGCAACATTGGCTTCTACCGGAACGCCTGCCTTTTTTGTGCATGCCGCCGAGGCCGTACACGGTGACCTGGGCATGATCACCAGCGAAGACATCCTGCTTGCCATTTCACATTCGGGCACCACGGAGGAGCTGCTTACGATTGTTCCCATTGCACGCCGGATGGGGGCAGGCGTTATCAGCTTTACTGGCAACCCCGCCTCCCCATTGGCTCAACTTGCGGACGTTCACCTGGATACTAGTGTGGCGCAAGAAGCTTGTCCACTTAACCTGGCCCCCACCGCCAGCAGTACTGCCGCGCTTGCCCTTGGGGATGCTCTAGCCGTAGCGTGTCTTGAAGCCCGCGGCTTCGGCTCAGAGGATTTTGCGCGCTCTCATCCGGGAGGGGCTCTGGGCCGCCGGCTGCTCACGCGCGTGCGCGACGTCATGCGCACGGGCGCGCGAATCCCCAAAGTGCCGCTCGATGCCGATATTGAGGCCACGTTGGCAGAAATGTCCCGAAAAAACATGGGCATGACCGCCGTCGTTGACGCACACGGAAAACTCGCTGGCATTTTTACCGATGGTGACCTGCGACGACTGATCGCCCGGGGCGCCGATCTCCGTACGGTGACCGTCGCCACAGGCATGACCCGTTCCCCACGCCACATCGAACCTGACGCCCTCGCTGCGGAGGCAGCAGCACTGATGGATGAGCATCGGCTAAGTCAGTTGCTGGTGCTGGATGGCGACGGAAACCTGGTGGGTGCGTTGCACATGCACGATCTAATGGCTGCGAAGGTGGTATAAACCTGCCATGTCCAAACATCCAACTACCCCCCATCCGGCAGAAGCTCTGGTATTGGCTCGGGTTTCCGCAGCAGTCCGCGAACGCGCTGCCGCGGTCCAGCTGATGGTCTTTGACGTCGACGGCATTCTTACCGACGGTGGCCTCTATTACGGCGAGCAAGGCGAGGCGCTCAAGCGTTTCAACGTATTAGATGGCCAGGGCATGCGCTTGCTGGCCAACCACGGTGTAACGGTCGCGTTGATGACGGCGCGAGACAGCGCAATGGTCACTCGCCGCGCTGCCGACCTTGGGATTTCCGAGGTGACCCAGGCAGTCAAGGACAAGGCCAGAGCGCTGCTCGAGCTCTCCCAGCGACTGGGAGTTTCATTAGAAGAAACGGGCTTTATGGGCGATGACATCAACGATTTGGCCGCACTTCGTCAGGTGGGTTTTGCGGCAACGGTGCCGTCTGCACCGTCCTATGTCGCGCAAGTCGCGCACTGGACCAGCGAGCGCGCAGGCGGACATGGGGCGGTGCGCGAATGTTGCGACCTCATTCTTGCCGCCAAGGGTCGGCTGGGCCTGGCCTTGAGTTCGGGTTATCAGGCACCGACGAGCGGCTCGCCGCAATAGCCTTATGCGCGAGCGCCTTACTTCCGGTATTGCCGTTGCTCTCTTGCTGGCGCTGGTCGTGGGTACTTGGTGGGCTGCCGACTACGCTCAGCGCGCGATCCCTGTTGATCCGCCGCGCAAGCTCACGCACGAAATCGATACATTCATCGACCATTTCGTGATGATGCGCATTGATGAGTCTGGCCTACCCATTGAAAGGCTGGAGGGGCCACACGCCCTGCACTATCCCGACGATGACTCGTATGAGGTCTACCAGCCTCGTGCAGTGAGTCAACAAGCCGATCGCTCGGTCACGATAGCAACCGCTCAGCAAGGGCGTATGGACCAAGACGGCGAACGCATCGAACTCACCGGCAACGTCCGTTTGCAACGCGAACCGGCCGACGATGCCCCCGCGCTCACTATCGAAACCGAGGCGCTCACCTTAAGGCCGCAGGAAGACGTTGCGTTTACCGATTTACCAGCTACCATCACTCGTGCTGACGGCTCACGCATGACGGGAACAGGCATGCATTACGACAATCGAACACGACAACTGACAGTTTCAGCCGACACCCGTGTAAAAATAATGCCGCGCAGCCAGTCCGAACTGTTACCATCCAGCCGCAACTCTTCGAACCCCTGATGGGTGTGGTTCCCATCTACGTCATTGTGCTACCGCGCCTATGATCACTCGCACTTCACTCGACGCTCGCCCCGCTTCTACTTCGCGGCCCCTGGCCCGAACCGTGGCCAGCACATTCGCCCTTGTTCTGGCGCTCGTCCTATACCCAATGCCGGCGGTCGAGGCCGCGCCCGCCCTCCCCGCCGACGTCCCCACGCTCATCGATTCCGACACGCTCGAATACGACGACGCCAATCAAATCAGTGTATTCACTGGCAATGTCGTTCTTACCCGCGGCAATCTCACCCTGCACGCCCATCGGCTGGAATTACGCCAAAACCCGGAAGGCGACCAGTTCGCCGTGGCCATCGCGGGACCGGGCAAGCAGGTGTTTGTGCGTCAGGAACAACCTAACGGGGTCGAAGTCATCGAAGGATACGCAGACCGCGCTGAGTACGATAGCCCTCGAGAGCAGTTGGAATTCATCGGGCATGCTGTGGTGAGCCGTTTGGCCTGTGGTGAGTTACTCGATCAAGTCAAAGGCGAACGCATCCGTTATAACCAGGCGAGCAACACGTACAGTGCTGTGGGCGGTCCGCGCGCTGGTACCGCGAACCAGCGGGTTCGCACCATGATTCAGTCCAAAGAGAAAAGCCAAGCGATCATCTCTTCGTGCCCTGGCGGAAAAGGTGGGACGGAGGGTGGCGCGTGAAGGAACAGGGTCGATTGCGGGCTATTGGGTTGCGTAAAACCTATGGAGCCCGCACGGTGGTCCGTGACGTGTCGCTCGAAGTTCGGAGTGGTGAGGTCGTAGGCCTGCTTGGCCCTAACGGTGCGGGCAAGACCACCAGCTTCTACATGATCGTGGGCCTCATACCCGCCGATGCTGGGCGCATAGAAATTGACGGTGCCGTGATCACCGCGCTGCCTATACACAAACGTGCCCGACTGGGATTATCGTACCTGCCTCAGGATGCCTCGGTTTTTCGACGCCTCACCGTAGAGCAAAACATTGCGGCGGTACTCGAGCTGCTACGCGACGAGCGCGGCAAGCCGTTAAGCGCTGCCGCGGTACGACAAAAACTCGAACAATTGCTGGAAGAACTTCAAATCGGACACATACGCCATAATGCTGCGATCTCGCTTTCTGGCGGTGAGCGACGCCGCGTGGAAATCGCCCGCGCCTTGGCAACCGACCCTCGATTCATCTTGCTCGACGAGCCGTTCGCAGGGGTTGACCCGATTGCGGTTATTGAAATCCAGCGTATTGTCCGATTTCTCAAAAGCCGCAACATCGGTGTCTTGATTACTGATCACAACGTGCGGGAAACGCTTGGTATTTGCGATCGCGCCTACATTATTAATGAAGGAGCCGTCCTGACCTCGGGGCATCCTGAGGAAATTGTCGATGACCCGGCAGTCCGACGTGTCTACCTGGGCGAACATTTCCGTATGTAGCCGCTAGACACGAGATAGGATGCTGCTCCCGCGCCCACCGTCGAGCCAGTCGGTCTCCCGTTTGCATAAAACTCGGCTAGCGCTACACTGGATCTGTGCCCCATTGCATTGATGGCGGTACACATCTACTACGGAGGTCAAGGTATGAACCTAACCATTAGCGGACATCAGCTCGAGGTTACTCCCGCAATCCGAGAGTACGTGGTGACCAAGCTGGGCAGGGTATTGCGGCATTTCGACCACATTATCGACACCCAGGTCATTCTTTCAGTCGCCAAGCTCCGCCACACCGCTGACGTAACGGTACGGGTTCCGGGTAAGGATATTCACTGCGA
>CAZMVM010000064.1:0-11668 GCA_964569785.1 uncultured Pigmentiphaga sp. | reverse complement strand
CCACCGACGAGAACCTGTATGCAGCGATTGACGCGCTTGTCGATAAGCTTGACCGTCAAGTACTCAAGTATAAGAATAAGTTGCAGGAGCGCCCCTCTGAGGACATCAAGCGCCAATACACGCCTGACACACCGCTAGAGGCCTCGTAAGTTGCGAGTAACGTCCGCACCTGCCCTTTGTAGTTACGAACAGGTCACGGGCGTTGCGCCACTTCGATCCGCATCGCATCTCGCGCAGCTGGGAAAACGAGTACTTTCCGGGAACGCGGGTTGCGATCTACGCCGGCAAACAGTAGATAACCTATAATTCATTTTTGCTGCAGTGAAGCATTCCACTCAATGAGCCTCATTTCACGCATATTGCCGGTTTCCAATATCGTGCTGGACTTACCGGCCACGAGCAAGAAGCGGGCATTCGAACATGCCGCCCTGCTGTTCGAGAACCATCACGGGCTACCGCGCATGCAGGTCTTCGACAGCCTCTTTGCACGCGAGCGATTGGGATCGACCGCATTGGGACATGGCGTTGCCGTGCCGCACGGTCGGCTCAAAGGTCTCAAAGAAGCAGTGGCCACGTTCATTCGGCTGGCGCAGCCGGTGCCCTTCGACGCTGCCGATGGCCAGCCGGTTCGCATGTTGATGTTCCTGCTCGTGCCAGAAATTGCCACCCAGCAACATCTTGAGATTCTCGCCGAACTCGCTCAAATGCTTTCCAGTCGAGAGTTGCGTACTGCACTCCTGGAGGCCACGGCACCCGAAACTGTTCATTCTCTACTCACCAACTGGCAACCGCTGACCACCGATTAGTGTGGACCTGGCCGCCCAGGCCCTCCCCGGCTGTTGTCAGAGTGCGCAACATGCTTACAATTCAAACGCTAGTCGAAGACAATGCAGCGGAGCTTGCGTTGCGTTGGGTGGCGGGGCACGGTGGAAGCTCACGCACGTTGGCCGACGATTACCTGGCGCCATCCGACCGGGTTGGACATTTAAACTTCATCCACCCGACGCGCATCCAGGTCTTCGGGCACCGCGAGATTACGTACTACCAACATTTTAGCGCGCGTGATCGTGAGCAGCACTTCAACCGTCTCGTCATTGGCGGCGTTCCTGCCCTGGTTATCGCCGAGGGTCTTGAGCCTCCAGTCGACCTCATCGAGATGTGCAACGCGCACAATGTACCGCTGCTCGCCTCGCCGCTCAATGCTGCCGAGCTCATCGACATTTTGCGCCTCTATGTAGGGCGTGCACTTGCGCCCCGCATTCTGATGCATGGGGTGTTCATGGATGTGCTGGGGATAGGCGTGTTGCTTTCCGGTGAGTCGGGGCTGGGCAAAAGCGAACTCGCTTTAGAGCTGATTTCTCGCGGACATGGGCTGGTCGCTGACGATGCGGTCGAGTTCGCCCAGGTAGCGCCCGGCATTATCGACGGATATTGCCCAGAATTGCTGCAGAATATGCTTGAAGTGCGCGGCCTTGGGCTGCTGGATATTCGAACTATTTTCGGGGAGAGTTCGGTACGACGAAAGATGCGCTTGCGTCTTATCGTCCAACTGGTCAAGGCACTGTCCCAGGAAGAGGAGCGCGAACGCCTGCCGATCCAGGACACGACGCAGGAAGTGCTCGGGTTACCTATACGCAAAGTGGTGCTGCCGGTTGCAGCGGGACGCAACCTAGCAGTGTTGGTAGAGGCTGCAGTGCGCAATACCATACTTCAGTTGCGCGGTATTGATACGCTTGCCGAGTTCATGGAGCGGCAGGCACAGGCAATCCGTAAAAATGAAGCCCAGAACTAGGTTACTCACCGTAGCTCAGTAACTTGACTTTGCAGCGTTGTGCGATGCACCCTTTCATTACCCCGCGGTGCCACAATCTGCAGCAGCTATTGGCGGACACCTCGCCTTTGCGGCCTTCGTCGTCTTTAAACCGACAAAACGAACACCGTACAAATGTACACATATTTGCGCGAGGCTATCAACCCAATGATTGACTAGCCTCGCTGGAATACATGAGAGTCGTCAGTCGCCGATCGTGACGCCCGTTTTGTCAATAATCCCTTTCCATACGCCGGCCTCCCGTTGCATTCTTTCTGCAAACTCAGAAGGCGTACTGGCAACGGCAACCGACCCCTGCTCCAACAGTTTCGCCTTCACTTCAGGATCACTTGCCGCAGCACGCACTGCTTGAGCAAGACGGTTCAGAATGTTGGGATCAGTTCCCTTAGGTGCGGCCATGCCCCACCAGTTAGCCAAGATGATGCCGTCGGGAATACCGGCTTCTGCGGTGGTGGGCACATTGGGTAAGGTGTTCAAGCGTGTTTGCGATGCGATCGCAATAGGACGCGCCATGCCAGCATTGATTTGCCCGGCTGCAATCCCATAGCTGGCAATCAGCAACTGGATTTCATTAGCCGTCAACGCATGTAGTGCTGGGTGCGAGCCCCGGTACGGGACATGAACAAGATTTGCCCCCATTTCGTCGGCCAACATCAATGCCGAAAGGTGCGGAACTGTGCCCGCTCCAGGTGAACCGTAGTTCAACTTGCCCGAGTTCTGCTGCGCATAGGTCTTGAGCTCTCCGTAGTTCTTGACCGGCAGCGCGGACGGAAGCAAGACAAGATAAGGCTGCTCAACGAGCAGGCTGACCGGGTCGAAGGCTTCGAGCGGGTCAAAGCGCATGTCCTTGAAGAGATACTGATTGATTACGTAGTTATTGGTAGGAGCAACCAGCAAGGTGTAGCCATCGGGCTCGGCCCGTGCGACGTCCGCCGCACCAATATTGCCTGCCGCGCCGGCTTTGTAATCAATGACTATGTTCTGACCAAGCTCCCTTTCCATGATGGGCTGCAAGGTTCTTAGCAAGAGGTCGCCACCGCCCCCCGGTGGATAGGGCATAACGACTCGTATCGGCCGTTCTGGGTAAGCGGCCTGCACTGTCGTTGTTGCTGCCACCACCATCGCGGCGGCTACTACCTTCAAAGACGACTTCAAGCGTTTGTTCATGTGTCTCCTCCGTACTTGACGCATACACGGTAAATCACGGGTAAGGCTGATAATGTCTACCGCTGAGTCGGATTAGTATTCAGGTTTGTAGGGCTAAACCGTTACTGTCACTGTATTTCCCGCAGTTGGCCCTGCTTATGCAAACTCGAACTGCGTACCAAGATTCTGGCTAGATGCTCGACGGTATACCTCCCATGCAAGAGTCATATCCAGGCTGCTGATCCCGGTCATGAACGCAATCGTTCGGGAATCGCTAGAGCCTGTGCCGGCTCTTCCAGATACGACGTCTTGAACGGAGATTAAGCGATTCGGGTCGACGGTAATCCCAGGCCGATAACGTTCAAATGCACGCGCCAGATTCTCCGGATGATCACATATCAAATGATCCGCCTTTTGATATAAAGCGTCGTCCCACACGGCGGTAACGTCCAGAGGAACCAATAATGTTCCCGGCGTCCACCATTCACCTTTGAGTGGGTTTTCTTTCAACTTGGGTACGGACGACACCACTATGTCCATTTCGATAAAGGCGTCGCGAGGCGAGTCGACTGGAATTAACCGCGCCGTCGTCGTAGCCTGCATGGCCTCGCAGAATGCAGCGCGGCTTTCTGGGCGCACCGAGCTCACATGCACTTCAGTGAGGCTGGGAAATACTTCGGTTAGCACACGTAACGACCAAGTCCCTAAGCCCCCGCACCCTACAAGACCAAGCCGTTGGGGTTTCGGACGTGCGAAATACTTGGCGGCGAGCGCCGCACAAGCAGCCGTTCGCGCATAAGTGATCCACATACCCTCCAGAATAGCCACTGGCAACCCCGTATCGGGGTGATTCAGCACGATGAGGCCAGTAGAATCAGGAAGACCGTGTTCGGCATTACTGGGAAAGAACGATACCCATTTCATTCCCAATGCTCGTGTTGTGGATACCCACGCTGGCATTGCATGCAGGAAAGCATTCGGTCCCTTCGGGTGCACACCGATCTTGGCGGGCACCTCAACCTCGCCCCTTCCATCCATGCGGTAGGTCTCCTCCACCAACTCGACGATCTCGGCGAGGCCTGGGGCCGCCTGCTCTACTTCGGCAACATTCAATAGCAAGGGCCGAATGACACCCATGTCTTCCCCCTTAGGCGAGCCATGCGCAACACGCTTTCGCCATGTGTTTGAAAAGCAGTCGGCGAGCCGTTCCGATTGCTAAAGTCTGGGTTCTACTGCTTGATGATGGACGTACAGGGTTACGCTGTTATTCTGAAGCCACAGAGCGTTAAAGCACTTCGTGCAGGGCCCATGGCATATGATCAGAAATGACTTCGCAGCCCGAGGCGCGCACGATGATATGTTCTTCAGCATTCAAGAGACCCTCTACCGTTTCTATTTTCGGTTCAGGGGTGAGACTCATCCCCGCTTGCAGCACATGAGGATCAAAAGCATTCAAGTAAGGGGGCTCATTGACGAGACCGATGCCGTGTCCGATGCGTTTGGAAGGATGATCCGAATAATTGGTCCAGGACGTCTCTGCAAGCAAACTCTGGGAGTATTCGAAAATCTCGACGCTAGTTACTCCAGGACGCATCCGTTCGATAAGCTTGAACACGATTTCCCACATACCGTCGTGCTCCGCGCGTTGACGTTCGCTAGCCTTACCAAACACCGCGCGCCGGGTGAAATCCATACGATAGCCATTGTAGGTACAACCACCATCCATGTAGAGAATATCACCCTTCTGAAACATCCCTTTCTCTCCGGTTGCGCCTAGCACCAAAGGGGGTGGTGAATCGATATCCGCGCCGGCTTCCGCATAATAGGACAACACTTTCTTCTGAACCTGGGCCTGAGTGATGCCAGGTTGTAAATCATTAAAGCACCGTTGCCAGGCTTCTGCACCCAAGCGGCAGGCTGTCTTTAATTGTTCAATTTCCCACTCGGACTTAACCATCCTGCCCGACATAACGATTGCCGTTGAATCCACCCACTGCACGTGCGGCAAATCTTCCTGTAGCCGTTGGAAGTCATAAATTCCAAGTCCTAGACGGGGTTCGTTGGAAAGCTCGATCGCGATCCGCCCGGATGCCAGGCCCCGTTCTCGAAGTACATCTTGAATTCCCCAATCAACCCGCTGCTCGATTGTGAAAGGAGACTCAGGGTATATGCGTCGGTCTTCCACCCAGGTCGGGTACGGGCGACGATACAGGCGTGCAAATGTGCCCGGACCGCTCCAGTCGACGACGGCCGGCTCTCCTTGTAAAGGAAGAATGAATGCAGAGGGGCGTCCAATACTTTCCCGTCCAATTTTTTGCCCGGTGAAGTACTGAAAACTGACCGCGTCAGTGACCACCAGGCCATCGACACCGCTTTCCTGCATATGCGCCCGTGCTCTTGCCACCCGTTGTTGCGCTTCTTCACGCGGCATATTCATTGATTCCCTCCTCCTTCAATAGCCGACTGCCATGCCATCCTTCCGATGGTCGGACCCCGCGATATAACCCTCGGCCGTTTTCAGAATGATTTGCGCCCCTCCGAAAGCAAAAGCCGCTTCCGGAGATTCTTGCCGAATGACATGGCCGCGGGCTTCAAGCCCCCGTACCACGGCCTCCGACATGCCCGACTCAATCAGTAGGTGACGCCCTTGAGTGACCTGCCATCGGGGAGCGTCAGACGCCGCCTGAGGATTTTGTCCATACAAAAGCGTACGTAACACGATTTGCAGATGTCCCTGTGCCTGCATGGGGCCGCCCATAAGCCCGAACGCCATGACGGGACGATCATTTTTCATGGCGAAGCCTGGAATAATCGTGTGGAAAGGTCGTTTTCCTGGCGCCACCTGATTAGGATGGCCGGGCTGTAACGAGAAACCCATACCCCGGTTCTGCAGACTAATTCCGGTACCCGGAACCACAACCCCTGAGCCGAAGCCTTCGTAGTTCGACTGAATAAACGAAACCATCATTCCGTCGGCATCGGCAGTGGCCAGGTACACGGTGCCACCTTGTTGCGGTGCCCCTGCTGCGAACAGCCCCGCGCTGTTGCGATCAATCAAACCTGCCCGTTGTTGAAGATAGTCGCGGCTCAGTAACGCCTGGGCTTCCACCGTCATCGAGGTGGGGTCCCCCACAAAGGCTTCTATATCCGCGAAGGCAAGCTTCATGGCCTCGATTTGCAGGTGTAACGCCTCAACGCTGTCCACGGGGTACTGGAGGAGATCCAGGTGATCGAGGATTCCTAACGCCATCAAGGTAGCGATGCCTTGACCATTCGGAGGTATTTCGTGTACTTCGACTCCGTTGATGTCTTGCGCGAGCGTGCCACACCACTCGGGATGGTACGAGGCGAGGTCATCTAATGTTAGCGCGCCCCCATGAGCCGCGCAGTGTTGAACCATCATTTGCGCTAGGGGGCCCCGGTAGAATGATTCTCCTTGCGTCCGTGCGATCGACTCCAGGGTTAACGCAAGTTCCGGATGCACAAACCGTTCACCTGCGCGCGGTGCTCTGCCAGCGGGTAGAAAGGCGGCACCAAAACCTGGTTGCCCTTGGTATTTCGGGGCGATACGCTGCCACAGCCCTGCAATTAATGGGCTTACCTGAAAACCTTCGCGGGCGTAGCGTAGGGCGGGCTCAAATAATTGCTCAAATGCAAGTCGACCAAAACGTCGGCTGAGCTCAACCCAGGCTCCCACCGCCCCCGGAACCGTAACGCTGTCCCACCCACGCGCAGGCATAGTCTTGGCGCCAGCAAATCGCTCCGGATTCCATGCGCTTGGAGCCGGGCCCGAGCCGTTTAATCCATGTAACTCATTGCCATCCCACACAATGGCAAACGCATCGCTGCCAACGCCATTGCCTGTGGGCTCGAGCACTGTGAGAGCAATAGCCGCTGCGAGTGCAGCGTCGACGGCGTTTCCGCCAGCTTGCAACATGCTTACCCCAGCTTGCGCCGCCAGCGGTTGCGAAGTAGCAACCACATTACGCGCAAGTAAGGGCGAGCGTTGCGACGGATACGGCAGACTGTAATCAATCTCGCGCATGGCTTTCCGGGATATCAAGTGTTAACAACGCGAACTTACGGCGCTGGAGGTAGCGGCTGTCAGCCAACCTTCAAGGTTTGACTGCTCCGCCCGGTAGCCTCGGGCCGGGTATAAGAAAGCCAATGGGAATAGCGCGAATCTCTGCCTCGCACTGCGTCAAAATAAAGTTTTTGCAGCTGCCGCGTCACGGGGCCTGGTTTACCATCGCCGATGGGACGGTGATCTAGCGACACCACTGGTGTCACTTCGGCCCCTGTCCCTACAAAAAACATTTCATCGGCAATGTAAACGGAGTCGCGTGTGAAAAACTCTTCGCGTACCACCCATCCGTTATCACGCGCCAATTGAATAATGGTGTTGCGCGTAATGCCATCAAGGATATAAGTAAGCGGCGGCGTAATCAGTTCCGAATTCTGGACAATGAAAACGTTTTCCACCGACCCTTCCGCCACATGACCGTTGGCATCCAGCAATAGCGCTTCGTCAAACCCTTTGCGCAAGGCATCGGTACGTGCCATTTGAAACAACATATAGTTGCCGCTGGCCTTCGCTTTGGACATATTGGAATTGATGTGATGGCGCGTAAAAGAAGAGGTCATGACATGCGACCCCTCCTCGAGCTTGCCTTTGCCCAGGTATTCACCCCAAAACCAGGTGGCAATGCCGACGCTCACCTCGCACCCGCGGTAGTCGAGCCCCATGCCGCCAGAGGCAATGTACACGACCGGGCGGATATAACACTCTTCGTAACCGTTGACCTCGACCATTTCGCAACAGGCGTCCATGATCTCGTCTTGGCTATAGGGCACATCAAGCCCGATGATCTTCGCAGAGTTCATCAGCCGTTTAATATGTGCATCTAGCCGAAATATGGCCGGCCCGGCGTCCGTTTTATAGGCGCGGATTCCCTCGAAAACCGCGAAGCCGTACTGAAACGTATTACCGATGAAATCTACCGTTGCGTCGGCCCGGCTAACGTGCTGGCCGTTGATCCACAAGATCTTGCCCTCGTCCATCGCTCCTCTCCTCTTGGCGGATATGTCAGATTGTGTACTTATCCGTAGCAGAATCTTGAATGGCTCGTAACCTGCGTTTCCTCGACTGGTCGAACCAAGACCATGGCGCCTGAAACGTTCACTTGATCGGGGAAACCTTCAGATTACGAAGCATTTTCTGCAAAGTTTGCCGCATGACTTTCAGATCTTCGGGCGGGATGTCTTGCACTGCCCACTCATACTGTGCTGAAGCGGCGGGTAAAATCGCGTCCAAAAGCTCTCTTCCGGAATCCGTCATGGTGACCAGAACCGCCCTTCCATCACCTTCCACGGGCCCCGAAGTGGTCAACCCCTGCTTTTCCATCCGGGCCACGGTTCGACTCAGCGTTGATGGCTCGATCAGCGTGAGCTCGATCAGCTCTTGCATGGTGGCGGGATTACGTCTCGTAAGGGCAATGAGAACCCGATAGACCCCGGTCGACTGCTTGAACGGCCGTAGCGCCTGCGCAAGGCTGATGGATAAACGCTCGGCGACCTGGCGCAACAGATAGGCTCCGTTGTCCTCGCCGGAGACATCGAACACGGGCTGGGCTTCGAAGGCAACATGTGATGGCCCGCCCGGCCGCTCATTCTGTACCGCGTCAACTCCAGCCACCGGAAATGGCTGAGGTGGGACGCTCGACTTACCATCGAAATCCTGCACGTCTAGTTTTCCGCAATCGTCATTAGCAATATGTGGGTCATCTTATTGCATTTGCAATGATTTTTGCAATGGTTATTGCAACTAAATGCGGCGTAGCGGACCTCCGCTCGGTTATGCCAGCCTACTGACCGAAGTTTCGCGTTGATGTCAGTGCGGTAACCGTCATTGCGAACACCCGAACCCTGCTGCCCGCGACCGCAGGCCGGTCTTCTTGTTGGACGGAAAGGGGGTCAGCGAGGGCCCACTTGCACTCAGCAAAAAAGCTTGTTATAGTCTTGGTCTCGCTTCCCCAATAGCTCAGTCGGTAGAGCGACGGACTGTTAATCCGCAGGTCGCTGGTTCGAGTCCAGCTTGGGGAGCCAAGAATTCATTTTGCTATCAAGCACTTAAAGCGCCACCTTGCCGGTGGCGCTTTTTCTTTTTCGAGCTGGCGTCACATAACGAGCGTAACTTGCGCGTGGCGAGATGGTCCCTCGCCTTCTGACTTGCAGCCTGGCACCTGCGACGGTCTGGCTCCATGACGAGTCGGCCAGTGGGCATGAACGTAAACGGGGTACGCTTCCGTTGCCGCCGGTCGAGCTTATCAAGAGCGGGCTGATTCAGCGGCACAAACAATGCACGGCCGATTTGACCTGATCTGCAGCGTTGGCGGTGTGTCGTAAGTCACGCCGGCGATGAGATGGTGCGGCAGGTTCGGTGCTGCGCCTTTCGACCTAATCCATAAGCATTGGACGAAGTCAGTGCGCTGATCGGTGGCAACCCCATGAGGCATGCGTCGGTTGAAGCATCGTTCGCTGTCCGATACATTAATCAGATAAAACACGCCACAAGGCTGAAGTTGTTCTTCACCTAATGAGCTCTCTATCCGCGTCACTTTCCTCTCATTGCGCTAAGGCACCCTCCCTCGGAGCCGCCCCCCCGCACCTCCCGGCTCCTCCGAACAGACTATCGCGGCTGACCGACTATGCCTTCTTCTTCGACCTTGACGGAACCCTGGCTCCCATCGCTCCTACGCCCGACGCCGCCCGTATTCCTGAAGACACCATTAGGCTTTTGGAGCGGCTGAAGACTGCTACGGAAGGCACTGTGGCCATTATTTCTGGCCGCCCCGCCGATCAAATCGATCAGCTGACTCGTCCGCTTCAACTTCCGCTCAGCGGTCTCCATGGTGCCCAATGGCGCGGGACGAATGGAAAACTTCATCAAGCTGATGTTCACCCCGAGCGCCTACGGTTGCTGCGTGAAGAGCTTCGAACCATCGCCGCTCAACACCCCGGAACATTCGTGGAAGATAAGGGCCTCTCGTTGGCGATCCACTACCGTCAAGCCCCCGAGCATGAGACCCCTATCATCCAGCAAACGGCTCAGCTCGCCCCTCGATGGCAGGACTGCTTCGAGCTGCAGCCGGGGAAGATGGTGATCGAGTTCAAGCCGCGCGGCGCGAACAAAGGCGAAGCTTTGAAGCGGTTCTTACAACACCACCCTTTCCTGGGCAAAACGCCCATCATGATTGGCGACGATGCAACGGATGAGCCCGCCTTTGTCGCTGCCAATCAGCAGCACGGTATGTCCATACGAATTGGGCCGGGGCCAACGCAGGCACTATTTCGACTGGGGTCGCCCCGGGCACTGGTGCGTTGGCTATCCTCCGTGCTGACAAACGCCAACACTCGCCGAGCGTCTGCTCAAGACTCCACGAATCGGACACCCGACACCTGAAATGGTGGCCCGTGTCCCGCGATTTCATGCGATTAGAGGTATGAAAACATGGGCAAATTGGTTGTGGTATCGAATCGGGTAGTGACCCCTGCAATGAATAAACAATCTGCTGGAGGTCTCGTCGTTGGCATTCTAGATGCCCTGCGCCGACAGGAGGGCTTGTGGTTCGGCTGGGACGGGACGGTCCAAGAAGAAGCGACTACAAAGCTGAACGAATACGAAATCGACGGCATTCGTTGCGCTACGGTTGCGCTGACTCGCAGTGAATACTCTCAGTATTACTGCCGCTTCAGCAACGGCGTACTGTGGCCCACGTTTCACTATCGCATCGATCTAAGCACCTACCGAGAAGAGGATTATCTCGGCTATATACAGGTTAATGCGCGGCTGGCCGGACTTCTACGCGAACACCTTGAGCCGGATGACATTATCTGGGTTCACGACTACCACCTGATCCCTTTTGCACAGGCCTGCCGACAATTGGGTATCAAGAATCGCATGGGCTTTTTTCTGCACATTCCATTCCCGGCCGAACCCGTGCTACGAACGATACCGCCCCACCGTGAATTGGTAGAGGCTTTGTGTACGTACGATGTGATTGGCTTTCAAACACAAAGTGACGTTCAGGCATTCACCGATTACCTCTCCCGTCAGTTGGAACTACCTGTCGATGAAAACGGCTGCGTGCGCGTCGGTAAGCATACGACCCGTATCGGTCACTATCCCGTGAGCATTGATCCCCACAATGTTAGAAAACTGTCGCAAGCGCGGCGACGGTCTAAGGTGATTACCACCCTCAAGCAAGGTCTGGACGAACGCAAGCTCATTATCAGTGTCGATCGTCTGGATTACAGCAAAGGGCTCATTGAGCGGTTCAATGCTTTCGAGCGTTTGCTTGAAACCCGCCCCCGAGTAAGAGGCCACGTTACCTTTTTGCAAATCGCACCGTCGTCCCGCTCGGAAGTGGAGGGTTACCGACAAATTCGCCGCCAACTGGAAACCACAGCCGGACGCATTCATGGGAAATGGTCCGAGATTTCATGGACTCCCTTGCGCTACCTGAACCGCTCGTATGAGCGGCCCATGTTGTTTTCTTTCTTTCGTGCATCCCACGTGGGCTTTGTGACGCCCTTGCGCGACGGCATGAACCTGGTCGCCAAAGAATACGTGGCGTCGCAGCCAGAGGATGATCCGGGAGTATTAGTATTGTCTGAGTTTGCCGGCGCGGC
>CAZMVM010000063.1:0-17378 GCA_964569785.1 uncultured Pigmentiphaga sp. | reverse complement strand
AACTACGACCCACGCGCCAAGTTGATGCAGGAAACCTGCAAGGAAGTTTTGTCGTCGTTGGGTCTGGAAAATGATCCACTGTTCAAGCTCGCGATGGAACTGGAGCGCATCGCGCTGGAAGACGACTACTTCGTTCAGCGCAAGCTGTACCCGAACGTCGACTTCTACTCGGGTATTGTGCAGCGTGCGATTGGTATCCCCACGTCGCTGTTTACAGCTATCTTTGCGCTGGCTCGTACTGTTGGTTGGATTGCGCAATGGAACGAAATGTTGTCTGATCCCGAGTTCAAGATCGGACGTCCCCGCCAGCTGTACACGGGGCCCGCGCGCCGTGAAGTGGTTGAAATCGCGAAGCGTTAGGGCAAGTGAGTACGACTTTCTTTACGATTTTATCTAGCTTGCTAACGCATCAGCGGCATTGTTTTGCGTAGCATAGTCCCCTGGACACGCTTTGGCGTGGCCAGGGTTTTTTTTAAGTTTTCGCACCTTTTTCGATTGCAAATACTGGTCTTGGGACGACAGGTTGTGTTTCTGTCACGTTATCGCCAAATTTTCGACGCGCATATACCTGTTTTTCGGGCAGTAGTCGAGTAGGGTGTTATCCTTAGGGTTAAGTATTTGTTTGTTCTTTGGCGTTGCAGTGCGGTACTCGCCGTCGACGCCGTTTTAACCGCCTTCTGCTCCAACTTGCTATCCGCTATTCGGTCTGGCCGTGTCGCGGAAGGTTTTTCCTGCATCGCACGGGTGAAGCACCCTAAAGGTGAAGCGTAAAATGTCAAATGTGCTCGACAAACTGTCTTTATCGTATCTTTATGGCGGTAACGCTTCGTACGTTGAAGAACTCTACGAAGCGTATCTGAATAATCCTGCGTCAGTTGGCGAAGCATGGCGAGCCTATTTCGACCAGCTGCAATTGCAGCCTGCCGTCGATGGCCAGGAGGCCACGCGCGATCAGGCACATGGCCCCATCGTTCAGTCGTTTGCACAGCGGGCACGCGCTAACGCCTTCGCGCAACGTGCGGCTCAGCCTAACTTAAGCGTCGCCAGCAAGCAGGTACACGTTCAGTCTATCGTCGCAGCGTACCGCACACTGGGCGTACGTTGGGCGGATCTGGATCCCCTCCAGCGGCAAGAGCGCCCCGAAATTCCCGAACTCGAACCTGAGTTTTACGGGCTCACCGAAGCTGATCTCGACGAGGTTTATTCCGCAACCAACACTTATTTCACCACAGCCGAGCACATGCGCTTGCGCGATATGGTGAAAGCGCTGCGTGAAACTTATTGCAGCACGATCGGCGCGGAGTTCATGTATATCTCGAATCCGGCGGTCAAGCGTTGGATTCAAGAGCGCCTGGAAAGCACCATGGCGCGTCCTCAGTTCACGGCTGAGAAAAAACGCACTATCTTAAAGCGCTTAACCGAAGCCGAAGGCTTGGAGCGCTACCTGCACACGAAGTATGTTGGGCAAAAGCGGTTTTCGCTCGAGGGCGGCGAGTCGTTCATCGCGTGCATGGACGAGCTGGTTAATCACGCCGGCACGCAAGGCGTTCAGGAAATTGTCATCGGGATGGCGCACCGCGGGCGGTTGAACCTGCTCGTCAACATCTTGGGCAAGATGCCCAGTGACCTCTTCGCCGAATTCGAAGGTAAGCACAAAGACGACCTAACCGACGGCGACGTCAAGTACCACATGGGCTTTTCCAGCGACGTCTCCACTCCCGGTGGGCCGGTTCATCTGTCGCTGGCGTTCAACCCGTCGCACCTGGAAATTGTCAACCCCGTCGTCGAGGGTAGTGTACGGGCACGTCAGGAGCGCCGTGGCGACACCGACGGCAGCCAGGTTCTGCCCGTGCAGGTGCACGGAGATGCCGCGTTCGCGGGGCAGGGTGTGGTCATGGAAACCCTTAACCTCGCACAAACCCGAGGCTATGGTACGGGCGGTACGATCCACATCGTCATCAACAACCAGATCGGGTTTACCACGTCCGATCCCCGTGACGCACGCTCCACGCTGTATTGCACCGATGTGGCGAAGATGATCGAGGCGCCCATTTTCCACGTGAACGCCGACGATCCCGAAGCCGTTATCTTCGTTACTCAGCTGGCGCTCGATTATCGCCGCGAGTTCAAGCGCGACGTCGTCATCGATCTGGTTTGTTTCCGCAAACTTGGACACAACGAACAAGACACCCCGGCAATTACCCAGCCGCTGATGTACAAGCGCATCGGACAGCATCCGGGTACGCGTCAGCGGTACGCCGATAAGCTCGTCGCGCAGGGCGTGGTAGCCGAGGAAGAAGTCGACGAAATGGTCAAGGCCTATCGCCGCCTGATGGAAGAAGGGCGACGTACCGTTGACCTGGTGCTCACCGATTACAAGAGCAAGTACGCCGTCGATTGGACTCCCTACCTTAATCGTAAGTGGACAGACGCAGCCGATACGGCGGTGCCTTTGGCCGAGCTGAAGCGGTTGGGCGAGCGCATTACCCAGGTGCCCGAGGGCTTCAACGTTCACCCCATCGTTCAGCGCGTGTTGAATGACCGCCGCGCCATGGCGCGCGGCGAGCAGCTCCTCGATTGGGGTATGGGCGAACACCTGGCCTTTGCTACCTTGGTAGCAACCGGTTATCCGGTGCGCATCTCCGGACAAGACTCTGGACGCGGTACGTTCGCCCACCGTCATGCGGTTTTGCACGATCAGCGCCGCGAGCGTTGGGACGACGGTTCATACATTCCGCTGCAAAATGTCGCCGAAGGCCAGGCGCCGTTTACCGTGATCGACTCCGTGTTGTCGGAAGAAGCGGTCCTGGCGTTTGAATACGGCTATTCCTCTGCTGAACCCAAAGCGTTGGTCATCTGGGAAGCCCAGTTTGGCGATTTCGTCAATGGTGCCCAGGTAGTCATTGATCAATTCATCAGCTCAGGTGAAGCCAAGTGGGGCCGTTATTCGGGTCTCGTCATGATGCTGCCGCACGGTTATGAAGGGCAGGGGCCCGAGCACTCATCTGCACGCATTGAACGTTTCCTGCAACTGTGCGCCGACAACAACATGCAGATCACGCAGCCGACGACGCCGGCGCAGATCTTCCACTTGCTGCGTCTGCAAATGATCCGTCCGTTCCGTAAGCCGCTGGTGATCTTTACGCCGAAGTCGCTGCTGCGTCATAAAGAAGCCACCTCGCCCTTGTCGGCGCTGGCGGAAGGGCAGTTCGAAACCATCATCGGCGAGCACGACGAACGCATCATCGACGACAAGGTGAAGCGCGTCCTGCTGTGCTCCGGACGGGTTTACTATGATCTTACCCAGGCGCGTGCCGAGCGCGAAGCGTGGGATGTCGCCATCATTCGCATCGAGCAGCTGTATCCGTTCTCGCACAAAGCGCTGGCCGAGCAGTTGCGCCGCTACCCCAACGCGACTGAACTCGTTTGGACCCAAGACGAGCCCCAAAACCAAGGGCCGTGGTACTACATCCAGCATCATCTCTTCGAGAACATGACGAGCAGCCAGAAGCTCGGGTATGCTGGACGTCCGCCGTCGGCATCCCCTGCCGTGGGCTATATGGCCAAACACGTTGAACAGCAAAAGGCCCTGATCGAACAGGCCTTTGGCAAGTTCAAGGGAGTCGCCCTCGTCCGTTAAGCCTGCACATGCTGGTATGCACGCCGTCATGCAACACGGACGGCGTGCGCGTGGTTTCGTAACAGATTCTTTGCTTTCATTGCCATTTCAAGCCCAAAGGAATTCACTATGGCCCTGGTTGACGTCGTCGTTCCGCAACTGTCTGAGTCGGTAGCGGAGGCTACCCTGCTCAACTGGAAGAAAAAACCCGGTGAGGCAGTTGCCGTCGACGAGATCCTGATTGAAATTGAAACCGACAAGGTCGTGCTGGAAGTACCTGCTCCGCAAGCAGGCGTATTGGCGGAAATCATCAAGGGCGACGGTAGCACCGTTACAGCCGGCGAATTGATTGCGCGCATCGATACCGAGGCAACCGCCACCGCCGCGCCTGCAGCAGCTGAACCGGCTCCGGCGCCCGCGCAAGAAGCACCCAGCGAGACGGTTGCCGCGGCACCTGCAGCTGGGGTGGCCGCTCCAGCCGCCGGGATCGCCTCGCCGGCAGCCGCCAAGATTCTGTCGGAAAAAGGGGTCGAACCTGCCGCGGTAGCCGGGACAGGTCGCGGCGGACGGATTACCAAAGCCGATGCTCTCGAGGCCACGGCCGCCCCAGCCGCTGGCGCAACCGCCGCTGCTGCCGTACCACCTCCCAGCGTGGGGCTTGATGGCCGGCCCGAACAACGTGTACCCATGAGCCGACTGCGTGCGCGTATCGCCGAGCGTCTGCTCCAATCGCAGCGTGAAAACGCCATCTTAACCACCTTCAACGAAGTCAATATGAAGGCGGTGATGGATTTGCGCGCGCGCTATCGCGACCAGTTCGAGAAAGAGCACGGTGTGCGTCTTGGATTTATGTCCTTCTTCGTGAAGGCAGCGGTCGCCGCGCTGAAGAAATACCCCATCCTCAACGCATCGGTCGATGGCACCGACATCATTTATCACGGCTATTTTGATATCGGTGTTGCCGTGAGCAGCCCACGCGGCTTGGTGGTGCCCATTATTCGTAATGCCGATCAACTCAGCTTTGCAGAAATCGAGCGCCAGATCGCCGACTTCGGTCAGCGCGCACGCGACGGCAAGCTAAGCCTGGAAGAACTCACCGGTGGCACGTTCTCCATTTCGAACGGTGGGGTCTTCGGCTCGATGCTTTCAACGCCCATCATCAACCCGCCACAATCGGCAATTCTTGGTATTCATGCCACCAAGGAGCGGCCCGTTGTCGAGAACGGCGAGATCGTTATTCGCCCCATGAACTATCTGGCGCTGTCGTACGACCATCGCATTATCGACGGCCGTGAAGCAGTTCTCTCGCTGGTGGCCATGAAGGAAGCACTCGAAGATCCGCAACGTTTGTTGCTTGACGTGTAAGGAACCTATCGCGAGAGAATCATGGCAAAGCAATTCGACGTTGTAGTGATCGGGGCTGGCCCCGGAGGATACATTGCGGCAATCCGCGCTGCGCAACTCGGGCTTTCGGTAGCCTGCGTAGATGCCTGGACGAACGAGAAGGGCGGCCCGGCGCCGGGGGGAACCTGCACGAATGTGGGGTGCATTCCCTCCAAGGCGTTGCTGCAATCTTCCGAGCACTTCGAGCAGGCGAACAAGCACTTCGCAGACCACGGCATCTCGGTGAAAGGCGTCAGCATCGACGTGGCGAAGTTTCTTGAGCGCAAGCAAACCATCGTTAAACAGAATAACGACGGCATCATTTACTTGTTCAAGAAGAACAAGGTCACGTTTTTCCACGGTATGGGCTCGTTCTCAGGGCAAGTCGATGGCGGGTGGGCCATCCGAGTGTCCGAGCCGTCTAATGAAGAGCTGGTTGCACGGCACGTGATTGTTGCAACGGGTTCCTCGCCACGTGCGCTGCCTGATCTGCCGTTCGATGAAGAGCGCATCTTGTCCAATGACGGTGCCTTGGCGATTCCGAGTGTGCCTAAGAGGCTCGGTGTCATCGGCGGCGGGGTCATTGGCCTCGAGCTGGGTAGTGTGTGGCGGCGTCTCGGCGCTGAGGTGACGATCCTGGAAGCGATGCCTCAGTTTCTGGCTGCGGCCGACGAGCAAGTGGCACGCGAAGCCTACAAATTGTTTACCAAGCAAGGGCTCAACATTCAGCTAGGTGTCAAAACCGGCGAGATTAAAGCCAACAGCAAGAATGTCACGGTAAAGTACACTGATAGCGAAGGGGCAGAGCAATCGCTAACGGTCGACCGTCTCATCGTGTCGATTGGCCGTGTGCCCAACACGGCAGGCCTCAATGCCGAAGCAGTGGGACTCAAGCTTGATGATCGCGGCTTCATTGCTGTCGATGACGAGTGCAAGACGAACCTGCCTAACGTGTGGGCCGTTGGTGACGTCGTGCGTGGGCCGATGCTGGCGCATAAGGCTGAAGAAGAAGGTGTGGCCGTGGCTGAACGCATTGTCGGTCAGCATGGTCATGTTAACTTCAATACGATTCCGTCGGTTATCTACACGTCGCCTGAAATCGCCTGGGTCGGACAAACCGAACAAGCCCTGAAGGACTCTGGCCGTGAATACAAAGCCGGGAGCTTCCCCTTCATGGCGAACGGACGGGCGCGTGCCTTGGGTGATACCTCGGGCTTTGTCAAAGTGTTGGCCGACGCCAAAACCGACGAAGTTTTGGGCGTACATATCATCGGGCCCACGGCGTCAGAACTCATTGCCGAGGCAGTGGTTGCCATGGAGTTCCGCGCGGCTTCAGAAGATATTGGGCGCATCTGTCACGCGCATCCCACGCTTTCCGAAGCGGTCAAGGAAGCAGCGTTGGCAGTGGACAAGCGCGCGCTCAATTTCTAAACGCGTCACCAAGCCTGGCGGATGCGCAATCATCCGCCCCTGTCATTCGAACCGTTCAGGTTCAGCTTGCCCGGAACGCTTCGGTGTTTCGGGCATCGTCGTTTATGAACGTCACCGAGTATTACGAGCACGCATTGGCCGAACGAGGCTATCAGGCGGATCCGGCCCAGCGTCGCGCCGTGGAACGGCTGCAGCGCTGCTATGACGAATGGGTTGCGTATAAAGCACGCCGGTCTAATGCGTTGCGCAAGATCTTCAATCGTCCTGAGCCACCGCGCGGGGTTTACATGTGGGGCGGGGTGGGCCGTGGCAAGAGCTTCATCATGGATGCCTTCTATGCCACGGTGCCGGTCCGGCGCAAAGCCCGTTTGCACTTCCACGAGTTCATGCGCGGTGTGCACCGACAGCTTGATGAGGTGAAGGGCATTGCCGACCCGCTTGACGAGGTAGCGCGCCGCATTGCCCGTCGTTATCGCCTCATTTGCTTCGACGAGTTTCATATTTCAGACATTGCCGATGCCATGATCTTGTACCGCTTGCTGGATGGTTTATTCAAGCGCGGTACGTCGTTTGTCATGACATCGAACTACGCGCCGTCGGAACTTTATCCAGACGGACTTCATCGAGAGCGGTTGCTACCGGCGATTGCCTTGCTGGAGGAGCGCCTGGATATACTCAACGTAGATGCGGGCGTCGACTATCGCAAGCGCGCCCTTGATCAGGTAGAGCTGTATCACACGCCGCTGGATGAGCAGGCCAACGCTGCCTTAAGCCGTGCCTTTGACCAACTGGCCGAGGTTCCGCGGGAAAAGTCCGTACTGACGATCGAGAATCGTCAGGTTCCGGCGGTGGCCCTCGCGGGCGGCGTCGTGTGGTTCGACTTCGATGTGCTGTGTGGCGGGCCGCGCTCGCAGAATGACTACCTCGAACTGGCGAGCCGGTTTCACACCGTGCTGGTGTCGAACATTCCGTGTATGGGGCCACGTCACGCGTCTGAGGCAAGGCGCTTCACCTGGCTCGTCGACGTCCTGTACGATCATAAAGTGAAGCTGATCGTGTCGGCTGATTGCCCGCCCGAAACGTTGTACACCGGTGGTGCACTGGCTAATGAATTCCAGCGCACCGTTTCGCGGTTGATCGAGATGCAATCACGCGAGTACCTGGAAGAGCCCCATCGAGCAGCAGTGGCGCTGTAACCGCGGCCAGGCGCTGCGATCTGGGTGGCAGCGATGGCAACAAAGCCCGGGCGTCAAGGCCCGGGCCGGTACCGTGCGGTGGTTGCCGTGCAGACAGTGAACAGGTTTGCTTCCTGTGCAAGCGTAGCGCAATCGGAGCCACGCTGACGCGAATGACAAGGAGCTTTATCGGACGAGAGCCAGGAACTCGCTGCGTGTTGCGGGGTTATCGTTGAAAGCGCCAAGCATCACGGAACTGACCATCACCGAATTCTGTTTTTCAACTCCGCGCATCATCATGCACATGTGTTGAGCTTCGATGACGACCGCAACACCCAGTGCGTTCGTAACCTGTTGCATGGCTTCTGCAATTTCGCGGCAGAGGCTTTCCTGAATCTGCAGGCGGCGGGCATACATATCGACGATACGTGCTACCTGAGAGAGACCAAGCACTTTGCCATTAGGGATGTACGCTACATGCGCCTTACCCACGAAAGGAAGCAGGTGATGTTCGCACAGGGAGTACAGCTCGATGTTCTTCACCAATACCATCTCGCTGGTGTCGGACTCGAACAGCGCACCGTTGACGATCTCGTCGAGGTTTTCGTGGTAACCCTTGCATAAATATTGCATGGCTTTAGCAGCGCGTAAGGGTGTGCGCTGCAAACCTTCACGGGTTACATCCTCGCCGAGCGCGGTTAGGATCTTGGAGTAGTACTGTTCCAGAGTGCTTGTCGTATCCAATTCGACTTCCTTCAATGCCTTAGTCGCTCATTCATCATATACCGGGTTTATCGCAAGGGAAAACGAGAACTCCCCGTGCAAGGCGCCTGCACCTTAACACACCGCGATAAACTTGGGGCTTTTGCGTTGAGCGGCAAGCGAAACAAATGAGCAAACGGGTATTAACGGGTATTACCACTACCGGCACACCGCACTTGGGTAACTATGTGGGTGCAATTCGACCGGCTATCGCCTCGAGCGAGGAGGCCGGTGTTGACGCTTTCTTCTTTCTGGCCGATTACCATGCGTTGATCAAGTGTCATGATCCCGCGCGCATCGAGCGATCACGCCTCGAGATCGCTGCCACCTGGCTAGCTGCCGGGCTGGATCCCGAACGCGTCACCTTCTACCGCCAGTCCGATCTGCCGGAAGTGACCGAGCTTTGCTGGGTGCTTACGTGCGTCACGGCCAAGGGGTTGATGAACCGTGCTCACGCATACAAGGCCGCCGTGGACCAGAACCTGGCCCAAGGCAGTGAGCCGGACGATGGCGTCACGATGGGGTTATTCTCGTATCCCGTTTTGATGGCCGCGGATATTCTCATCTTCAATGCCGACTTGGTGCCCGTGGGACGCGATCAGCTCCAGCACATCGAAATGACACGCGATATCGCGCAGCGCTTTAATCACTTGTATGGCAATAGTCGCGACATCTTCACCTTGCCCGAGGCGGTTATTGACGACGCTGTGGCTACATTACCGGGCCTCGACGGGCGCAAGATGTCAAAGAGCTATAACAACACCATCCCGCTCTTCGAGGGTGGGGAGCGGGCCATGCGCGATGCGATTGCCCGCATCGTGACTGACTCGCGCGAACCGGGTGAGCCCAAAGATGCAGATGAATCGAATCTGCTCCCCATTTACCAGGCTTTTGCCAGCCCCGAACAAACTGCAGCGTTTCGTCAGCAGCTGCTGGAGGGTCTGGGTTGGGGAGACGCTAAGCGGATGTTGGGTGATTTGATTCAAGAGCGCATCGGGCCTATGCGCGAGCGTTACGATCACTTGATATGCCATCCCGATGAGATCGAAGATATTCTCCAGCACGGGGCACGCAAAGCCCGCGCGCAGGCCGCCCCCCTGATGGAAGAGGTGCGTCGTGCGGTTGGGTTACGGCGTGTACACGCGCAACCGGCGAAAAAGAAGCCCGGCAAGACGAGCAAGCGCGCCCGCTTCGTGAGTTTTCGAGAGAAAGACGGCACCTTCCGTTTCAGGTTTCTCGCGGCCGACGGAGAGCAACTCTTGCTATCGATCGGGTTCACCGATCCGAAAGCATCGGGCGCTGTTCTGAGGCAAATTCAAGAGCTAGGTGGCCAGGCGATCGTACCCATCGATGAGCATCGCTTCGGCGTCAACCTCGATGGACAACCAATTGCCGAGAGTGAGGTGTTCAGTTCCTCGGAAGAGCGCGACGCCATGCTGGTAAAAGCAAGAGCCGAGCTCGACGCCCTGGCTGAATAATTTCCAAGCTTGCGTCGCCCATGGGCCATCTGATGATTTGAAGTGGCGATACGTTGAAAGCGCTCGGCCCCTGCTGCTCTTAAGGCAAACGGTACTTTCAAAAGTGACGACCGCTTGGCGTTTGCCATGCGAACGCAACATGCACGCGCGGAGAGGCTGCACGAGGCGGGAAGGGACTTTCAAGCGTCGTGCAGCTAATCTGCTTGCTTAGTTTTTCAGCTTCAGTTTGGCGAAGGCCTCGGCCATCGCACTGTTCACCGGCTCGCGGCGGCGTTCCGCATGGTTGCGGCCTCCTGCAGGGCGGCCGCTCTTTCGGCCTTTGCCGGACTCGCCGCGCACTTCCGGCTCCGCCGCATCGTTCAAACGCATCGTCAGCGCTATGCGTTGCCGGTCGTGGTCGACTTCCAGTACTTTCACCTTAACGGTTTGGCCCACCCGCACCACGTCGCGCGGGTCCTTCACGAACTTGTCCGCTAGTGCTGAAATGTGCACCAGACCGTCATGATGCACCCCGATATCTACGAACGCTCCGAAGTTTGCGACGTTGGTGACGACGCCTTCTAGCACCATGCCGGGATGGAGATCCGCGAGCGTCTCAACCCCTTCTTTGAATTGCGCGGTTTTGAATTCGGGGCGCGGATCGCGACCGGGCTTTTCCAGCTCGGAGAAAATGTCTTGGATCGTGGGCAAGCCGAACTGCTCATCCACAAACTGGCTGGGGGACACCCCTTTCAGAGCTTCTCGCTTTCCGATAATGGCGCGGACATCTGCTTGGATGGCTTGCAAAATCCGTTCGACAACCGGATAAGCCTCCGGGTGCACAGCGGACGCGTCAAGCGGGTTGTCACCGTTGGGGATGCGTAAGAAGCCCGCGGCCTGTTCAAAGGTTTTTTCCCCAAACCGAGGCACCTGCTTGAGTGCCTCACGGGTACGATAAGCACCGTTCTGATCCCGCCAGGCCACGATATTGCGCGCAAGGCTGGCATTCAGCCCCGAGACTCGTGCCAAAAGCGCCGCTGATGCAGTATTCACGTCGACGCCCACGGCGTTCACGCAATCCTCTACGACGGCATCGAGAGCCCTGGCCAGCTGGCGTTGGTTGACGTCATGTTGATACTGACCGACGCCAATGGCCTTGGGGTCGATTTTCACAAGCTCGGCCAAGGGGTCCTGCAGGCGGCGGGCAATCGACACCGCTCCGCGCAAACTAACGTCGAGATCGGGGAACTCTTCCGCAGCGGCTTCCGACGCCGAATACACCGACGCGCCGGCTTCCGAGACGACGATGCGCGTCAAACCCAGTTCGGGATGCCGTTGCATCAGGTCGGCGACGAGCTTTTCAGTTTCACGTGAGGCGGTGCCATTGCCAATAGCGACCAATTCGATGCTATGTTCGCGTGCCATGCGGGCAAGGGTGGCAATTGACCCGTCCCAGTCGCGCCGTGGCTCGTGAGGATGAATGGTGGCGGTTTCAAGGAGTTTGCCGGTCTTATCGATGGCGGCGACTTTCACCCCGGTGCGAATGCCGGGGTCGAGCCCAAGGACCGCGCGCGGCCCGGCAGGCGCTGCCAGCAGTAGATCTTTAAGGTTGGCAGCAAAGACCCGGATGGCTTCCTCTTCAGAAGTTTCACGCAAGCGCGTGATGAATTCAGTTTCGAAGCTGGGAAGTAGCTTCACGCGCCAAGTCCATCGGCAAACATCGGACAGCCAGCGTTCGCGTTCGGTGGCATCAGGTTGAAAAATAGCGTCTCCCAATTGCAGATGACGCGCCACGTGATGAATGCAAGGATGCGGGACCTGCTCTTCAAGTTCGCTTTCTAGTCCCAAGCGTAAGTCGAGGACGCCTTGTGCCCTTCCACGCAGCAGCGCCAAGACGCGGTGCGAAGGGATGGTGCGCATGGGTTCTGAAAAGTCGAACCAGTCGCGGAAATTTGCGCCCTCTGTTTCCTTGCCCTCTACGACACGTGAGTACAGCAGCCCGTTCTTCCAAAGATATTCCCGCATACTGCTAAGCAGATCGGCATCTTCCGCAAAGCGTTCCGCCAAAATATCACGTGCGCCATTCAAAACTGCTTTGACATCAGCGAAGCCCTTCTCGGCATCAACGTACGCCTCTGCGGCAGTTTGCGGGTCGGCGTCGACGTCGGCCAGCAGGTGGTCTGCGAGGGGCTCCAGACCCGCTTCACGCGCAATCTGGGCGCGAGTGCGCCGTTTGGGTTTGTACGGGGCGTAGAGGTCTTCCAGCCGCTGCTTCGAGTCTGCGGTTTCAATCGCCTGTTGCAGATCTGGCGTCAGTTTTCCCTGTTCGGCGATCGACTGGAGAATCGTGGCGCGGCGTGCTTCCAGCTCGCGCAAATACTCCAAGCGTACCTCGAGCTGCCGCAACACCGTATCGTCCAGCCCTCCGGTGGCTTCTTTACGATACCGAGCGATGAACGGCACGGATGCACCCTCGTCGAGCAAGGCGACTGTCGCCAGAACCTGGTCAGTGCGCGCGCCGAGTTCGTCTGCCAGTTGAGCGCAGATACGAAGGTGAGCAGTGTTGTCGAGAGTGGAGTTTTGGTTGGCTGATACTGTCATCGTGTTGGGTGAGTTTCCGCTAAATGCTTTTACAAGAAGCCTCGAGCGGGTGCTAGAAATGGCGAAACACGCGATTTTGCCACTAATTCGCGGCAAGCTGGGTAACCGTTTCGGAACGCTACGTCATCATAGGAGACAATACGGAGTGTTCACACCGGCGTCCGGGCCTTGTCGGCTTGTCATGCCGATGTGAAAATTTCCCCTGATCTTGTGTTCCCGCTTGCATGTCGTCAACCAAGTTGCATCCCGATTCGCCCCGCCGCACGTCAAATTCCGACGCTGCGTCAAGATCGTCCAAGCATTCTTCTCCTCGGGTGGCGAAGGGGGAGAGCCGGCGCGGCGAGCGGCCGTCTGCTACGTATGGGCCGGGCGATCCGGCGCGTTCCCCTCGTGGTGTACGCAACACTGAGGATGCACGCACTGATCAGGCGAGCCCCTCCATTACAGCCGATACGGAGGATTCGATCTCAGAACTTAAAGCCGAAATAACCCGTGTATTCGCACCCGACGGGATGTTGGCACAACACCTGCCGGCTTACCGTCTGCGTCCCCAGCAACTTGAGATGTCGCTTGCGGTAGCGCAAGCACTCGAGGATGGCTCCACCTTGGTGGTCGAAGCGGGTACGGGCACGGGCAAGACCTACGCCTACCTGGCGCCTGTACTCCTTAGCGGCGGCAAAGTGCTGGTCTCGACGGGAACCAAGACCTTGCAGGACCAGCTGTACGCGCGCGATCTCCCGCAGCTGGTTGCAGCTTTGCAGCTTCCCGCATCAACCGCCTTGCTTAAGGGCAGGTCCAACTATCTCTGCCATTGGCACCTTCAACGTACGCAGGATGATGCACGGGGGCTAGCCTCGCGCGAAGAAGTCGATCAACTCACCCGCATTGTTCGATTTGCGAAGCGAACCCAAACCGGTGATCGTGCCGAGCTGGGTGAAGTGCCAGAAAACGCACCCATCTGGGACCGCGTCACTTCGACCCGCGACACTTGTTTGGGTAGCGATTGCGAGTATTACCGCGAATGCTTTGTCGTGAAGGCGCGAAAAGCCGCGCAAGAAGCTGAAGTCGTTGTCGTCAATCACGCTTTGTTTCTTGCCGATGTGGCGCTCAAAGACGAGGGCATTACCGATTTGCTTCCGGCTGTGGATTGCGTCGTGTTCGACGAGGCGCATCAGCTGCCCGAGGTCGCTACCCGTTTTTTGGGTGAAAGCGTCTCCACCTATCAATTGTTGGAGTTCGCGCGCGATGCGCTGGCACGTGGGCGAGTACATTCTCGAGAGAGCGCTGACTGGGAGGCGCTCACGCGACAGCTCGAACAAAGTGCACGTGAGCTGCGGTTGGCATGTGCGAGCATTCAGCAAATGCCGGGGCAAAAAAGCGCCTTCGACGCAATACCCGATCGTGCTTCGTTTGAAGAGGCCCTGAGTAGCACGATCGATGCACTCGTACGGCTGGGGCAAGTGCTGCACGCTGTACGCGAGCGTCATCCCGATCTCGAATTACTTTCGCGCCGCGGCCCAGAATTGGTTGCGCGCCTGCAGCGTTGGCTGCCAGACATGCCATTAAATAAGGAAGCCGACGAGGCCGCGTCAACCGCAACCGCCACGCCTGACCACCTCAACGGGCTGCAAATGCAGGCTCAGGTGGCGCGCAAGGGAAATTCTGACACCAAGAAAGTTTCCTCAGTCGATGCGGCTGCCTGGGTACGGTGGGTAGAAACCACCACAAATCACATTCGATTGCATGCCGCGCCACTGAGTGTGGCCCATGCCTTTACTCGTTACCGACCCCAAGGGCAAGCGTGGATCTTTACCTCGGCAACGTTGGCGGTACGCCGGGACTTCACCCATTTCACCCGGCAACTAGGCTTGGGTGATGTCATAACCGGGCAGTGGGAATCGCCGTTCGATTATGAGTCGCGAGGTCGTCTGTTCGTGCCTCACGGCTTACCCGAACCCAACCACCCCGAATTCACTTCCGACTTTGCCAACACCCTGATTCCCATGCTTGAAGCAAGTCAGGGACACGCGTTGATCTTGTGCACCACGCTGCGGGCCGTTGATCACGTGCACGCGAAGCTTAGTGCCGCGTTTAAGGCCCGGGGTTGGTCTTGGCCATTGCTGAAGCAGGGGGAGCGCTCTCGCCGTGAGCTCTTGGATGTGTTGCGCAGCCAGCCGCACGCCGTGTTGGTGGGTAGTGCGAGCTTCTGGGAGGGTATTGACGTCCCCGGCGACGCGCTGACCCTGGTGGCGATCGACAAATTGCCCTTCGCACCTCCGGACGATCCCGTGCTGGAAGCCAGAATTAACGCGTGTCGAAAGCGAGGTGGCAACCCATTCTTCGAATTTCAACTGCCGCAAGCGGCTATCGCTCTCAAACAGGGTGCGGGCCGTTTGATTCGTGCCGAAGATGATTGGGGCGTACTCATGGTGGGCGACCGACGCTTGGTGGAAAAGCCCTATGGGAAGCTTTTATGGCGCGGTCTTCCACCCTTTACCCGTACCCGCAGCCTGCAGGATGTGATCGCGTTCCTAAAAGAACGTACGGGGACAAGCCGGCAAGTCAATGAGCATTAGGCCGGCAAGGCAGTTTCCAGAAACGGGGCAGCATATTGCGTCCGGGCAGGAGAACCCCGACACTGGTTAAGGCGGTAGAACGGTGAATTGGCTGCTTGTTTGCCGACGCTGTAGGTTGATGTAGACCCCGGGCGCAACAACGCCCGGAGTAACAAGGCGCTTGCTTAGCTGCGACTCCAGGTGAGTGGATTCCACCACTTGAAATCAGGTCGGGGAAGGCCGTATTCGAGCAGTCGGGTCTCGGGGAAATTGGTAAGCAGAACCCGGCGAGTATCGTCTCGTAAGTCGGTCATACCCAGCCGATCATACGACTGCATCATGATGTATAACGCTTGTTCAACCGCGGGTGTGGTTTGAAAGTCTGCCACGACGGTTTCGGCGCGGTTGATCGCTGCAACGTAGGCTTCGCGCTCGAAGTAGTAACGTGCGGTGTAAACCTCGTTCATTGCGATCGTGTTTAACAACCAGTTCATTCGTTCCCGGGCGTCCCGTGCATAACGGCTGTCGGGATAGCGTTGAACCAGTTCGCGGAAGGCCTCGAACGACGCCCGCAACGCCTTAGGATCGCGCTCTGCGGGATCTTGTCCCACCAAACGGTTCAAGAAGGCGTTGGGCGGGGTAAAGTTGATTAGCCCCTTCAAGTACAGCATGTAGTCGGTGGCGGGATGGTTGGGGTACTGCTGCTGGAACCGCTCGATCGTGGCGAGTGCCTGCTCATTCGAGCCGTCGCGCCAATACGAGTACGCCATGTCGATCATGGCTTGCTGGGCATGAATCCCAAATGGATAGCGTGCCTGAATGCGCTCCAGTTGAGTGATCGCTACGGGCCAGTTGCCGGAGGCCATCTGGTTCTTGGCGTCCCGGTACAATTGCTCGACGCTCCATCCGACCGTCTCGTCGGGTTCTTCGGTGTCCGACCTAAACAGGCCGCAACCGGCAAGCAAAGTGGCCAGTATCAACAGCACAGGTAGCCCCACGCGGGCAAGCCACGAGGCGCGCGCGTCGGGATGATTCGCTTTGAGGGCAGCGGCAGGTGCAAACAGCATCGGTTATCCTGGAAACGATGAGCAAACGCAAAGATTATATGCGTGCATGCGCAGTAATTCTCATTCGTGGCTGTCTAATTGCTTGAAGGGGCGTATTCCTCTGCTTTTAGATCAACAAGTACTGAAGTATTGAATCATTTCATTCTCCTATTCTTCAATCGTTTGTGACCATGATCGGCCACCTCTCGGCTCTGACTAATCCTGAAGAATCTCTAGAACTCGACGACGAGCTGACTGCAGACGAGGGTCACGATGCCTTGATGCTTGTGGTTCCCTCCGGCCTTGGGGGTCGGCTGGACAAGGTTTTGGCCGCACTCATTCCTGAACAGTCGCGCAACCGTCTACAAGTGTGGATTGAGGCTGGGCAAGTCAGTGTTAACGATAAACCCGCCTCCAGTGTGCGACTCAAGGTGTATTCGGGGGATGAAATCCAGGTTGTGCCTCAGCCCGACCCGGAGGCTCTGGCGTTTTCTCCCGAGCCGGTGCCCTTCGAAGTCGTGCACGAGACACTGCAGTGGATCGTGGTGAATAAGCAGGCTGGTCTGGTCGTGCATCCCGGCGCGGGAAATTGGCAAGGCACTTTGCTCAACGGCTTGCTGTATCGGTATCCTGAGTTACGCCACTTGCCCCGGGGCGGAATTGTGCACCGCCTGGATAAAGACACAACGGGGCTCATGGTTGTCGCTCGGACCGAAGGCACCCGAAACGCTCTCGTACGCCAATTGCAAGCGCACACGGTGGGGCGAGAATACGTGGCGCTCGTGCAGGGCTGGGTCAAGGGGGAAGGGCGGGTCGACCAACCTATCGGGCGCGATCAGCGCGTTCCGGTACGCATGTCCGCCGACCGACCAAAGGCCCCAAAACCGGCGGCAACCCAGTATCAAACCATACGCTTAGGCAAACTTGAAGGGGTGCCGGTGTCTGAAGTGGTGTGCCGCCTGGAAACAGGACGCACTCATCAAATACGAGTGCACATGGCGTTCTTAGGCCATCCGCTCGTGGGAGACACCCTGTATGGAGGCGCTGTCCTCGGCGCTGCTCGCCGACAAATGCTGCATGCTCGGCAGTTGTGCTTTGCCGACCCCGAGTCAGGGCAGGAGGTCAGCTTTTCGGCCGCGCTACCTGCGGATCTGCAAGCCGTTCTCGACACGATTGAGTGGAATGTGTCTTGAACGACGGCGAGTTGCGCGCTCGTCCCACGGAAATTGCGTCAAACAATGAGACGATAGGATGGCGGTCTACCAAGGGCGGGCGCGGCGGCAACGGTGCGACCGCTGGCCCGCTTGACCACGCACCCCACGCAGACCTAGTCAGCCCCTTGCTATTCG
>CAZMVM010000062.1:0-17401 GCA_964569785.1 uncultured Pigmentiphaga sp. | reverse complement strand
TCGAGCCAAGCACTGGCGAGTATCGCATCTTGTGCCCGGGAGAGGCGACGCTGATTCAGTGTGGCCTCGATGCCCGCTTTGACTTCTTGCTCGGTAAAACCGGATTCCAGCACACGGTTTAGCTCTTCCTCGATCGCCTGCTCGAGACGGCTCAACGCCTCCGGGGCGTAAATGGCGTAGAGAGTCCAGTCGGCGGAAGGTTCGTACGAGGAGACAGACAAGATGCTGCGAACATCGTAAGACAAGCCTTCCGTTTCGCGGATTCTCATCCACAGGCGAGACGTTTCGCTCAGACCCAACATTTGGTTGGCTAGATACAGCGGCACGAAATCGGGGTCGGTATCCTGTAACTTGAGCGGGGCCATGGCAGCAAGGAAAGCGTTGGCCTTGTCGGGCGTTTCAATCACGAAACGCTCGGCCGGTACCTCGTGATAAGGCTGCGGAATACGCTGAAAGGGCGGGGCCGGCTGCCAGTCGGCAAGGTTTTGCGCCAAGGCCTGTTGAACTGCATTCGGATCGAAATCGCCTACCGCCGTGAAGTACATGCGCCCAGCGCCATAGAACCACTCGTGGAAGGCCACCAATGCTTCGCGTTGTAGGGTCTCGATTTCGAATAGGCTTTCTTCGAAGCTGGGAACGTAGCGGGGATCATCTTTCGGCCAGGGGTTTGCATGCCGTGCCAAGGTGCGCAGTGCCAACTGATTGGGATCTGTCATGGCATCAGCAATCGCCGCGGATACCGACCGCTTGTATTCCTCAACCTGGTCTTCCGGGAAGCTGGCATTGCGCAAGATATCGACAACCAATGCGACGACTTCGGGCAGGTTGTCGCGCGTTGTATTCATGGAAACCAGCACATCGGTGCCGCCGCCCGCGAAGCTGACGCGCGCATCCAGTTGGTCGAACCGGTCTTGAATTTCCTGCCGCGACATAGTTTTGGTGCCACGATTGAGGAGGGCTGCGGTGGATTGAGCCACCATGCGCTGGCCGCGCAGTGATTCCACGTCGCCGAAGCGCAGTTTGAACTGAGCATTAACTCGCCCGCCACGAGTTTCTTTCGGCAGCAAGGCCATTTCGACACTGCCGTTGGGTAACTCGAGCGAGCGTCTTTCTGTGCGGGCATCAATATTTTCAGGAGTCGGGTCGAATGGCTCCGCTTCGCGATAATCGGGGTCTCCCGTGTAGTCTTGTAACAACCCCTCGAGATCGACGGGTTCTGGGGCAGGGGCCCGGATCGGGCTGTCCGTGGGAACGTACCGACCTTCGGTGCGATTGCTGCGAACCAGCCAGCGTTCCGCGGCTTGCTGGACCTCCTCAAGCTTCAGGTCGCGGATCCAATCGCGTCGCAAAAAGAAGAGACGCCAGTCACCGGCTGCGATGGCCTCCGATAGGGCGATGCCGAGTCGTTGCGGATCGCTGTAAATCTGATCCCATTGCAGTAGGAGTTTGTTGCGCGCCCGGTCAAGCTCTTCCTGGGTGATGGGGGCTTGCATGACTGTTTCGAGAGTGTCGATTAGCGTCCACAACGCCGTGTACTGGTCCATCGACGGCTCGAGCTGGGCACCAAAAATAACGGATGACGGATCGTGCTGAGAGAATGCAAATCCAAATACCTCAGCTGCTTTGCCGGGTGCAACCAGCTGGTGGTATAGGCGCCCTGAGGGCGTATCTCCCATAATGAGCGCAAGGGCCTCGATGGCAACCGATTCTGGCGAGGATGCTTGCGGGGTGTGGTACAGGGCGGCCACCAGAGGAACACCGCCAGCGCGGCGAATAGTGACTGACCGTTCACCGTCTTGAATCGGCTCAACTGTGTAAAGCGGCGGCAACGTGCGCTCAGGGCGCGGAATGCGGCCGAAATCGCGCGCGATATCAGCAAGCGTTTCATCAACGTCGAACTTACCGGAAACAATCAAGACGGCGTTATCCGGCTGGTAATACTGTCGGTAAAAAGCCCGCAATTGGTCGATGTCGACGTTCTCGACGTCAGAGCGCGCACCAATCGTGCTTTTCCCATAGTTGTGCCACTGGTATGCCGTACTGAGCATTTTCTGCAGTAACACTCGGAAAGGATCGTTCTCTCCACGCTCCATTTCGTTCCGGACCACCGTCATTTCGGTGTCGAGATCGCTGCGCAGGATGGTGGAGTTGATCATTGCGTCGGCCTGCCACCCCAAGTACCAGCGTAAGTTCTCCGGATCGGCGGCGAAGCTTGCGAAGTAATTGGTGCGGTCTTGCGAGGTCGTGCCATTGGCGCGGAGTCCGCGTCGAGAAAACTCGGCCAGGGCGTTGCGCACGTTGTGCGTACCTTTGAACAGCATATGTTCCAGCAGGTGCGCCATCCCCGTTTCGCCGTAATTCTCGTGGCGCGAGCCTACAAGGTAAGTCATGTTAACGGTCGTGGTGGGCTTGGATTGGTCAGGTGCCAGTAGCACCTTCAAGCCGTTGTTCAGCTCATATTCGGTAATGCCTTCGATGGAGCGAATGCGACGCACACCAGGGGGCAGTTCGCTTTCAGCTACGTTGTCGACTTGCTTGGTTGGAGGTTCGCTGGGAGGTGGCTGCAGGAGAGTTGTTGCTGCGTCGGCAGCGGTAACAGACGCGATGGGAAGTAATGCACTGAACGCCACCAAGGCGGACGTGGCGAATGTAGACAGCATTCGAGGCAGATGGGCCATATTGTCGAACTCGAATAATGGGCCGATTGGGGGATGTAGACCTGATGAGTGTATCTCAGGCCTGCGATCCAATCAGCCCCCGGCCGGGGCGCGCTGCAGTCGTGGTACTCAACCGTCTTGCGCAACCCACCTCGTCGTTCAGATGGCGAGCATGTGACTGGACCTTATTTGGCAAGCAATTGCATCGCCTGTTCAAGACCCGCGATGGTAACCGGGTACATACGGTTGTGCATCAGCTCGCGTATAAGTGCGATTGACTGTCGATACTCCCAGAGGCCCTGGGGCTCGGGGTTAAGCCAGACAAAATGAGGGAACGCCTGGGTTAGACGTTGCAGCCATACTGCGCCCGGCTCATTGTTATAGAACTCGATCGAGCCGCCCGGATGGGTAATCTCGTAGGGGCTCATGGTGGCATCGCCGACGAGAATCAACCGCCAATCGGGATTGTATCGGTGCAAGACGTCAAAAGTGGCGATTTTCTCGGTATGGCGGCGCCGGTTATTCCGCCACAAGTGCTCGTACACGCAATTGTGAAAGTAGTACACTTCGAGGTTCTTGAACTCGGAGCTGGCCGCCGAAAACAACTCTTCCACTTGCGAGACGTGATCGTCCATACTGCCCCCCACGTCAAGCAGCATGAGTACCTTCACCGCGTTGCGGCGCTCCGCCACCATTTGAATATCCAGATACCCCGCGTTGCGCGCGGTGTGGTCGATGGTACCGTCTAAATCGAGCTCAAGCTCAGTTCCTTCCCGCGCAAAGCGTCGTAATCGACGAAGGGCGATCTTGATATTACGTGTTCCAAGTTCAACGGTGCTGTCGTAGTCGCGGAACTCCCGGCGTTCCCACACCTTCACGGCGCTACGGTTGCGGCTTTCACCGCCCACCCGAATGCCTTCGGGGTGATAACCGCTGTGTCCGAAAGGCGAGGTGCCCCCGGTTCCGATCCATCTGTTGCCCCCCGCGTGGCGTTCTGTTTGTTCCTCCAACCGCTTCCGAAATTCCTCCATCAGCTTGTCCCAACCCAGCTTCTCGATGGCAGCTTTTTGCTCAGGAGTGAGGTTGGACTCGAAGCTGTTCAGAAGCCAATCCAGCGGGATCTCTTTATCAGGGGGCAACGCCTTCTCGATCTGCTGGAAATAGCTGGAAAACGCGCGATCGAATCGGTCGAAGTGGCTCTCGTCTTTCACAAGAGTGAGCCGCGCCAGGTGATAAAACGCATCGATAGTAGGTGGAATCACCTGCTTTTGCAGGGCTTCGAGCAGCGTGAGGTACTCGCGAATCGAGACGGGCACTTCATGCGCGCGGACGTGGGTGAGGAAATCGGCCAGCATGATTAACCGCGCCGAGTGCCGCGCGCCATGAACAGCAAGCGTTCAAACAAGTGGACATCCTGTTCATTCTTGAGCAGGGCGCCATGCAGGGGCGGAATGGCGGCGTCCTGGTTGGATGAACGAAGTACATCGACAGGGATGTCTTCGGCCAGCAAGAGTTTGAGCCAGTCGATGAGCTCGGAAGTAGACGGCTTTTTCTTGAGACCGGGGATTTCACGCATGCGCAGGAACGTATCGAGCGCAGCTGATAAGAGGTCTTTTTTTAGTCCCGGCAAGTGAACATCGACAATACGTTGCAGAGTTTCGCGATCGGGGAATTGAATGTAATGAAAAAAGCAGCGGCGCAGAAAAGCGTCGGGCAGTTCCTTCTCGTTATTGGACGTGATAATGACCAGCGGCCTGTGTCGGGCAACGATCGTCTCACGGGTCTCGTAAACATGAAACTCCATGCGATCAAGCTCGCGCAGAAGGTCGTTGGGAAATTCGATATCGGCCTTATCGATTTCGTCAATCAACAGTACGACCGGGACATCCGAAGCGAACGCTTGCCACAGCACTCCTTGTACGATGTAGTTCCGGATGTCTTTGACTTTTTCGTCACCCAGCTGCGAGTCACGCAACCGCGACACGGCGTCATATTCATAAAGGCCCTGCTGCGCCTTAGTGGTGGATTTGATGTGCCACTGCAGGAGAGGGCGTTGCAAAGCGCGCGCAACTTCCTCGGCGAGCATAGTTTTGCCAGTACCGGGTTCGCCCTTCACTAGCAAGGGACGTTCTAAGGTAAGCGCTGCATTCACAGCGAGGTTGAGATCATCGGTGGCGACGTAACGGTCGGTGCCAGAAAAACGGGGGTTAGATAAGGTAGGCATGCAATACGAAGCGTTGAGTTGCCTGGACGCGGCAGGTGGATGGTTTCAGTACAAGAGCATAGGGCCGCTACCCGATGTGTGCGCCGTATAGGGCACGGGAGCGATAGTTCCCAGGAAGGATACTACCGCCGGGGCCCAAGGGGTAGCGTTTGCTCCAGAGGATGCGGGTGCCAGTCGTCGCCCTTGCAACCGTCGCGTCACACCTCGCGGCCGCGCCGCACGCGCCGGCGTCTGTCCCATCGTGTCTTGAGAATCCAGGCTTCACTCACAATGAAGTAAACCGTCAAGGCACATACCACTGCCATAATGGAAAGTCCCAAGAATAGAGGCTTGCCGATAGCGGTAATGCTGTTGAGCCAGGCCTTGAAGCGCTCAACCAACCCCACCGAAGCATCGGGCTCACGTTGGATTTCCTCTAAGGCAGCCTGGGCTTCCGGATCTTCTGCGTGTTCCTCACCGAGGATGGCCGTCCCCAGACGATACGCTGCATAGTAGATGGGCCCGAAGGTGACAGGATTAGTAACAAGGGTGCTGGCGACGGCCATCGGGAGATTGGCCCGCAGAACGACTGCAGCGGCTGCTGAACTCGGGATTTGGGCCACCGGCAATAGTAGGCCGAAGAAGACGCCCAGCGCGAGCCCCATCGCGATCCCTTTGCGGCTGATGTGCCACAATCGCGGGTGATGCAAGGTGGGTCCTAGCCAGCTGAGCCATCGGTTATTGCGAACTTTCTCGGCGCTAGGTAACCACCGTTTAAGGCGATGCTTCATGATAGGGGTTAGAAACTCTGTGTATTGGGCCGTGAACGACGGTCGTCAATTTGCAGACTCTGCTGCATGGGGTATCTCCGCGCTCCACGGCGTGTCGTCGCCTTCAAAGGCCGACAGCTGGGTATGGACAATGTCGATGACGTGCGCCTGGGGATTGCCTGCTCCGCAATCCACAATATGTCGGTTAGGCCGCGATCGAAGCCAGGTAAGTTGTCGCTTTGCTAATTGTCGGGTGGCAGCTATCGCCCGCTCCTGGGCTTCATTCAGAGAATAGTCTCCCTCGAGGTGTCCCCAAAGCTGCCGGTATCCCACACAGCGCACAGACGGCAGGTCTATAGACAAGTCGCCTCGAGCGTGGAGTTTGGAGACTTCTGCAAGGAAGCCCAACTCCATCATTTGTAAGAAGCGCTGTTTGATTCGTTCATGCAACGCGGCGCGGCTGGTTGGCTCGAGACTGATTTCTACGAAGTGTAGATCTCGCACATCGTGTGCCAGCTTTCTTTGGGGGGAATTCTGCGTTAGCAACGCGGAGAGCGGCACGCCGCTCAGTATGCAAACCTCGAGCGCGCGCTGAATGCGTTGACTATCGTTCGGAGCGAGCCGCGCCGCAGTGACCGGGTCGAGCGCTCGTAATCGCTCATGGAGCACCGGCCAACCCAGACGGCGCGCGTCTTCCTCGAGTTCTGCTCGCAGTGCAGGGTGAGCGGCAGGTAGCTGTGCCAACCCTTGCTGCAACGCTTTGAAATACATCATCGTGCCGCCCGCCAGGACGGGCAGTTGCCCTCGCGCGTGGATGTCGTTAATCAACTGGAGAGCATCGCTACGAAAACGAGCAGCCGAATACGCTTCGCTTGGGTCACAGATATCGAGCAAGTGGTGAGTAACATTGGCTCGCTCCTCGGCGCCAGGCTTGGCCGTGCCGATATCCATCTCACGATAAATCGTGGCCGAATCGACATTGATAATCTCTATCGGCCAACGTTGTGCGATTGCGACCGCAGCAGCACTCTTGCCTGAGGCGGTCGGCCCCATGAGCAAAATGACAGGCCGGCGGCGTGGGGTTTCAGTCATGTCAGCCAGTTCGAATCTATTTAGCGTCCTCGCAGGAATAGCTTGTCAAGCTCCGACAAGGGGATGGGAATCCAGGTAGGACGCCCATGATTACATTGATCGGCGCGTTCGGTGGTTTCCATTTGCCGCAGCAGTGCGTTCATTTCCGCAAGGGTCAAGCGGCGATTGGCGCGCACCGAGCCATGGCAGGCCATCGTTGCTAGCAACTCGTTGCGCGCCTCGGTGAGTAGCTGCGATTGTCCGACGGTGCCCAGCTCGCGTAATACATCACGGGCCAAGGTCTCTACGTCGGCGTGCGCCAGTACCTCGGGCACAGCCCTGACTGCCAATGAGTTCGGGCCAGCGATGGTTACCTCGAATCCCAGTTCGGCAAGCGCATGTCCGTGCTCGCTGACGAGTGCAACCTCGGTTTCGTGAACATTAAACACCACGGGCACCAAGAGCTGCTGACGCGGGACGGCACGCTCGTCCAATAAACGTTTGAGGCGCTCGTAGAGAATTCGTTCATGGGCCGCATGCATGTCCACCAAAATCAGCCCTTCACGATTCTGCGCCAGAATATATACACCGTGTAGCTGGCCTATGGCCATCCCTAAAGGGTACTCAACCGGGTCGTCCGTGGAGTCGTGCGGGTCATCGCCCGCAGCGCGAGCGGCTGACAACGTTTGAGCCGTTCTTTTATGCGCCGCGAGCGGATCGACGTCATCGTGCTGCGGCGCTCCCCACGGCATTGCTGAAGAGCTCGAAGCAGTCTTGCTTTCGATGTCTTGACGGGCGTCCCCCGACCTGCGCTCTTGCACCCCAGCTACGCTAGAGCGGGCTGTAATCGAGTCGTCGTCTTGGGATAAGGGGCGATAAAACGCTAGGTGGCGATCAAGATCGTCTTCATGAGCGCGATCGTTCAGCGCGAACGAGGCTTGGGCAAAGCGGTTGTCTCGGCCCGAACGACGGCCGTCGACACGCGTTTGCATGGGGGCATGGCTGCGTGGCGGGATACTCATGGGCGCCATCTTTTCGACAGACTCCGCCTCATCGACCGCGGCCGCGTCGACCGGTCGCGCAATCGTATCGCGCGCGACGGCACTAACGAATCGGTGCACGGCGCCACTGTCGCGGAAGCGCACCTCATGTTTTGCCGGGTGCACGTTCACGTCGACCATGGCGGGGTCCAGGTCCAAGAACACAACATAGGCAGGCTGCCGATCACCGTGGAGAACGTCGGCGTAGGCCGAGCGCACGGCGTGGCTGACGGTACGATCGCGTACAAAACGCCCATTGACGTAGATGAATTGCCGATCCGCGCGTGCCCGTGAAGCCGTGGGGCGGGTAAAAACTCCGCGTAGTTGCAGCAATCCGCTTACTTGTTCGGCTACCAAGCCCGCCGCGATGAATTCGTCACCCAGGACATCGCCAACGCGTTGCGCCATATTTCCAGGCAACCATTGGCGCACCAGGCGGTCGTTGTGATAAATGCGAAACGCTATGTGGGGATAGGCCAGGGCCAAACGCTCGCAGGCTGTTAGGCAGTGAGCGAATTCTGTCGCCTCGGTGCGTAGAAACTTCCGCCGGGCAGGGACCAGGTCGAACAGCTGACGAACATCGACGGTCGTGCCAACCGGACCGGCAGCAGGCACAACCGGGCGCAGCTCGCCGTTACGGCTTTCGATTTGTGAAGCGTGAGGCGCGTCTGCTGTCCTTGACACGATGCGTACCTGGGCGACAGCGGCAATCGAAGCCAATGCTTCCCCACGAAATCCCATGGAAGCAACCGATTCGAGCTGGTCTAAGGTGGTAATTTTGCTGGTGGCGTGCCGCATCAGGGCCAAAGGGAGCTCATGAGCCGGGATTCCGTGGCCGTCGTCGGATACGGCAATGCGGCGAATGCCCCCACCCTCGAGCCGAATCTCGACAGCCGAGGCCTGGGCGTCAATGGCGTTTTCCAGCACTTCCTTCAGAACAGATGCTGGGCGCTCAATGACTTCGCCTGCGGCGATCTGGCTGATGAGTAAATCGGGCAGGGGGGCGATTGGGCTACGTTGGGTCATGCGATAAGTGCACGAAAAGTCTGTGAGCTAACTTGCGCCAGCTATTTGGGTTGCGCGCAAGGAGTTCAGAGCGTGAATGTCAAGAGACTGCCATGGCGTTCCCCATTATAGGGAAGCCACGTTGGGGCGCGCGCTGTAAGCTGTCTTGCTTAGGGCAGACGAGAGAAGTGCGGAAACCAAAGCGGGGGGTTCCACGGCAGTGGATCAAGCGGGCCTGCAGCTCACGCAGCAGGCTTGCGGAGGGGGGTAATGCGTTTAGCGCCCGGTGCTGCTAATTGCTGGCTACATTGATGTTGGCGACGGGCGGGTTTGCCTCGAGGTAAGCCAGCATTCCTGCCTGAATGGCGTTGGCCATTTGTTCCTGATAGCGAGGCGTGCGGAGCTTGCGCTCTTCTTCCGGGTTACTAATAAACGCCGTTTCTACCAGGATCGAAGGGATATCTGGCGCTTTCAAGACCGCGAATCCGGCCTGCTCAACGCGCGGCTTGTGTAGGCGATTGATACGCCCGATACGCTCGAGCACGAAGGAACCAAGCTTCAGAGAGTCGTTGATCTGGGCGGTGGTCGACAGGTCAAGCAAGACCTTGGCAATTAATTGGTCTTGCGAGCGGATATTGATGCCCCCGATGAGATCGGCGGCGTTCTCTTTATTGGCCAGCCATTGTGCGCTGGCACTGGATGCCCCACGTTGCGACAGCGCATACACCGACGAGCCGTTGGCCGAGCGGCGCGTGAAGGCGTCCGCGTGTATAGAAATGAATAAATCGGCCTGAGCACGTCGCGCCTTAAGGACGCGAGCGTTTAACGGTACGAAATAGTCGCCGTCGCGCGTCAGGAGCGCACGCATGCCCGGCTGCCGATCGATGCGGGCTTTAAGGCGCCGCGCAACCTGCAACACGACATCCTTTTCGCGTGTTCCGCCTGGACCAATCGCTCCCGGATCTTCCCCCCCGTGGCCGGGATCGATCATGACGGTAATCTGCCGCCGCTTCGATGGCGTCGAAGGTCGCGGCGGACGCGTCGAGCGCAAGATCGCCTCGGTGGTTGAATCTTGCTCGCGCAGCTTGGGGGCTGGGGGACGCGGTTGCCCGGCCGACGCCGATGGCGGCGGCGCGGATCCGGGGCTAGTACGCAGCTCGTCAATGACGCGGGCGATCGGGTCGTCGTCCTCGGCCAATAGCGCCATGAGTGGATCGTCCACCATGGTGGGATAAAGGTCGAGTACGAGCCGGTGTTGGTATTCAGCGATGGGTTTGAGAGTGAAAACCTGGGGAACAATGGGTTGCTTTAGGTCAAAGACCAAGCGCACAACCCCGGGCTGGTTTTGACCGACACGAACGCTGGCAATGTAGGGATCGTTGGGTTGAATCTTCGAAATGAGATCGCGGAGCTGCGCATTGAGATCAGCGCCGTGCAGATCGAGCACCAGGCGGTGTGGATTCTGCAGCAAGAAGTGCTCGGCTTTGAGAGCCGAATCGAGCTCGAGCGTCACCCGCGTATATTCTGCGGCTGGCCAGGTTCGGACCGCGACGATATTCGCCGCCCGTGCGCTCCGCGGCACCAATGGAATCAGCAAGAGTGTTCCCGCTGTTGCGAGCCACCTCCTGCGTGCCGGAGCGGAAGGCGGTGAGCTCAACGGAACGCTGCGGCGCTTCGCCGTAGGATCGAGCTCAGGTAAGTGCGACGCTGGTTTTTGCGAGAAGGATGCAACAGACTGATTGGGTTTCTGCACAAGAGGCAAGCCCGGCGTAGCGGCAAGACCCGATAACGATGGTTGGGTCACTGGCTTGACGGACGCCGCGGGGGGTGCATCCCGGAGTTTGATTAGGTCTTCGGATTCGGCGCCGTCTGAGGAAACAGTGCGTTGATCCATGCTTGTCCTTGTTCGCTGAAGGCAGTGAGAGTAGCGGTACGGCCGTCGTCAGGCGTGGGTTCAAGTTTGATTTCGAGATCGGGAGGGGGCAGCTTATCCCCCGCTTTCTCGGCCCACTCGATCAGCACGAGCGCGCGTTCGTGCATAGCCTCGCGAAAGCCGGCATCCAGCCATTCGCGTGGATCCGTAAATCTATAGAAATCAAAGTGATAGCAGTATAAGTTAGAAAGCTCGTAAACTTCAACCAGCGAGAACGTAGGACTCTTAATCCGCCCCTTAATGCCGCAGGCGCGCAACAGTGCCCGGGCAAAGGTGGTCTTGCCTGCACCCAGATCCCCAGATAGATGGATGCGACCGCCGCTGAGGACGTGTGGCGCCAAGCGGCGTGCCAGGCTTTCGGTAGCTGCTTCGTCGGGCAAATGCAGGGTTGCAGTGTTCATGAGACCACTCCGCACAGTTCAATAAGCTAAGCGCTGCAGGTCACTATAGAAGGTGCGCGCGGTGTTTTGCCGCACAAGGCCGCCACCGCGAGCTTCGGTACCGGCGCAGAAGGAGGGAGAGTGCCCTGGAGGGGCTAGTGCTTACGGGAGCGGGTAGTGATCGATTTCCAGATTATCGATCAGGCGCGTATTACCAAGTTTCGCAGCAGCCAGAATCACCAGGGGTTGAGACGCCGCGAGGTCTTCCGCAGTAGGCGGCTTGAGGTCGCGTTGCCGACGCAGTGCCACGTAGTCGACTGCCCAACCTCGGCGAGTCAACGTGTCACGGGCCTCACCTTCAATGCCTGAGATATCGGTAGCGCCCCTTTCCAAAGCCTGCCGCGCCACCTCCAGGGTGCGAAAAAGCTGCGGCGCTTCGGCGCGCTCGGAAGGGGTGAGATACGTATTCCGCGACGATAAAGCCAAACCGTCTTCGGCCCGGATGGTCTCTTGGGCAACGATTTCTACGGGCAGCTGAAACTGCCGGCACATGGCGCGCACCACCATCAGCTGCTGGTAGTCCTTCTTTCCAAAGACGGCAACCTTGGGTTGTACGCAAGAAAACAGCTTCATGACAACGGTGCAGACACCATCGAAGAAGCCGGGGCGGTGCTCGCCTTCCAGAATGTTGCCCAGATCCCGTGCGGGCAGCACCCGAAACTCTTGTGGTTCGGGGTACATTTCGCTTACGCTCGGTGCGAACAGAACATATACGTTACGATCGCGCTCAAGTTTTTCGATATCTGCTTCCAACGTGCGCGGGTAACGTTCGAAATCCTCATTTGGCCCGAACTGCAGTGGGTTTACAAAGATGCTGACCACCACCGGGTCGCCATGCTGCCGGGCGGTTTTCATCAGGGCCAGGTGCCCATCATGTAAATTGCCCATGGTGGGGACGAAGGAGACCCGCAGCTGCCCCCGGAGCTGGTCGCGCAGTTCTTCGATGGTTCTTACGACTTTCATCGGATTGTCACAGAAAAGGCCCCCCGCTGCATGTTCAGGTGGGCAGGCAAAACCGCGTTTATACCATTTGCCGCACGACGGTGCATTTTGGATCTTGGCGAGCAACGCACCACCTGCAGCGCCTTGATGCGCTCGCTCGGCCCGTCGTTTGTTCAGGAAGCTGCAGCAATCGGCGTGCGTCTGTCCTATCGGTCGCACCCATTAAGCCGTTGCGTATTGCTCGTCGACTTCCGTTTCGCTGGTGGTGTACGACAATCGAATATAAATGGGCGCATAGGCTTCCGCCTGCGTGATCTCGACCAGAGATTCGCGGGCCAGCTCGAGCAACGCAATGAAATAAACGACGACAACGGCAGGCCCTGCGCCAGATTCGAGGGGTTGGCTGAAGAACTCGCCGAACTCCATGAAGCGTGTCCCTTGCAAGCGACGCAAGATCTGGCTCATGTGGTCGCGAACCGACAACTGCTCTCGTGTAATGTGATGACTCGCATTCAGATGGGCACGCTTGAGAATCTGTTCCCATGCTTGACGCAGGTCGTCCGAACGAACTTCAGGCAGGCGGGTGGCGATGTTAAGTTCGGCCACCGCATTGGCCTGAAAAAAGTCGCGCCCGATTTGCGGGAGCTCATCAAGCTTTTGCGCGGCCGCCTTGATGCGCTCATATTCCAGCAGCCGCCGCACCAGCTCGGCGCGGGGGTCCTCCGGTTCGCTTTCGTCATCTCGGGGACGCACCGGCAACAGCATGCGCGACTTGATCTCGATGAGCATTGCCGCCATGAGCAGGTACTCGCCTGCTAATTCGAGGTTGCGCTGCCGTATTTGCTCGATGTACGAGAGATATTGCTGCGTAACTTCTGCCATCGGAATGTCGAGAACGTTGAAGTTCTGCTTCCGAATCAGATAAAGCAGCAGATCGAGCGGACCCTCGAAGGTTTCCAGGAAGATTTCAAGGGCATCGGGCGGGATGTAGAGGTCTTGCGGGAGGTCGAACAGGGGTTCGCCGTAAAGGCGCGCAATGGCCACGCCGTCTACCATCGGTGGTGTGGCGTCAACGTTGGTTTCGGGTAGCGTTTCAGGCGCGGGGTGTGCGCTCCTGCGGCGGGTGCTCACTCGGTTTGATACACGTATGGTTTTTGGGGAACTTTCGCCTCTTCGAACTCTTCCAGTTGTTCGAAATCCAGCTCTTTATCCCAGAAGCGTGCGCGTCCCGCCCGTTGACGCGCTTCGAGGGCCGGGTCTTGCTCTTTGAGAGTTGTTAAAAACTCCGTAATGTCCGATACGTAGGGGGATTTAGCCATAGCAGTACACTAAGAACTCCAAACTGAAATGTTAGCCTGTGTAGTCGAGTCGTGCATGTCAAGCTCGTGAATATTACTTGAATCGCGCTACTTGGAGCGCGCGTTCGGGGAGACGAGCACCTCGGCGTCGCCTGCAAAGCAGTCCGTGCGGCTGGACGTAAGCAACGTCGCTGTGACCTCACTACAACGGCTGACACAATAAGGCCTTACCTCTTCAGGAGTTTGCATGAGTTCAAGCAAAACGGTGTGGTTAAAGCGTTCCGTAGCTGTTATGGCCGTGGGCGTCATGAGCCTTGCATTCGCAGCGCCAAGCGCTCCGGTGCAAGGTGAGGTACGGCGGGTCAACCCCAACGAAGGGAAGATCACACTGAAACATGGTCCGATTCCGGAGCTGGAACTCCCGGCCATGACGCTGGTGTTTCAGGTACAAGACATAACAGTGCTGGAGGGGGTGCAGCCGGGCGACAAAGTAATTTTTACGGCCGACCGCATTAACGGTCAGTACACAGTCATCACTATCCGTAAATAAGTTCCGTCGAGGGAGGCCTCAGCAAGGCCAGGTTTTTATTGGCCATGAAAATCGGCTTCCTCGCGCACTGCGGCCGTCAGCGTCCGGTGCGTTGCCCAGGGCGATAGCGAGGGTGAGTTAGCGCTGGCGGCGTGCGCGGCAACAGGTACCGCGCACGCGATGCGTGGCCTACGCTTACAGAACGAAGCGTGCGAGGTCTTCGCTCTGCGCGATGTCGTTGAGTTTCTCGTTAACGTACGCCGTATCGATGGTAACGGTAGTCCCTGCGTGGCGCTCGGCTTCAAACGACAGGTCTTCCAGTAGCTTTTCCATCACTGTGTACAAACGCCGGGCGCCGATATTCTCGGTCTTTTCATTGACCTCGAAGGCGAGCTCGGCCAAGCGGTGAATGCCGTCATCGGTAAACTCCAGCGTGACACCTTCGGTTTCCAGCAGCGCTTGATACTGACGCGTGAGCGAAGCGTCGATTTTCGACAAGATGTGCACGAAGTCAGTCGTGCTAAGGGAGTCGAGCTCGACTCGAATCGGAAAGCGTCCCTGAAGCTCTGGGATGAGGTCGGATGGACGCGATAAATGAAAGGCTCCTGACGCGATAAAAAGAATATGGTCGGTTCGGATGGCGCCGTATCGCGTATTCACCGTGGTGCCCTCGACCAACGGTAGAAGGTCACGCTGAACACCTTGCCGGGAGACATCGGTGCCATGGGTGTCCGCGCGGGCAGCAATTTTGTCGATCTCGTCAAGGAAGACGATGCCGTTTTGCTCCACTGCATTCACGGCACTGGCCCGCACCTCATCTTCATTGATGCGCTTGCCAGCTTCCTCTTCGACCAGTTGCTTAAAGGCTTCTGCCACGGTCATTTTGCGCTTTTTAGTGCGACCTTCGGTAATGCCTGACATCATGCTGCGCAACTGTTCGGTGACTTCTTCCATGCCCGGCGGCGCCATGATCTCCAGCTGCGGCATGGTTTGCGCAAGTTCGATCTCGATTTCCGTGTTATCGAGCTGACCTTCACGCAACCGCTTACGGAAAACCTGACGCGCAGTACTGCTTTCGTCGCGTTGCGGCTGGCCATGCGCGTCGCGTGGTGGCGGAATTAGAACATCAAGAATCCGATCCTCAGCGGCGTCCTCGGCCAGACTACGCACGCGGCGCATTTCGGCTTCGCGCTTTTGCTTGATGGCAACTTCGACGAGGTCGCGAATGATGGTGTCGACGTCGCGGCCAACATAGCCCACCTCGGTGAATTTGGTTGCCTCGATCTTGATAAAGGGCGCGTCGGCAAGTTTGGCCAAACGGCGTGCGATCTCTGTCTTGCCCACGCCGGTGGGGCCAATCATGAGGATATTCTTGGGATGGATTTCGTTTCGCAGAGATTCAGGCACGCGCTGCCGCCGCCAGCGATTACGCAAGGCGATGGCCACGGCGCGTTTGGCGCGTGCTTGACCAACGATGAATTTGTCGAGTTCGGAAACGATCTCGCTAGGAGTCATGATGGAGGCAGACACGGGAATTCCTGCTAGTGTGGTGCGCGCTTCGCTCCAGGCGGCGCGCGGGTGAAGCGAGACTGGCTGTTAGTCCAGAGTTTCGAGCGTATGGTTGGAGTTTGTGTAGATGCACAAATCTCCTGCGATACCTAACGATTTGCGCACGATCTCGGCCGGGGGGAGGTCGGTGTTTTGCAGCAGAGCGAGGGCTGCTGCCTGCGCATATGAGCCACCAGAGCCGATTGCGGCTATACCGTGTTCGGGCTCTAGGACATCGCCGTTGCCGGTAAGAATAAGAGTGGTGCCTCGGTCGGCCACGACGAGCATGGCTTCGAGCCGCCTTAGCACGCGATCCGTGCGCCAGTCGCGGGTAAGGTCGACAGCCGCCCGCACCAGATGACCCTGATGCTTTTCGAGTTTGGCCTCGAACCGTTCCAACAGGGTGAATGCGTCGGCGGTCGCACCCGCAAAGCCGGCGAGAACGGTGTCCTTGTAAAGCTTGCGTACCTTTCGTGCGGTCGCTTTGACGACGACATTACCCAAGGTAACCTGGCCGTCGCCGCCCAATGCGACCTTATCGTCGCGTCGTACACAAACGATGGTAGTACCGTGAAACTGATCCATTCGCGCTCCGGGTTAGTCGCCGTACAGCTTTTGACGCATTTCGCGCCGTTGCTGTGCTTCGAGCGACAACGTTGCGGTAGGTCGCGCTAGCAAACGTGGAATGCCGATAGGCTCGCCCGTTTCCTCGCACCAGCCATATTCGCCGGAGTCGATGCGAGCTAGCGCCTGCTGCACTTTTTTGAGCAGTTTGCGCTCTCGATCGCGTGTCCGCAATTCGAGCGCATGTTCTTCTTCAATCGTGGCCCGGTCGGCCGGATCGGGAACGAACTGCGTTTCACGCAGGTTTTCAGTGGTCTTATCCGCATTGTCGACTAAGCTTTTCTCGATTTCCTTGAGTCGGTGACGGAAAAAGGCCAGCTGAGCCTCGTTCATGTATTCCGATTCCGGCATAGCGAGCAACTCTTCTTCTGTGAGCAGTTCGCCCTCGTATACCGGGGTTTCGGTGGCCGGCTTGCCGGTAGGTGGGGTTGCTGTGTTGCTTGTCATTTTAATGCTCCGTGTAGCCAATAATCGGGATCAAGCCAAACACTGTTCGAGCCCCGTTTGAAAGATCTCCTGGGGCAGTTTACGACCAATGAAAACCATCTTGGTGGCGCGCTTCTCGTTGGCCAGCCAAGCCCGACCGGGCTCAGCCCCCATGAGCATATGCACGCCCTGGAACAACAAACGGCGCGTCGATCCCTTGATGTACAGGATTCCCTTGTACCTGAGAAGATCGGGTCCGAAAACCTGGACGATGCCGCTTAGAAATTCTTCCAGGCGGTCGGGATCGAACGGGCGTTCGGACTTGAACACGAAGGCCTTGATGGCGTCATCGTGCTGATGATGGTGGTGGTGATGACTTGGATGATCGCAGTCATCCCCGGTGTGATCATGATCGTGCCCATCATGGTGATCGTGGGCAGCGTCGGGGTGTTCATCGGCCAGAAACTGTGGGTCGATCTCGAGTATCGCGTTCAAGTTAAAGCCGCGGATGTCGAGAACTTCCTTCAGATCGACCTTGCCGAAGTTCACCGGCACCGGGTTAGCGCGCGGGTTCATGCGGATGAGCCGCGCGCGCAACTGGGCCAGAGCGTCGTCGTCGACTAGGTCGACCTTGGACATCAAAATGCGGTCGGCAAACCCCACTTGATTTTGTGCTTCGGGTTGACGGTCGAGCGTTTCCATGCCGTGTTTGGCATCGACGATGGTGATGACGCCATCCAGCATGTAGCTCTCAGCGATCTCGTCATCCATAAAAAACGTCTGACACACCGGGCCGGGATTAGCCATGCCGGTGGTTTCAATAATGACGCGATCAAAATTAAGGCTGCCTGCTCGTCGCCGGGCAAGCAGGTCGCCCAGAATGCGTACCAGGTCACCCCGCACGGTGCAGCAAAT